>NZ_JAAQWY010000023.1:0-92908 GCF_012985765.1 Pseudomonas sp. WS 5071 | reverse complement strand
GAGCACGAGGTCGGAAGCCTCGCGTTTGAATTCAGCAGAAAAGGAACGGCGTTGTTTGGTCATCTGACACCTCGATCTGGCGAGCATTCTCGCCTAAATGGGTGTCCGGTTTCATTAGACCACTACACCTTGATGTCGATGTAGACGTGATAGCCAGCGTCTGGCTCAAAGATGGTCTTGAGCACCCCCGGTGTCAGGCTAGTTGTCGCCTGAGCTGATTTATCAAAACGATAGATCGGGGGCGTCAAAGAGAGCTGTAATGTCGAGCTATTCACCTGAGCGTAAAGCTGCCCTGCTGAACAAGTTACTCCCGCCACTCAACCACTCCGTAGCTGAGCTCGCTCGCCAAGAAGGTGTCCCCGAAGCGACGCTGTATGCTTGGCGCACCAAGCTCAAAGCAGGAGGCGCGGTAGTGCCTGGAGACAAGAACAACACCGATGACTGGCCCGCTGAAGCCAAGTTCGCAGCGGTATTGCATGCGGCCACCCTGAGCGAGATCGAGCTCAGCGAATACTGCCGCAGCAAAGGTTTGTACCCCGAGCAAATCAGCGCGTGGCGTCAAGCCTGCATTACGGGCCAGATGTCCGCTAAAGCGCAGCTCAAGGCAGAGCGAGATCAAGCACGTGCCGACAAGAAACGCATTACCGAACTGGAGCGCGAGTTGCGGCGCAAGGACAAGGCGCTGGCGGAAACCGCCGCCATATTGGTACTGAGAAAAAAGATGAATGCCTTCTGGGGAAACGACAGCGAGGACGTTTGACCTCGCTGCCAGAACGGCAACAACTCGTTGAACGCTTTAACCACGCCGTCGCCTCTGGCGCGCGCAAGGCGGTGGCCTGCGCAGACCAGCGGATTTTTTACCGTGTGCGCAAGCTGATGCTCCAAGAGGTCGGGGCGAAATCCCAGCACCTCAGCACCTATGGTTCTCGCGGTCGCACGAAAGCCGTGCCCTGTCATTTCGTCGCCGCTGATGTCCATGCGGCGTAACGCACTGAGAACGGCATTGTTGGACATCGGTCGATCGCCTCCTCGGGCTGAGGGGAAGGCATATCGATGTCTACCGGTGAGTGGTTTAAGCTCGCGCAGAACAGCGATTGCTTGCTGACTGAGGGGAACCAAATGATCCGGGCGATCCTGTTTAGTGACAGTGAGTCCTTTCATCTTGTGGCCGGGAATCAACCACTCGCCCGCATCCAGATTGACCTCCGACCACTCCATGTGGCGCAAGTCACCGGGCCGGCAGAACAGCAACGGGGCCAGTTTGAGTGCACAACAAACAGGCAGTGTTCCCGTGTAGCTATCCAGTGCTTTGAGCAGTGCGCCGAGTTTTTCAGGATCGGTCACGGCGGCAAAGTGTTTCACCCGCTTTGCTGGGAGCGTACGAGAGAGGTTACCAATCTGGTTGGGTGGGGTGATTCCGGCAGCTTCGGCGAACTCGAAAATCTGTTTGTAGATTTGGGCTACACGACGCGCCGTCTCACGAGCACCGCGCTTGATGATGCGCTGGAGGTTTTCGACCAGCATGGGCGTGGTGATGCTGCTGATCGGGAGTTTTCCCAGCCAGGGGAAGGCATTGAGCTCAAGGCGCTGCCGCACCGTACGGATGTACTCCGTATCCCAGGTTGACTCGCGAATAGTGAGCCATTGCTTTGCGACCGATTCAAAGGTGTGTTGGTGATCGAGCTGGCTGACCACCTTGGCCATGCGTCTTTGCAGCGAAGGGTCTTGTCCGCCAGCAAGCTGAATACGAGCGTCATCACGTTTGCGACGGGCTTTCTGCAGGCCGACCTCGGGGTAAACGCCAAGGGCCAGGCGTTTTTCCTTTCCCAGAAAGCGGTACTTCAAGCGCCAGTAACGGCCTCCATTGGGCTGTACCTCTAGGTACAAGCCCTGTTCGTCATACAAGCGGTACGGCTTGTCCTGGGGCTTGGCGTTGCGGCAGTTGGTGTCTTTCAGGGGCATTGGGGGCACATCCTCTCCGAGCGAGCTGATGAGCGTTTTATGCCCCCATATATGCCCCCGTCAACCGTGGGATGCCCTGGGATTAAGTGGGAAAACGCGGGCAAGAAAAAAGCCGTAAAGCTTTGATTTCTCTAGGCTTTACGGCTTTTCTGGGTCTTCCCGGGAAGACAAATTGGTGGGCCGGGGTAATCTGAATTGCTTTGTTAAGCTATTGATTTATAAGCGTTTTTAGTATTGTCTTGTTCTCTTGGAATACTTTTTGGAATACCGTCCGCCTTTGCAATGCTCTGAGGCGTGATCGGCCGAAACGATGAGGTTTACCCTGATTCGGAGAACTCGATCAAATTCCGATCTGACGTTGGGATCCGCCCATAGTACCTCCTGCTCTAGCCATTCGTTTTTAGGTTAACCCGGCTTGTGGGCGGCGTTATTTACTAGTTTAGGCCTTATTTTGCTAGCTTTTGTTGAAGTAGTAGATTTTGTCCCCCCACTTCAGTTTAGCGTGCGCGTAATTTGCGGATATCCGAAGGTACTGAAGCGTGGGATTTGGTTGATGCGGTCGGGTTTTTAAAAGCACACTCTGAGGGGGTAATTCTGACTCAGTTTTTATTTTTCACCAGCTCCGTCACCCCAACCCATCGTTACACGCCCTGACGCCAAAAGAAGGCTGGGGCAGAGGTGGGTGTGACTCATAGTCCGTAGACCGATTGTCATCATTTGAATGAAAGTCATGGGATGAATGATAACGAAGTTTGCATTTCGCTTGGTACGCGTGTCCGGACCCTTCGCTTAGCAAAAGGATGGTCTCAAGAGGAGCTTGGTGCGCGTTCAAATCTGGACCGCACCTATATCAGCGGCATCGAGCGAGGAGTGCGAAATCCCACTGTGACAGTTCTTCATGCGCTTTCGGAAGGGCTCGGAATTGGCATCAGAGATTTATTCGCTGATGCCAATGAGATTGCTAAATGAAAATCCACAAGCGTTCCAGTAATGGTCGCGGCGAGTACGAGTTGGCTGGTGCCGTTGATGGTTACACCACCACGATGCTAGTAGAAAAACAGCTGGTGATTGATGCAGGCCCGGGACTTGGCAAGATACCTACAAATATCGCATTAAAAAAACAAGGCGGTAAGCCACGATTACGCCGTCTCAGTAATACCGGCATACATATTCAAAGACAGCTTGAGGCATTGCTACTGATGCCGAAGTCTATTCGAGAAGAAAGCCAGTTACTTGGTGGTCAACCGGTAATTATCGCTGAACGTTACATTCTTTCGAGCGTTGAGATTAAGTCCGTAGTGGTTCTCGATGACCAGGTAATTATTAAGCTTGGTGGAATCGACTGTGTAAATGACAGCGTGAGTCAAGAGATCGACTTTACAAAGCGTATCTCTCAGATTATGCACCTTTACCAGAAGGTCGATAGCCTTCCGCTTCGTGTAGCGCAAGCTTTACGAGCGCATCATGCAAATATCCAAACAGGTAGCGTTATCAGTAGCGCTACTGAGCGCCTTGTGCTTGATGTGATTAGGGCGACTGAAGAAGCGGCTAAGGACAGTGATGCAGTCTTGATTTCCGGGGAAGATCCCGTTCCGTTGTTGCTCGATATGCTGCGATCACAACCGATGGTTGAAGCTCCTCCTCTTGACGAAATCGATCCGACAGACATTGAAATCCGTAGGAGGGTTGCTGATCGGTGGCGCCTTCAAAAAGATCGTGGGCCGGCATCTACGCAATTTAGAAGGGATGTAAGACGGGCTTATGACTCGGGTTGTTTATTCTGCGGCCTAAAACTTCCGACATCAGAAAGTGTTCGTATAGCTGGCGTCGATGCTGCGCACATTATCCCTTGGTCGCAATACGAGGCAGATGTTGTTGTTAATGGAATATGCCTTTGTAAATTGCATCACTGGGCGTTTGATCAGTATTTGTTGGCGTTGAGGTATGACGGGGTTGGGTATGAGGTCGTTATAACCGAGTTAGCAAAAATCGCATTTGCTAACTCTCCGGTGGTAATGCAAAGCTTTGAAGCGGTTGCCGGTCCCATTCCCTTGACCCGGCTACCAGCGAACAAATTAGAATGGCCTAGTCCGAAATTACTAAGTCAGCTCTACGAGGACATGCGCGTCGATTTTTGAGCGCTTTGTGGCAGGCTTCAAGTTCGAGGCCTGCTTGCGTTCTACTGCGCTCCGTACCCGGTTACCAAGCCACTCCACTACATTCACCGTGACTGCGTTGCCCGCTGCGTGATAACGCTTTGATTCAATCCTGTCTGAATCATCGTCGCTGTCTACCGGCAATGTCCAGTTGTCGGGGAAGCCTTGAATCCGCTCTGATTCAAGCGGCGTAAGACGCCGTACACGGCCTGCGGGATAGGATACGTAGGTGCGACTCCAATCTGTTCCTGTATGACGCGCGGAGCAAGCATACAAACAGTACGCTATTCCTTGGACGATGGGCCCGTTGACAGGATCTCCATAGCTTGTCTTAAAGGGGGAAATAGGCTTCTGCCCATTTGGTCTGCTCGTCGAATCGCTCCCTTCGCTGCGTTGGGGCTCAAAAAGTATTTCTCCGGCAAGTCCTGGGTCTCTATAAGTGGCAACAATAAAGACTCTTTGGCGAGACTGGGGGACTCCGAAGTAGCGGCTGTTAAGCACTCGCCATGCCACGCCATACCCGAGTTCGGCCAGCGTTTGAATGACGATTCCGAAGTCGCGTCCTTCGTGGGAAGAGAGGAGACCTGATACGTTTTCGATAACGACAACAGAGGGGCGGCGGCTTTCAATAAGTTTTGCATAGTCGTAGAAGAGTCCAGACTTTTTTCCTTTGAGTCCGCTTCTGGGGCCCATTCGGGCGAGGGAGACATCTTGGCAGGGGAATCCTCCCACCCAAACATCTGCATCTGGGATTTCATCTGGGGTTACCTTTGTAATGTCTTTTGCCAACGGAACGTGTGGCCAATGCTGCGAAAGAATTTTCTGGCAAAACGGTTCAACCTCGCATTGCCAGACGACCTTCATGCCGGCGCGTTCGAAACCAAGATCGAAGCCACCGATGCCTGCGAAAAAGGAAGCTACTCGTAGCGTCATACGTTTTGCCCCTGGCCCAAAGAGTGAATTCTGAAGGCTTTGCTATTAATACTCATACTGGTAAATTATCAGGAAAGCTCATTTGTGGCAATAGTGGAGCCCGTTTTGGCTATTTTGGGTATTCGCCTTGGGTTTTTTGGGGAAATGGCATAAGCTGGCGACCTACGAGGGTTGTCGCGATGGCTATTGAAGGCATGATTAAAGGTGAATCCCTCAGGGAAATGCTAGGCGTTGGTGCTCAGATAGAAGTGACAATTTCTGCCGAACAGGACGCTTTCGTAGTGCTCGTGGGAAACGGCCTTACGAAATGTGCTTTGCAGGCAAAACGTGGTCATGTACGGCGGTTCAAAACGCTTGATAGTGCAGCTCACTATCTGAGCCGCGTTGGATGTCGACATATAGCTGTTGACCTAGATCGCTGGACTCCGACGCAGCGATCAATGGTTTAGGCTGATCGCTATTGCGGCGTTTCTGCTACTTCAGCTGTATATTCATACAGCTCTCTGTTGCTCAAAGTCAAGAGGTTAGCCAAAAACAGGACGGATGGTCGGGTGAGGCGATCTTGTTGTTCGCGTCGCATTTGAAGTTTTTCTCGGTGAGATATCAGCCAGCGTGAGCTGACTGAGTCATCACCGATAACCATTATTTCTGCTAAGGCGTTTTCCGAAGCTAATTATTTTTTCCAAAGGGCGTAATCAGGGTTAAGTCCAATTACGTCTTGCTTAGAGTTATAGCAGAACTCCATAGTGCAGTTGCTTGTGTCGGACGCCAGCGGCATATAAACCGGCAATCTGGCTCGACTTATTTGATCACTCCCTCCGTCAATGGTCAGATCGCAGCTATCGCCTTGCGGATCGCACCAGATGTCATAGGTGCCGTTAGCTGTAGGCGTTGCTTTCACTGAAGAGGTCGCAGGTGCTACTACGGAGCTGGCTGCTGAAGCACCTCCGAATAGAGGTCCCGTACCATTTTTGTATGCCCAATCCTTGCCGTCACCTCCCGGATAAATATAAAAATCTTTGAATACCACATATTTAACATCGCGACCCGTTATCGATTTTCCTCGGTAGTTGCGATCATTGTCAATGCACTTGTCTGAAATGCGTATACAAGTAACTATTTCAAAAGAGGGCTCTTGTTGCATGGTGACTTTGCCATAAGCATCTTTGTATTGGACGACAATGTCGTCAGGGCGGGTAGTGTCGGTACATACGTTGCTGTGAGGGCCAGTGCAACTTATAGAGTCGGGAGTTGAATATTGGCTATATAGATCAGCAGCGTATGCAGATGATGTCATCAGAGTAAGCGCAAATATTTTGTACACGATTTTCATGAGATTCCCTTTTCGGATTTAAAAGTGCATAGAAGAAACAAAAGCAAGATGAAGGTATCCCCGCTCTTTTTGGAAAGTCGTAACCACAGTTGACGAATCGTAGAGTGTGTACTCCTTGAGCCATGTGGTGGCGAGAGGGACGAGCGAGCTCTGCGAGATGGCAATCACATGGTTAGCTACCTGCATTCGATCCAATCGAAGAATGTGGGAAGGTTTTTTCGGATTTTAGCCGAATATACTCAATCGAGCATAGTGCTTTTGCGCTTCCGAAGGCTTCATCGTTGCTTTTGCGAGCAACAGAAATGGACTCAAAGCAAGCCTTCGGGATGGCAGTGAAAATCCTGAGGAGCAGACATGGCATTGCCCAAGAGCAGCTTGCTCCGAGCCAGAGCTACGTCAGCGATGTTGAACGAGGCTTGAAAAGCCCTTCCGTAGAAAAATTAATTGAGCTTTCTGCCCATCTTGGAGTTCATCCCGCAACTGTGCTTATCAAAAGCCAGTTGCTCCAGGATCCGGAAATGTCCAAGGAAATGCTCCTGTCACAAATATCCCAGGAATTGGAAGGTTAGGATAAGCGTGCAGCCGGTTGCCCGGTTGCACGCCACTTATGCCACCAATTGAAGTGCGGATTTGAGGGCTTTCTGCTTGAGCGCTGCACCTTGGCCAAACCATGCTGAGTCGATCCGATACTCACTGCTCTTGGCGCGTCGCTCGTGATCCGCATACTCGGTTACAGCATTCAGTAATCCCCAGGCGGTACCTTGAGCTGATTCTAATGTCGATCCTCGTCCCTGACCCTCATATAGGCTCTGCACCTTGCGTAGCGCTCGCTCATTAGGAAGGACTGGCGGTAGCGGACTATCCGGGCTGGTGTCACACAGTACGCTCATGAAGAAGCTCATCGCCTCGGGCCACTGAACCTTTCGCTCAGCCAGATATTTCATTCGGTACATGAACTCGTCCCATTGAGAGACGGCGATACCGAGTTGCTTTTTCACCACTTGTGAATCGAAACGCGTGCTGTGCGGTACTTTGATAGCGTTGGCTACGCCGTCCAGGGCTATGGTCAACGTGTTGTTGCATACCACCCGCACCGTGGTCGGTGTTGCCGTCGTGGCCAGCGTACCGTCGCAGGAGGTTGCAAGCAGCAGGTAGCCATTCACTTGGTCGTTACCACGGAGCGTCGTGCCTTGCCCAGTTCGAGCAAGTGCCCAGAACTTACGACCACCTTTCAGTACCCCGGCCGTTTCTAGCTCGTAGCCTGAAACCTCGGTGAGGTCTCTGTAGAACTCTAATACCTCACGGGGCTGCACCACTTGGTAGCGTTGAGATACGAACGAGAGAGCGACTTTCGTATCGGAGCGGTACAGTACTTTCTGTTCAGGGAAGGTGTGAATGCTTCCGAGGTGGCCGACAGACCCAGCTTTGTAGTGGACCGGGCTTTCCTGTATCAGCCAGTCCATTCCCGCTTCCTGTTGCCAGACTTCAAGAGGTTGCTTTTTCGTTAGTTGGTTGCCAAGTCCATGCCAAGGAGTAGCGCCGACATAAGCCATTTGATCGATAAGATGAGCCATTTTTTAACTCGCTAACAAGGTTTTATGAAGTTAAAGGGGTTGTGCTTTATAAGCTTCTGGACGTAAAAGAATGACCGCAACGTAAGCACTGAAAGTTGTTAAGTATTCTCGTGTCGACCTGTTCCCCCACAGTCGCGCCAGCAATGCCACCTGCTACTCCGCCGAATAGCCCACCTATAAGGGCGCCAGCGATTCCCCCTATCGCAATGCCTATAGGGCCACCAGTAACACCTAAAGTTGCGCCTAGCTCTGCACCTGATAACGCTCCCGTGGCACCACTCGTTGCGCCTCCTACAGATCCAATAAAACCGCCAGTCTTTCGTCCGATATTTCTAGTGGTTATGCGAGATGAATTACAGTTCGGGCATGAGTTGTTCATTTTAGTTTCCGTAGTGGAGTGCTTGGTTGTGGATGGCGTTTCGCTTTGAATAATCCATATATCCAATTAGGTAATATGTATTTCAAATAAGTTTGATTGGTGTGTTGATAGTTGGCTTGAATCCATCTAGCAAAGAAAGAATATTAAATGGTTTTAATATTCTATTTGGTTATAAGTGTGGTGTTCCAGTTAGGTCTACAACCGCTGTGCGTGTTGGTTCTTCAGGAAAGCTTGGGTTAGTTCTTCAGGTCGTCATTCTTAGGGCTTACGCGAGGTGTATTTTTTTACGTAAGCACAATTTTGCACGGGATTCGCATGAATATTTAAAGTCGATCCATAGCCAATTTGACTCATGAGAGGTTGACGATGGAAGCGCAGACGCAAAGGCAAATGAGGGTTCTCCGGATGAGGCAGGTCCAGGAACGTATCGGTTTATCGCGGTCCACAATTTATGATCGGATGAACGTCAATTCGCCCAGGTACGACAAGACCTTCCCCAAGCCGATAAAGCTTGGCTGCTCAGCTGTTGGATGGCTGGAAGCGCATATAAACGACTGGATTCAGTCTAGGGCAACCGACTCTGAGTCCTGACCAGTCATTGGTCATATCTGGCGTAGCACTAACTCGATGTTTGTGGTTCTGTAACTATGCCTTTTTGCTCCGAAGCAACGCTTTGCAGATTTCTTCCTGTGCCTAGATTCCCTTCTGAATCTCCTATAGAGGAATTCTGGATTCTTTGTTATTGGTATTAATTAGTATTAGTTCTAGGTGTTTGTGAGCATATATACCTATTGATGGCTCTGACTTTTGTCAGTGAGCTATCAATGGTGAATAGGTTTGTCGAGCAATGAAAGTGAGCAGTTAATAAGCACTCCGTCAGTCGAGACGTTTGTATGATGCTTGTTGTGCTGACTAAAGCTGTGCGCACATAGCACAGGTTTATGAAGAATGATGATGTAGAGGTTGGGATGAAAAGGGTAGATAGATACGTCGAAGAGGCTTTGCTGGAAAGTACCACATCGTATTTCGATAGTGATACGTCCGCAACCATCGCAGTCAATGGAGAAAGAAGTGCGATACTGAAAATTAGCGCAATAGAGAAGCTGGTTCAAAACGTGGTCGAGACTGATGATGCTGTGGCATATCTCCAGGAGGGTTATGGTGGGCAAAAAATAAAGTTGACCAGCATGGGAGAGCGACTGCTGGTTTACATCTGGGCCAAGCAGGAAATTCAGCGGTATTATCCAATTCATGATTTCAGTCCATTGGTTAAGGTTTTCTTTCAAGCGACTCAAGAGCATGCTCTTCAGTATTACAGTCATCGTAATCCGAAGATTTTTCATGGTGATCTGCTTGCGCTGGTCGATTCGATTAATGTTGCTGTTGAGCGGATTAGACTCTTGGTGCGTGGTGCGGCTTTCAGAAAGCAGCTAAATGCACACCGTAGACTTTCCAATAAAAATTACAAAAGCCTCATTGCGTATATTGATGCTATTTTTAAAGAAACATCACGAGTATTGGTTTTGCGAGTAGATTTAGGATATTCAAAGCTAGTCGGTGGTGGAGGAGTGCGAGAGCAGTTAAGTTTCGAAGACGTAAAATTGCATAGAGAAAAGTTAATGGGTATGTTGAGGCGTAAGCTTCCTACAAACACGTTGCTAGGGCATTCTTGGAAGTTGGAATACGGACTCTCCAAAGGGTATCATTATCACTGCATGTTTTTTCTAGATGGTTCTCGGGTCAGGGAGGATATAGGCTGGGCCAGAATGATCGGTGAGACATGGGCCGACAAAGCGACTCACGGAAGAGGGGTGTATTACAATTGCAATCGTAGGAAGGATGCGTATCGTGCTTGCGGCATTGGTATGATTGAGCACTCTGACAAGGATAAGCGAAAGAATTTGCAGAAAGCAGCGGTTTACTTAACTAAGATTGAATATTACGTTCGAATTGTTATAGATGGAAGAGCTAGGACTTTCGGTCGTGGAGAAATGCCAAAGCAAGCAGTTAAGAAAAGAGGGCGGCCTCGTCGGTCATCCTCTCTCGGAGTATGAAAACTATCTGAGGGAAGGTGTAAGTATGCGGTTTAATGAGTCTCGAAAGTTTGCGTCTTCTTTAGACCATTGTCTCAGATTGCTCACGATCCGCTTTTTCGTCAAACTGATGTTGTTACTTTTTATAAAGGCGCCTAGCTCTTCTTCTATTGACTCTGCTGCATGTGTCAGATCATCCCATCCGTCGCTTGGACGTCTTTGGCTGATTAGCAGCAGTGCCTGATCCTTTGCTAATTGGAATGTTTCACTTCGGGCTGCCGCTGCTGCTTGCGTGGTTCGTCGACGTAGTGCAGCGGGGATATCCAGTAGTGAATTGAATTGCGCATGCACAGCAGCGCCTTCAACGTAGGCGCTGGCCTGCAAAGCCAACGCTATAAAGGCCTCATAATCCTTGCGAGCTAGAGCTTGTAGGGTTAAGTCGGTTAGAACGGCAGCACGTAAAAAAGGGTAGTGGGGGCTGAGAGGAGTTGAAGCAAGATAGTTAATTAGCTCATCATTCAGGCGCTCCTGATCGAGGTCGCCGCTCTCTATATTGACTCGAATGCTCTGCATGTATTCGTCAAACTCAGTATCTTCGAATATGAGCTCATACGACGCTCGAAGTGATTGCCTTAAGCCGTGAATGAACTCATCGAAATTAATTTTAGACAGCTTTTCAAACGACATTCGTACCATTCCTGGAGTTTGTGGTTTTGAATATATCGATATTTGATTGTTTGTTTAGTGACAATCCACTTGTGTCGCGTAAATCGTTAAAAGTACTACCACTATCGTGGCGTGCCATTTTATCAAACAGGTCGGCAGCGAAAAAACGCTGCCTTCACTTAGCTCTGTAGAACGAAAACTAATTCCTGCTCACGGGCCACCCAAAGATGAGATGTTGGTCTTCCAACTCATTGAAGTATAGCTTCAGTCCCGGCTATCAACGATTGCGGCTATTGAAAGGTTTCCGGTAGCCGCTTCCTTGATATGCTCGCTCCACCACTTCATCATTGGGCGTCGACGCTCAATGTAATCGGCCCGGTTATACGCGCTACGTACCTCGTCCTTATC
Organism: Pseudomonas sp. WS 5071; assembly: GCF_012985765.1. Taxonomy (NCBI): domain Bacteria; kingdom Pseudomonadati; phylum Pseudomonadota; class Gammaproteobacteria; order Pseudomonadales; family Pseudomonadaceae; genus Pseudomonas; species Pseudomonas sp. WS 5071. The sequence goes on along the minus strand of NZ_JAAQWY010000023.1, from coordinate 81,464 downwards.
AACGTGAGCAAGCGCAACCTCGATCAGCTCAGGATCCCACCCGTGCTCGTTGAGGATGGTGCTGGCCATTGAGCGCATTCCATGGCTCACAAGGCGACCTTCAAATCCCATACGCTTCAGAGCCATATTGGCCGTTTGGCTGTTGCAATGGGTTCGGGGATTACGGTCTGCTGGGAAAACATGCTCGCGGTGGCCACTCAGCGGCTTTATAGCCTCTAGAAGCCCCAAAGCCTGTTCCGTAAGTGGGATGATGTGAGTCCGACGCTTTTTCATCCGCTCCGCTGGTATTGTCCAGATCTTCTTGCCGATATCGATGTCTGCCCACCGTGCGGTAGCTGCTTCTGCGGGGCGAGTCATGGTGTGGAGCTGCCACTCAATCAAGCATCGTGTAGTCCTTTTTATGCTGGCATTGGCCACAGTCATCATTAGTTCTTTCAGTTCGTCTGGCGCGAGCGCTGCCATGTTTTTCTTTTTCGGTTTCTTGAAGACCGAGCGAATCCCGCTGAGTGGATTTGAGTGAATCAGGCCGGAGTTCACGCCGTAAGTCATGATTTCGTTAAGACGCTGGCTCAGTCGCTTCACGGTCTCAAGGCTGCCTTTGGTCTCAAGCGGTCTAAGCAATTTTATGACCTCCGGCGCACTGATCGCTGAGATTGGGGTTGTACCCAAGTCGGGGAAAACATGCAGCGTCAGCGAACGCCAGATGTCTTCAGCATAGGCAGTCGTGACGGAATCTTTCTTGAGCTCAAACCACGCGGTGGCTACGTTTTTAAATGTGTGTTCCGTAGTCGCTCTTAAGGTTTTTCGATCCGCGTCGCGCTTCTCTTTCGGATCTAGGCCTTGCGCTACCAACTCCCTGGCTTCTACGGTCCTTTTCCGGGCTTGAGCCAAGCTCACCTCCGGAAAGGTGCCAAGGCCCATGTTGATTCGTTTTTTGCTTGCTGGGTGAATGTAGTTAAAATTCCACAGCTTTGAGCCATTGGCTCTCACCCTCATTTGAAGGCCGTCGCCATCAGTGAGGATGTAGTCTTTTTCTTTTGGTTTCGCTGCTTTGACTTTCACGTCTGAAAGCCGCGTGGCTTGAGCACCCATGGTGATCTCCGATACTACGTGTATTCCAAAAAATACCAGTCGTGGGTTTGGAATACCACGTGGAATACACGAATTGTAGGATGAGCTCAGATACCATCGGACACCATTGGACCTGAAAGCCCCGTGTTTGCTGGATTTCAGGCACAAAAAAAGACGTCCTTGGACGTCTTTAGATGTTGAAGTGGTGGAGCCGGGGGGATTTGAACCCCCGTCCGCCAGTACTCCGCTGTCGGTACTACATGCTTAGCCGTTTCTATTAAGTTAACCCTCAGCGACCCGAAGGGCAGGGTGCTTTGGGCGAGTTGTGTAAGTTTTAGCCGCTTCGTCCACAACGTACTGCACGGCGATCCTGTTCTATATGACAATCACTTCAGGTTTACAGGCATCCCCTAGTGATTGCTGGACCCGAAGGTGCCAGGAGGATGGCTAAGGCAGCTTACGCTGCGAGAGCTTGACCCTCGTAGGTTTCGTCATTGGCAACTATAGAAAGTTGCAACAGTGGATTTACGAGTTCTGTTACCAACTCGGCATGCACCTAGAGTTTCGCAACCGGCGTCGAATCCTAAACGGCCCCGATGCTTGCTGTGTATAACCAGCAAGCTTGCGGAGTCTACGCCAATCTGACGCAGAAGGCCAACCTCAAGGCTTATTTGCTTTCGCCACCTTTGTTGATGTTCTGGATACGCTGGAGCAACTGGGAGGTTGTGGAGATGCAAGCCTCGTTGTCACCCTTGGCCTGTTCGGCCTTGGCTTTCTCAACGCCGGTCTTGATGTCGTCACTGGTGTTTTCGCTGGTCTCACCCGAGGTTGCCATCGCGTCATTGATTTTCTGCAAGTTGATGGCGCACAGGTCATCTTTTGCGGGCTCATTGGCGAACACCGGAGAGGCCAACATTGCAGCAGCCACAAACAGGCCAGCAAGCGCGGTACGTTTCATGGGGAAAACTCCTTGTGCACACGTTAGGCCCGGTGTCTCCGGGCTCGGTTATAAGCCCAAAACAGTGGGGCTCAAGCCAATTGACTATAGCCGGGCTCAAGGGTTCTGCTTTTATTTGGCCATCATCCGATTATTTTTTTTGTGCGTAAAAAGGGCTTTCCTGCCAAGGGTTGTTCTTGAGCGGCAGGCGCATTTTTTGAGTTTTACACACCGATGCGCAGAGCGCTTCGGCGAGTGAGGCAGGAAATGGTTTGAGCAGGCACACGCGCCGTTTGGTGTTGTCGGTAAAGTGCATGGTGGATTTGACCAGAGAGCAGAGTCGACAAATCGGTGGGCAGTTTGGCCACGTAAAGAGCAGGACGCGCCTAAGTGCAAGCAGGCGCGTCTCGTTTTGACCTGATTCCCTAGTGCTGTAGCGTTTTGGCGGTGGTTACTCGATCCACCAGATACACCAATCCGTGGTAGTCGATGCCGCCATGTTGTGTCAGACCAATCTCGCACGTACGGCTGGTTGAGATGCCTTCGCTGCACTGCTGCACCGCCTCTTTCAAGGTGCGCAGCGAGTGGGCGTTCAGCTCCGGGGTGGTAAAGCCTTTATCACCCGCAAAGCCACAACAGTGAATGCCTTCAGGGATAACGACCTCTTGGCTGCACAACCGCGCAATGTCGATCAGGGCCTGACTTTCGCCCAAGTGTTGCGTGCTGCACGTGACATGCACGGCAATCGGCGCTGCTTGCGGGGTGAAGCGCAACTTATCCACAAGGTGAGTGCGAATGAACCGCACCGGGTCGTACAGGTCGAGGCGGGTTTCGCCCAGGTCTTGCACCAGCCGCAGGGTGCACGGGCTGGTGTCGCAGTAGATCGGATCAAGCCCGCCACGGCTGGCGTGGAGTAGGGCGCCGATCAGTTCCTGACGTTTGTGTTCGGCCTGTTCGGCGTACCCTTTTGAGGCAAACGGCTGGCCGCAACACAGGCTGTCCAGGTTGTCCGGGAACACCACTTGGTAACCGGCTTTTTCCAAAAGGCCGCGGGTTTTATCCAGGAGCGACATTTGCTCGCGGTCGCCCGCTGCAGGGCCCATGACGCGGGATACGCATGCGGCCAAATAGACCACGCGCGGGCGCGCATCTTTGACCGGCGGGGCGAAACGTATCGCCTGCTCAGGTTGCGGCATGGCATTGGTCCACAGGGGAACGCGCCCTTTGCTGGCCCTGGTCAGCGTGGCAGACAGCCTGGCAAGACGCGGCGCACCCAGCATCATGCGCGCGCCATTGGCTACATGCAGCGTGAAGCGCGCACCTTGCAGCGTGGTCGCGAAGTGGTTGCCCAGCCAGTCGGCGGTCTTGGTGTGATCGGCTTTGCGCGCGCGCAGTTTCTTCACCAGCTCGCCCGTGTTGATACCGACCGGGCAGCGTTGGGCGCACAAACCGGTTGCGGCGCAAGTGTCGATGCCTTGGTATTCGTAGGCTTTTTCCAGCTCGCGGGTGTCCACGCCGGCGCGTTTTTTGGCCTGAATGTCACGCCAGATCACGATTCGCTGGCGCGGGCTGAGGGTCAAACCTTTAGACGGGCAGACCGGTTCGCAAAAACCGCACTCAATGCACTTATCCACAATCTCGTCAGCGGCGGGCAGCGGCTTGAGGTGTTTGAGGTGGATTTGCGGGTCTTCGCTGAGCACCACATCCGGGTTGAGAATGCCCTGCGGGTCGAGCAAGCGTTTGAGCGACCACATCAGTTGATAGGCATCGCTGCCCCATTCCAGCTCCACGAAGGGCGCCATGTTGCGGCCGGTGCCATGTTCAGCCTTGAGCGAGCCGCCGAACTCTACGGCGACCAACTGTGCCACGTCATCCATGAACGCTTGGTAGCGTGCGACTTCTTCTGGGCTGTTGAAGCCTTGGGTGAAGACGAAGTGCAGATTGCCTTCCAGCGCGTGTCCGAAAAGGATCGCTTCATCGTAGTGATGCTTGTCGAACAGCTCAATCAGACGGTTTACGCCGATAGCCAATTGTTCGACGGGGAAGGTTACGTCTTCGATGATCACTGTGGTGCCGGTTTTGCGCACAGCGCCTACGGCGGGGAAGGTATCTTTACGAATCGCCCACAGTTTGGCGTTTTCGGCCGGGTCTTCGGTGAAATCGACTTGCTTCTCGACAGGGAATGCCGACAGTGAGCCCATGATGTGCGCCAACTGCTCGTGCAATAACGTCTGCGTGGCTGCGCGAGATTCGATCAGCAGTGCGCAAGCATTGTTCGACAGTTGCTGTACGAACGCCGGCATGCCGGGTTTGTCCTGCACAGAACGCAGGCTGCGGCGATCGAGCAGTTCAACGGCAGAAACGGGTTGGCTTTTCAACACAGTTACAGCGTTACAGCAGGTTTCCACGTCCGGAAACACGATCAGCGCCGACGCTTTGTGCGGGTGATCAATAACGGTGTCGTAGGTCACCGCGCTGATAAAACCGAGGGTGCCTTCGCTGCCCACCAACACGTGGCTGAGGATATCCAGCGGGTCGTCAAAATCCACCAAGGCGTTGAGCGACAGTCCGGTGGTGTTTTTCAGGCGGTATTTATGGCGGATTTTTGCAGCCAATTCAGTGTTTGCGCGGGTTTCGCGGGCCAATGTCTCAAGGTGTTCGAGCATGGCACCATGGCTTTGACGAAAGGCGGTAACACTGGCTGCATCCTCGGTGTCGATGCGCGTGCCGTCGGCTAGCACAACGCGCATGCCCGCCAGCGTGTGGTAAGTATTTTGCGCCGTGCCGCAGCACATGCCGCTGGCGTTATTGGCGACAATGCCGCCAATTTTGCACGCATTGATCGAAGCCGGGTCGGGGCCGATCTTGCGCCCGAACGGCGCCAGCCACGCGTTAGCCTGGGCGCCAATCACACCTGGCTGCAAACGGATTTGCATGCCCTGACTGCGAATTTCTTTAGCGTTCCAGTTATCCCCGAGCACGATCAGCACCGAGTCGCTAATAGCCTGGCCGGACAAACTGGTGCCCGCTGCGCGGAAGGTCACCGAAACGTTGTCGCGCCTCGCTAAACGCAACAGTTCAACCACTTCATCTTCGGATTCAACCCGAACGACCAGTTTCGGAATCAATCGGTAGAAGCTCGCGTCGGTGCCGAATGCCAGCGTCGACAAGGCATCGGTGAAGCGCCGGTCGTGCGGGATCAGACATTCGGCGTCGCGCATAAACGTAGCGGGCAGGCTCATGCGTCCTCCAGGATCAACACCACCAGATCTTTCGGGCCATGGGCGCCATATGCCAGCACTTGCTCGATGTCGGCGGTTTTTGAAGGGCCGGACACCAGCAAGGCATTGGTCGGCATGCCTGCGGCCCAGTTCATTTCACGCTGCACGTGATAGAAGTTGTCGCGGATTTGACTGGCCTTGAGCAGAGCGAAATGCACGGGCGGCACCAGGCTCATCAAGCGTGGTTCTTCGGGCGTGGGCCACAGGATCAGGCTGCCGGTGGCGGCAATGGCGCCCAAGGTGGTGGTCAGGCTGGCGGGCGTGTCATTGAACAGCTCGTCTTTCCATTCCTCTACTCGACGATCGTAGGCTTTGAGTGCAGGTAGTGCGGGATTTTGCGCCCAATGTGCCGCCACTTTTTGCCCGTGTGGCGTCGTCGGGGCGATCAGCAGGCTCGGCAGCTGACGGTCGGTGACCAATTGCGCCAACAGGGCAGGCCAGCCCTGCTCGGTGCTTAGGTGAATTTCGGTGTGCACCGCTTCCATCAACTTGCGCAGTTGCGGGATGCGCTGTTCGGGGGTGTAGGTCCAGGGTTGCGTCACCAGAACTTCGTCAAAGTTGTCAGCCACAGGTGTTGTTCCTGTCAGGCTTTTACGCAATTTAGTAAGGATGTTGTGTTTGGCGCTCATCACTGGTCTCCCGACTTTTTCGCCAAGTGCTCGCGGGCCATGTCATGCAGCGAGCGGGCAGCGGGTTTTGGGGCGCTGTGGTTTTGGGTCCATGGTCCTACATTGTTCGGCGTCAATCCGCGCAGGCGGGTGGCGGCTTTCAGGAACAAACGGTAGAGGTTGGGCGAGCTATTGAGTTTGGCCCAGGCGTTCCAGATGAAGCGCTCCTTACGCGAGTACTTGCTGCCCTGACCACGCATGATGTGTGGCTGGGTGTCTGGCGCTTTGACGTTTTCTTCCCGCAGGCGACGCAGCAAGGCCGGGATAGGAATTTTGACCGGGCAGACCTCGCCGCAGGCGCCGCAAAGAGAAGACGCACTTGGGTGATCGGGCACTTTGGCCAGCCCGACCATGTGCGGTGTGATGATCGCGCCGATAGGACCGGGGTACACCTCGCCGTAGGCATGACCACCAATGCGCGTGTAAACCGGGCAGTGATTCATGCAGGCACCACACCGAATGCAATTGAGCGTCTGGCGCAGTTCACTGTCGGCAAACGCCTGGCTACGGCCGTTATCCAGCAATACCAAGTGCACCTCTTCGGGGCCGTCGAGCTCGCCGGGTTTGCGCGGGCCGGAGATCATGTTGACGTAAGTGGTGATGGGCTGGCCAAGGGCCGAGCGGGTCAGCAGCGACACTAGCGGCACCACATCGCGCAAGTTTTCGACGACTTTTTCGATGCCGGTCACCGCGATGTGCACGGGCGGCACAGTGGTCGACATACGGCCGTTGCCTTCGTTTTCAACGAGCAGCAAGGTGCCGGTTTCGGCCACGGCGAAGTTCACGCCGGAAACCCCGATGTCCGCTTCAAAGAATTTTTGTCGCAGTACACGGCGGCCAATCTGGATCAGTTGGTCGACGTCCTTGGTGTATTCCACGCCGAGTTTGTTGTGAAACAAGTCGGCTACTTGCCCGGCGTTTTTATGGATCGCGGGCATGATGATGTGGGATGGCTTTTCGTTATCGAGCTGAACGATGTACTCACCCATGTCAGATTCCAGGCATTCAATGCCTTGGGCGCCGAGCACGTGGTTCATTTCCATCTCTTCGCTGACCATCGATTTGCCTTTGATCACTTGCTTGGCCGCACGGCGACGGGCAATCGACAAGACGATCTCGTTCGCTTCCTCGACGGTCTCGGCCCAATGCACTTGCACACCGTTGCGGGTCAAGTTGGCTTCCAGGCGTTCCAGCAGGTCGGGCAGTTTGGATAAGGCGCGGGCGCGGATGGCATTGCCCAGGGCGCGCAGGTGTTCGCGTTCGTGAGCATCACTGAAGGCCACGGCGCGTTTGGTCATCAAAGAGTCCATGGCACTGCGAAAGTTATTTCTCAGTTGTTTGTCAGCCAAGGCTTCGTGGGCGCGCTCGCGGAAGTCCTCTTCGACGGCGACAGTCGGGATCAGTGTGCTGGTGCTCATTGTTCACCTCCGGTGCGCTGCCACAAGAAACTGGCCAGGTGCTGGCCACGCAGGGATTGTTTTTGTTTTTCCAGTGAGCCGTTGATGTTCATCAGGCAGCCGCAGTCGGCGGTCAGCACTTGATGCGCGCCGGTTTCAATCAGGGAGCGGGTCTTGTCGGCCACCATCGCCCCGGAAATATCCGGCATACGCACGCTGAATGTCCCACCAAAGCCGCAGCATTCACTTTCATGGCTATGGTCGATGCGTTCAACGTTGCTCAATTGGGCCAGCATTTCGCGGCCGTGCAGGTGGGTGTTCATTTCGCGCCGTGCAGAGCAGGAGGTGTGCAGTGCGACTTTGACTGGTGCGCCGTGGTCCTTGAATTGGACCTTGCACACGAACAGCAGGAATTCGGTGAGTTCGAAGGTACGTTCGGCCAGGGCGTGAACGCGCTTCAGGGTCTCGGGTTCGTCTTTGAACAAGTCTTCATAGTGCTCGCGCAACATGCCCGCGCAGGAGCCGGACGGCACCACGACCGGGTAGTCCTCGGCAAACAGGGCGAGTTGTGAGCGAGCGACGGCGCGCGCCTGTTCGGTGTAACCCGAAGTGTAGGCCGGTTGGCCGCAACAGCTTTGCCCTTGCGGGTAGTCCACTTCAATGCCTTCGCGTTCCAGCAGGTGAATCGCGTCCATGCCGGCTTCGGGGAAGAACAGGTCGACTACGCAAGTGCCAAACAGGTAAACCTTGGCCGGTTTTTGCGTGGGATAAATGCGTGGAACAGGCAGGGGCGGTGCGACACGGGTCGCGTTGGGCACGGCGTTGTAGAAAAGCTCGCTCATCAGGCGTCTCCGGGTGGTCCCGGTTTTGTGTCCGCCAAGCGTAGAAGCCAGGCAGACCGGGTCGTGAATGGCTGTCGCCGGGGCGTACCCCGGCGATTTTAACGTGCGATAACCATAGACCTATTAGTGCACCAGCATGCCGGTGAACCAGTAGGCTTGAGCCAGCGTGATCAACCCCACAATGGTGGCGAAAAACAGGCTGTGTTTCAGGGTGAAGCGGAACAAGTCGGATTCTTTACCCACCAGGCCGGTCGCCGCACAGGCGACGGCGATCGACTGCGGTGAGATCATTTTTCCGGTTACGCCGCCGCTGGTGTTGGCGGCCACCATCAAGGTATCGCTGACACCGATCTGGTGCGCGGTGGTGGCTTGCAGCGAGCTGAACAGGGCGTTGGACGACGTGTCGGAGCCTGTCAGGAATACGCCCAGCCAGCCAAGAAACGGCGAGAAGAACGGGAAGGCAGCGCCCGTACCGGCCAATACCAGTGCCATGGTCGAGGACATGCCCGAGTAATTGGTGACGAAAGCGAAGGCCAGCACCATGCCGATGGACAAGATTGGCCAGCGCAGTTCGAAGAACGTCTCTTTCAAAGTGGTCAGACCAGTCTTGACGTCGATTTTCAACACCAGCATCGAGATTAGCGCCGAGAAGAAAATCGCAGTGCCGGTCGCGGATATCGGGTCGAGTTTAAACACGGCAGCAATGGCGGTCGGTGCATTGACGATTGGAGCCGTTTTGATCACCAGTTGGTCGAGGTGCGGGATCGCAAAGTTGAACACCCAGCCGTACATCGCGCCGCCTGGCGAGAACATGGCCTTGAACGGTTTTAGTGTCCAGATGGTGACCAGCACGGTCAGGATCAGGAATGGGGACCACGCTTTCAGAATTTGCATCAGGCTGTAAGGCGATGCCAGCAGGTTGCTTGGTTTGCCGAAACCACCTGCGCTGGCAGTCACGATAACGTCCGAAGTGACGCCCGCAATCTGCGCACCTGCGGTACGTTTAGGCTGCCAGACTTTCAGAAACAGGGTCAGGCTGACCAGGCTGGCGAGGGCTGAGGTGATGTCCGGCAGCTCGGGGCCAATGAAGTTGGAGGTGAAGTACTGGGTCACGGCGAAACTCAGACCGGCCACCAGTGCTGCAGGCCAGGTTTCGCGCACGCCACGCAGGCCGTCCATCATGAACACTAGCCAGAATGGTACGAACAGTGACAGCAGCGGCAGTTGACGACCGGCCATGGCGCCGATTTTGAAGGCGTCGATGCCCGTTACTTGACCCGCCACGATGATCGGAATGCCCAGCGCGCCGAACGCGACCGGTGCGGTGTTGGCGATCAGGCACAGGCCCGCGGCGTACAGCGGGTTGAACCCCAGGCCAACCAGCAGCGCGGCAGTAATCGCGACCGGGGCACCGAAACCGGCTGCACCTTCAAGGAACGCGCCGAAGCAGAAGCCAATCAACAGCACTTGCAGGCGCTGGTCATCGGTGATCGACAGGACGGAGCTGCGGATAATTTCGAATTGACCGCTTTTTACGGTGAGTTTGTAGAGGAACACCGCGGCAACGATGATCCATGCAATTGGCCAGAGGCCGTAGGCAAATCCATAGCCCGCTGCTGCGAAGGCCATGTCGACAGGCATCTGGAAGGCGAAAATCGCCACCAGAATCGACAGAGCAAGGGTGATGCTGCCGGCGACGTGCCCTTTGAGACGGAACACGGCCAGAGCCAGAAAGAAGAATACGATCGGGACGACGGCGGCGAGTGCGGACAGACCGAGGCTGCCGAGCGGACTATAGAGCTGTTGCCAGGTTTGCATATGGGGTGGCCCCTAATTGTTATTGGTCGTTGCTGCTGGTCGCGCTTGGCTAATTGGTATTACCAATTTACAACCGCTGTCGGCTAGGTTAAAAGCCTTATGAGGGATGTGTCAATTTGCCGCCCTAAATCTTTTGTCTGACAAAACGTTGCCATGGCATCTGATGGGGTGTTTGCGTTTGCGTCTGGCAGGTGTCTAAAGTGCGCTAATCAGCGAGAATGGCGGCCTCCGGCGTGTGGTCGGGAGGGTGGAGAGAGTTATGGGGTTTGATCAGATTCGTCAGCGCCGTTTGTCTGACGATATTGTCGAGCAGCTTGAGGGCATGATCCTTGAGGGCACGTTGAAGTCGGGCGAGCGCTTACCGGCCGAGCGTGCGTTGGCTGAACAATTCGGGGTGTCGCGCCCGTCGTTGCGCGAGGCGATCCAAAAATTGTCGGCCAAGGGGTTGCTGGTCAGTCGCCAGGGTGGTGGCAATTATGTCGCGACGTCACTGGGGTCGACCTTCAGTGACCCCTTGTTGCAACTGCTTGAAAGCAACCCCGAGGCGCAACGCGACTTGTTGGAGTTTCGGCATACGCTGGAAGCGTCCTGCGCGTTTTATGCCGCCCTACGTGCCACGGACGTGGACCGTGAGCGTCTGCGCATGGCGTTTGAACGGTTGCAAGATTGTTACACGCGGGTCGATGAGGTCAGTCGTGCCGAAGAGGGCGAGGCTGACGCGAGTTTTCACTTGGCGATTGCCGAGGCGAGCCATAACGCGGTGTTGTTACACACGATTCGTGGGTTGTTTGATTTGCTCAAGCGCAACGTGGTGACCAATATCGGCGGGATGTACAAGCAGCGCAGCGAAACGCGAGACATGCTCATCAGTCAACATCGCGAATTGTACCTGGCGATTATTGAAGGGCGGGCTGAGGATGCACGAGAGGTGTCCAGTCGGCATCTGATGTATGTGCAGGAAGTCTTGGAGGAGGTACGTCAGGAAGTTCAGCGCACAGCGCGTGCTGAGCGGCGCAATGGTTTGTAAGGGGTAAAACCTTCAGCAACAACAACGCTCGCGATTGAGGTCACCCTGATAGTCGGGTTGGGCCCATCGCGAGCTGGTAGGCAGTCGAAGAGGGTTAGTCTTCCTTGCCCTTGTTGCGTACCGCGCGTTGCAGCTCACGATCGGAGTCGCGCTCGCGTTCGGTATGACGCTTGTCGTATTCCTTCTTGCCTTTACCCAGGGCAATTTCACACTTGATCAAGTGTTTGCTCCAGTAAAGCGAGAGGCAGACGCAGGCGTAACCCTTCTGCTGCACCGAGGCAAACAGCTTTTCAAGCTCGCGCTTGTTGAGCAGCAGTTTGCGGCTGCGCGTCGGGTCGGCAATAACGTGCGTGCTGGCGGTCGTCAGGGGGGCGATGTGGCTGCCGAGCAACCAGGCTTCACCGTCCTTGAGAAGCACGTAGCTGTCGACTAACTGTGCCTTGCCTGCACGCAGACTTTTTACTTCCCAGCCGGCCAGGACCAGACCAGCCTCGAACCGATGTTCGATGAAGTAATCGTGTCGCGCCTTTTTGTTCTGCGCGATGGTCCCTGTGGGGTGTTTCTTCTGTTTAGCCATAGGGGCGGCATTATAGGCAGTTGCGAGCAAGTCGGCTACGGGCACCTGCGTGCTTGAGCGCGTAGGTTGAATCCCGGACAATGCGCCCTCTTTTTTATCGGTTGGGCGTAGTAACGATGTCGACAGACAAGGTTTCTGTCCACGGCAGTTGGGCAAGCCGTTGGGTCTTTATTCTCGCTGCGACCGGTTCTGCCGTGGGTTTGGGCAGTATCTGGAAATTCCCCTACATGGTTGGCGTCTATGGGGGTGGTGCGTTTGTGCTGGTGTTTTTGGCCTGTATCGCGCTGATCGGTGTCCCGGTCATGCTGGCTGAAACGTTGATCGGGCGGCGCGCGCGGCTTAGTCCGGCAAATGCCTTGAAGGTACTGGCGGTGGAGGCAGGCCATTCGGCGCGATGGTCTTGGTGGGCTTTCGCCGGGATGATTACGGCATTACTGATTCTATCTTTTTACAGTGTGGTCGGCGGTTGGTCGCTGGATTACATCCTCAATATGGGCAAGGGCGACTTTCAGGGCGCGACGGCCGATCAGGTGGGGGCGTATTTCGGTCACCTCATCGCTGATCCGTGGCGGCTGACCTTCTGGCATACCGCGTTTATGTTGCTTTCTGCCTATGTGATTGCCAAAGGCGTAGTGGCTGGGCTTGAGCGCAGTTTGCGCATCATGATGCCGATTCTGTTTGTGCTGCTGTTGGTGTTGCTCGGGTACAGCATGACCACCGGGCATTTCATGGAAGGCGTGCATTTTATGTTCGACTTCAACCCTGATCGCGTGATGGACGGTTTGCTCGCCGCGATGGGGCATGCGTTTTTTTCCCTCAGTGTGGGTGTGGGTTCGATCATGATCTACGGTGCTTATATGCCGAAGAATGCGTCGATATCAGGGACGGTTGTAGGCGTGGCGTTGATCGATACGTTTGTCTCATTGCTCGCTGGGCTGGCATTGTTTCCAATTGTGTTTGCATCGGGTTTGAACCCCAGTGAAGGACCGGGACTGATGTTTGTCACGTTGCCTTTTGCGTTTGGCAACGTGGCGTTTGGCCAATTGATGGGGGTGGTGTTTTTTGTGCTGGTGGCTGTTGCGGCCTGGAGCTCGGCCATTTCCCTGCTCGAACCAATGGTGGCTTATCTGGTAGAGCGAACCAAAATCCGTCGTTTGTGGGTCACTTTCTGGCTGGCGTTCAGTTGCTGGTTTGTCGGATTGGGTACGGTGTTCTCGTTCAATATCTGGAAGCAGGCCAAATTTTTCGTGAACGAAGAATCCGGTTTTCGCCTCTACCAATGGGGTGCGGAGCATGGTCTTGACTTCTTTGGTGTCGTCGATTTCCTCACCTCGCGTATCATGCTGCCTTTGGGTGGACTGTGTTTCGTAGTCTTTGCGGGCTGGATCATGGGCCGTGGTGCGGTTCGCGACGAGTTGTCGATGCGCAGCCCGGTGTTGTTCGCCTTGACTCTTTTTTTGATGCGCTATGTGGCGCCACTCGGCATCCTGATCGTGTTTGCCGCCCAGCTGTGGAAGTAACGCTGACATGACTACCCATATTCAACGCTCCGCCTTGTTGCCTTATCCCGCGCAGGCTTTGTATGACTTGGTCAATGATGTGGCCAAGTACCCCGAGTTTTTGCCGTGGTGCTCCTCGGCCGAGATCCTTGAACGTACGGAGGTGCTCATGCGCGCCAGTCTGGGCGTGGCAAAGGGCGGCTTGAGCCAGCACTTTGTGACGCGCAATACGCTGGTGCCGGGCCAGTCGATCGAGATGAACCTGGAGGAGGGACCGTTCACCAAGCTGCATGGTGTGTGGGTCTTCAAACCGTTGGGCGAAAAAGCCTGCAAGATCAGCCTGGACATGACGTTTGACTACGCGGGCGCGCTAGTCAAAGCCACACTGGGACCCTTGTTCAATCAGGCGGCCAACACCTTGGTGGATGCGTTCTGCCAACGCGCCAAGCAACTGTATGGCTGAGTCTATGATTGCAATTGAGGTGGTGTACGCTTCGGTCGAGCGACAGCGTCTACTGGCGCTGACTGTTGCTAAAGGCACCAGCGTGCGCTCAGCCGTTTTAGCGTCGGGCTTGAGTGAAGCGTTCCCGGAACTTGATTTGGCAAATTGCCCGGTTGGAATCTTCGGTAAACAGATTAATGCCCCTGAAGAGCGAGTGTTGGAAGCCGGTGATCGAGTGGAAATTTATCGACCGCTTGTGGCAGATCCCAAAGAAATTCGTCGTCAACGTGCTGCGAGAGCGGCAGAGGCCAAGCGCCTTAACCCTTCCTCATAGTTTTCGCTGACAACAAAAAGCCCGGCACGCCGGGCTTTTTTGTACCGAACGCTTATTGTTCGGTTGTATCCAGAGGTTCTGGAGTCGGGACAGGCACTGTTTCGACCCCGTCGACATCCTTCTGGATTTGATCCAGCAACGATCCAGGCTTGGCCGGGACCTCACTCTTCTCGGTTGGAGCAGCCGGCGTGGTCACATTTGCGCCGCCGTCTTTGCCGAGAATGGCTTCGTCTTTGCTGACGCCAGGCATGAAGTCGCCTGACAAGCTGACGAGCTGGTCGTTTTCATTGAAGAACACGCTGACGCGTTCCTGTTGGCGTTCACCGCCGCCTGGTTGGAGGCTATACAAATAATCCCAACGATCCGGATGGAATGTATCGGTCAGCAGGGCGTTCCCCATGATAAACCGCACTTGCCGGCGGGTCATTCCCGGGCGTAACTGGTTTATCATGTCCTGCGTGACGACATTGCCCTGCTGGATGTCGATTTTGTAAACCCCGGGGAATGAACAACCGGCGAGTGCGAGCAGTCCCACAAAGGTGAAACTGGTTAGCAAGAGCTTGGTGTTTTGCATCGGTGGGCGACTTCCACTATCTTGGCTGGGACAACGTAAACGCCGATCATACCCGTATTAAGAGAAGCTGCGAAGCGGCTTCCGCGAGAAAGCTAACCATGGTTGAAAATAGCGAACTACGTAAGGCCGGACTTAAGGTGACTCTGCCGCGAGTCAAAATTCTACAAATGCTTGATTCTGCTGATCAGCGTCACATGAGTGCCGAGGACGTTTACAAGGCGCTTATGCAGGCAGGCGAGGACGTCGGTCTGGCCACGGTTTATCGTGTGCTGACCCAGTTCGAGTCCGCCGGGCTGGTGATTCGCCACAATTTCGATGGCGGTCATGCGGTGTTCGAGTTAGCAGATGCTGACGGTGGCCACCACGACCATATGGTCAACGTTGAAAGCGGAGAAGTGATTGAGTTTTTCGATGAAGACATCGAGAAGCTGCAGCACGCAATCGCCGAGAAACATGGCGTTGAGCTGGTGGATCACAACTTGGTTCTCTACGTACGTAAGAAAACCAAGTAAGCAAGGCACGCGAATTCAGGTTCGTGAAACGATCGAAGGCGACCCAAGGGTCGCCTTCGTGCTTTCTGTGGGATGACCGTTCGTCGTTAAGCTGCCTGATTTTTTGCTGATACGACCATTTTCTTCGCGTGCGCCAAAGACTCTTTGGTCAGATCGATGCCGCCCAGCATGCGCGCAACCTCTTCCACGCGCTCTTTTTGACTCAGTTTGGATACCGCTGTCCGCGTAGCCTCGCTGTCCCTAACTTTGTGCACGAAAAGATGCTGGTGGCACTGCGCAGCGACTTGAGGCAAGTGTGTGACGGTCAAGACTTGACCGCGGTCGCCGAGGCGGCGTAGCAGTTGACCTACAATCTCGGCTGTAGGGCCGCCAATACCCACGTCCACTTCGTCGAAGACCAGAGTCGGAACGCGTGAGGTTTGCGCGGTGATTACCTGAATAGCCAAGCTGATACGTGACAGTTCACCGCCAGACGCTACTTTGGCCAGCGCTTTGAGCGGCTGTCCGGGGTTTGCGCTGACCAGCAGTTCGACGTGTTCCAGGCCGAAAGGCTGTGGGTCGGTACTGTTTTGCGGCTTTAATTCAATGACGAAACGACCTCCCGGCATGCCGAGGCGCTGAATTTCTTCTTCTACAGCGCTGCCCAGGCGCGTAGCGGCCTGAGTGCGAATGTTGCTGAGTTCACGCGCGCATTCTTGGTAATGACGTGCAAACGCTGTCAGCTCAGTGGCCAGCCTTTCGATGGATTCATCATTGGCGTTCAGCGTTTCCAGCTCATCCATCAATTTTTGTTGCAGGGCATAGACCTCGGCAGGTTGAACGCGATGTTTGCGTGCCATGGTATAGATGGAGTCGAGACGCTCCTCCAGATATTGCAGGCGACGCGGGTCAGCATCGAAGTGGTCGAGAAAGCGATTCAGCTCACCGACTGCTTCTTCAACCTGGATCTGGGCACTGGCAAGCAAATCAGAAGCTTCGTTCAGTGCGCTGGTATTGTTGTTGACACTGGCCAAGCGATTGAGGCTGCCGGTGAGCGTGTTAAGCACATTGCCGGAGTCGCTTTCACTGCATTGCTCGACCACTTGGCGGCAAATTGAAAGTAAAGCTTCGGCATTGGTAAGGCTTTTGTGTTCCTGCTCCAGCTCTTCCAGCTCATTTTCAGCAAGCGCCAGGTTGTCTAGCTCTTCGAGTTGATAACTGAGCAACTGATGGCGAGCTTGCTGCTCATCGCCAGAGTTGGAAAGATGCTCAAATTCTTGTTTGGTTTGACGCCAGCGTTGTGCCGCGAGCTGTACCTGTCGGGCCAAGTCGGTCGCGCCTGCAAATTCATCGAGCAACCGACGGTGTGTTTCGGGTTTTAGCAGCGATTGATGTTCATGTTGGCTATGAATGTCGATCAACAGCTCGCCAAGGGCTTTGAGGTCGCCTTGTGGACAAGGCGTGCCGTTGATATATCCACGGGAACGTCCCTCGCTGGTAATGACTCGCCGCAGAATGCAGGGGCCGTCATTCTCGAGATCCCGTTCGGCCAGCCATGCTTGTGCTTCGGGGATTTCTTGCAAATCGAAAGTGGCGAGAATGTCTGCCTTGTCTGCGCCAGGACGCACGACACCACTGTCCGCGCGGTCGCCCAGCGTTAACCCCAGGGCATCGAGCATGATCGATTTGCCGGCGCCGGTTTCGCCAGTGATTACACTCATACCGCGATCGAGCTCCAGATCGAGATGTTCAACGATGGCGTAGTTGTGTACGGACAGGTGCACCAGCATGGGGGCCGCTCCAAAACGTAATGTCTGGTTATTTATACAGTGTTTTTGAGCGGGCTGACAATGGGCAGGCTTAGTTCGATTTACACCGCATTTGCTATTTTTTAGGTCGTTTGGTTTTTTGGTAGAGCGTGCGCTTGATTGAGATAACTCATGCCTTCCGTTTTTCTGGCTCTTGAACCTGAGAATTGCGACCCCATATACCTTGGCACAAGCGCGAACTTGAATTCGCGGACAAAGTTTGAAAGGAGAAATCTATGGCAGACGAACAGACTATGGATACGCAGAACCAAGATGCTAATCAGGCCGCCGATGCATCAGGCGAAGATCTGGTAGCCCGTGTGCAGGTGCTTGAAGAGCAACTGGCAGCCGCCAATGATCAGGCTCTGCGTGTAGCTGCCGATCTGCAGAACGTCCGCCGCCGTGCCGAGCAGGACGTTGAGAAAGCACATAAATTCGCTCTGGAAAAATTTGCTGGCGATCTGCTGCCAGTGATCGACAGCCTGGAACGTGGGCTTGAACTGTCGAGCCCTGATGACGAGAGCATTCGACCGATGCGTGAAGGTATCGAGCTGACACTTAAAATGTTCCAGGACACCCTGAAGCGTTATCAGCTGGAGGCCATTGATCCGCACGGCGAACCGTTCAATGCCGAGCATCATCAGGCGATGGCCATGCAAGAAAGTGCTGACGTTGAGCCCAATAGCGTTCTTAAGGTGTTCCAAAAGGGTTATCAACTCAATGGCCGCCTGTTGCGCCCGGCGATGGTCGTGGTAAGCAAGGCGCCGGCACCGGTTTCGCCTTCAATTGATGAGCAGGCTTGAAATCGGTCGCAAGGCCCCCATTTAGAAGTCAAGCGTTTAAGTAATGCCGCAGTTGGTCATTACTGCTGCGGCAAAAAAATTCAAATTTAGGGAGAGTTAACATGGGCAGAATTATCGGTATTGACTTGGGCACCACCAACTCGTGTGTGTCTGTTCTGGAAAACGGCAAGGCCAAAGTGATTGAAAACGCAGAAGGCGCGCGTACTACGCCTTCGATCATTGCGTACGCCAATGACGGCGAAATTTTGGTTGGTCAGTCGGCCAAGCGTCAGGCAGTGACCAATCCGCATAACACCCTGTACGCGGTGAAGCGTCTGATCGGTCGTCGTTTTGATGAAGAAGTTGTACAGAAAGACATCCAGATGGTGCCTTACAAAATCGTCAAGGCAGACAATGGCGATGCTTGGGTTGAAGTGAACGGCCAAAAAATGGCTCCGCCACAAATTTCGGCTGAAATCCTGAAAAAAATGAAGAAAACCGCCGAAGACTACCTCGGCGAGCCAGTGACTGAAGCGGTTATTACCGTTCCGGCTTACTTCAACGACAGCCAGCGTCAGGCAACCAAAGACGCGGGCCGTATTGCTGGTCTGGACGTAAAACGCATCATCAACGAACCTACCGCAGCTGCTCTGGCTTACGGTATGGACAAAGCGAAGGGCGACCACACTGTCATCGTTTATGACTTGGGTGGCGGTACATTCGACGTGTCGGTAATTGAAATTGCTGAAGTTGATGGCGAGCATCAGTTTGAAGTGCTGGCAACCAATGGTGACACGTTCCTGGGTGGTGAAGACTTCGATATCCGTCTGATCGACTACCTGGTTGACGAATTCAAGAAAGAAAGCGGTATGAACCTCAAAGGTGACCCGCTGGCGATGCAGCGTCTGAAAGAAGCTGCTGAAAAAGCCAAAATCGAACTGTCTTCGAGCCAGTCGACTGACGTGAATCTGCCTTACATCACTGCAGATGCCACTGGTCCTAAGCACTTGAACGTGAAGATCTCTCGCGCCAAGTTGGAATCGCTGGTTGAAGATCTGGTTCAGCGCACAATCGAGCCTTGCCGTCTGGCGTTGAAAGATGCCGGCATTGATGTGGGTGCTATCAACGATGTCATTCTGGTTGGTGGTCAGACCCGTATGCCATTGGTGCAGAAGCTGGTAACTGAGTTCTTTGGCAAAGAAGCACGTAAAGACGTGAACCCGGACGAAGCGGTTGCCATGGGTGCTGCTATTCAGGGCGCGGTTTTGGCGGGTGATGTTAAAGACGTACTGTTGCTGGACGTAAGCCCGCTGACGTTGGGTATCGAAACCATGGGCGGCGTGATGACGCCTCTGATCGAGAAAAACACCACGATTCCTACCAAGAAATCGCAAGTGTTCTCGACTGCAGACGATAACCAGGGCGCGGTAACCATTCACGTGCTTCAAGGTGAGCGTAAGCAAGCGGCTCAGAACAAGTCGTTGGGTAAATTCGACCTGGCTGACATTCCACCAGCTCCACGTGGCGTGCCTCAGATCGAAGTGACTTTCGATATCGATGCCAACGGTATTTTGAACGTAAGTGCGAAAGACAAGGCGACTGGCAAGTCTCAGTCCATCGTGATCAAGGCTAACTCGGGTCTGTCCGAGGAAGAGATTGCTCAGATGGTGCGTGATGCTGAGGTCAACGCTGAAGAAGACCGCAAGTTCGAAGAGCTGGCCGCTGCACGTAACCAGGGCGACGCGCTGGTTCACTCGACTCGTAAAATGATCGCTGATGCTGGCGACAAGGTTACCGAGGAAGAGAAAGCAGCGATCGAAGCCGCTGTAGTTGCTCTTGAAGCTGCTGTTAAGGGCGATGACAAAGCCGCTATCGACGCCAAGGTTGAAGAGCTGTCCAAAGTGTCGGCTCCGGTTGCTCAGAAGATGTACGCCGAGCAAGCGAACCCTGCGGACGCTGCGTCCAAGCCAGCTGACTCGGCTGAAAAAGCTGACGACGTTGTCGACGCTGAGTTTGAAGAAGTAAAAGACAACAAGTAATTAGCTTGTTTGTCGGCCGGTTGACCGTGCACATGCGGTGACTGGTAGGATGTCGCCGCGCGGGAGCTAGCTCCCGCGTTGGCGTGTCTGGAGTTGAAGAATTTTTACAGCATGCGACAAGGTCGGGTGCTGGCGGTCTGGCTCGAAACCTTCTTGTATTTCGGCCTGTAGTTACCGCTCCTGTCGGCCAACGCATTGGCTGTTAATCAGAAACCAAAATCGTTGAAAAAGACGTGAGTCGAGACTGATCTCTATCGGGCTTGGCGGGTTTGGTGAGGCTCGGGAGGGTTTTGCCGAACGTCCTTGAGAGTGCAAAGAATTATGGCAAAGCGCGACTATTACGAAATTTTGGGTGTTGAGCGCACCTCTACCGAGGTAGAGCTGAAAAAAGCTTATCGCCGTTTAGCAATGAAGCATCACCCGGATCGCAATCCAGACGACAAGGCTTCTGAAGAGCTTTTCAAAGAGGCCAATGAGGCCTATGAAGTCCTCTCGGATTCAAGCAAGCGTGCTGCTTACGATCAGTATGGCCATGCTGGCGTAGACCCGCAGATGGGTGGCGGCGGAGGTGGTTTTGGTGGGCAGAATTTCTCCGATATTTTCGGGGATGTGTTCAGTGATTTCTTTGGTGGTGGTCGTGGCGGCTCCCGGGGTGGTGCTCAGCGCGGTAGCGATTTGCGCTATACGCTGGAGCTGGACCTGGAAGAGGCTGTTCGCGGTACAACCGTCAATATCCGTGTTCCGACGCAAGTTAATTGCAAGCCGTGCGATGGCTCGGGAGCCAAGAAGGGTTCATCGCCCGTCACGTGCCCGACGTGTGGCGGCATTGGTCAAGTTCGCATGCAGCAGGGTTTCTTTGCTGTGCAGCAGACCTGTCCGCGCTGTCATGGCCAAGGCAAGATCATCTCCGACCCTTGCGACAGTTGTCACGGTGCGGGTCGTGTAGAAGAGTACAAAACCCTTTCTGTAAAAGTGCCTGCTGGCGTGGATACAGGTGACCGTATTCGTCTTTCCGGTGAAGGTGAGGCGGGCGTTCAAGGTGGCCCTACCGGCGACCTTTATGTGGTGATCGATGTGCGCGAGCACGCGATTTTTCAGCGCGATGGCAAGCATCTCTTCTGCGAAGTGCCAATCAGCGTGGCAGATGCCGCGCTAGGTGCTGAGCTTGAAGTGCCGACGCTGGATGGTCGGGTCAAGCTGAAAATTCCGGAAGGTACTCAGACCGGCAAGCAGTTCCGCCTGCGCGGCAAGGGTGTTGCGCCAGTGCGTGGTGGTGGTGCCGGTGATTTGATGTGTCGCGTTGTGGTTGAAACGCCTGTCAAATTGAGTCGTCGCCAGCGCGAGCTGATGGAAGAGTTCCGAACTACCCTCGAAGGTGATAGCAGTCATTCGCCGAATGCCACAGGCTGGTTTGAAGGCGTGAAACGCTTCTTCGGCGATTTGTAAGGGGCAGGTCATGCGACGTATTGCTGTGATGGGCGCTGCCGGGCGCATGGGCAAAACACTGGTTGATGCCGTGCAACAGCGCTCGCCGCTGGGTGGTCTTACTGCGGCGATCGTTCGTCCGGGGAGCACGTTGGTGGGTGCTGATGCTGGCGAGTTGGCCTCTCTTGGGCGGATCGGTGTGCCGTTGTCCTCCAGTCTGGAGGCGGTCATTGACGAGTTTGATGTGTTGATCGACTTCACGTTGCCGGAGGTCATGCTGAAAAACCTGGAAATTTGCCGTCGTTCAGGCAAAGCCATGGTGATTGGTACGACCGGGCTGACTCAGTCTCAAAAGCAACAGTTGTCCGAAGCGGGTCAAGACATTCCGATCGTCTTTGCCGCGAACTTCAGTGTTGGCGTCAATCTCTCGCTCAAGCTGCTTGATATGGCGGCGCGCGTGATGGGTGATGATGCGGATATTGAAATCATTGAGGCGCACCATCGTCATAAGATCGATGCGCCTTCGGGGACTGCGCTGCGCATGGGTGAAGTGATTGCGGATGCATTGGGGCGTGATTTGGAGAAAGTCGCGGTCTACGGTCGCGAAGGTCATACCGGCGCTCGTGAACGCGAAACCATTGGCTTTGCAACGGTGCGTGGCGGTGATGTGGTCGGTGATCACACGGTACTGTTTGCGACTGAAGGCGAGCGACTCGAAATTACCCACAAGGCCTCCAGCCGTATGACCTTTGCTAAGGGCGCGGTTCGCGCTGCGTTGTGGCTGGACGGGCGTGAGCCTGGTCTCTACGACATGCAGGATGTTCTCGACCTGCGTTGATCGCTCCCTGTAAAATCCGGCGGCTGGTGCGTCCGCCGCCGGATTTTAACTGCTAAGCGATGTCCTGTCGCAATCTCGAGCCTTTTAGGCGTTTTAGCGGTAGACCAAAAAAGCATTTTTCTGTAACCTACAGCTTTAGTGTGTCCACTAAAAGCGCGCAGATTATTCGATGAAAAAGCGGGGTGACGTGTCCATACGTCACTCCGCTTTTTTACAACCTGCGATCGCCCTTTCAGGTTTTATTTACGGGAGGTCTTCTTGACTAAGCAAGCCATACTCGCCCTTGCTGATGGCAGCATTTTTCGCGGCGAAGCCATTGGAGCTGACGGTCAAACCGTTGGTGAGGTCGTTTTTAACACCGCAATGACCGGCTATCAGGAAATCCTTACCGATCCTTCCTACGCTCAGCAAATTGTTACCCTGACTTACCCGCATGTAGGCAATACCGGTACTACACCGGAGGATGCCGAGTCTGATCGTGTCTGGTCCGCAGGTCTGGTTATTCGTGATTTGCCTTTGGTTGCTAGCAACTGGCGCAACACGATGTCGTTGTCGGATTACCTGAAAGCCAACAACGTTGTGGCGATTGCAGGCATTGATACACGTCGCCTGACCCGTATTCTGCGTGAGAAAGGCTCGCAGAACGGTTGCATCATGGCGGGTGACAATATTTCGGACGAAGCTGCTATTGCAGCAGCACGAGGTTTCCCGGGCCTGAAGGGCATGGACCTGGCGAAAGTCGTCAGCACCGAGAAGGCCTACGAGTGGCGCTCCAGCGTCTGGAATCTTGCGACCGACAGCCACCCGACCCTGGATGCCTCTGAGCTTCCTTACCACGTCGTTGCCTACGACTATGGCGTGAAGTGGAACATCTTGCGCATGCTGGTGGAGCGCGGTTGCCGCGTGACGGTCGTGCCCGCTCAGACCCCGGCCAGCGATGTTCTGGCGTTGAATCCGGATGGGGTGTTCCTGTCCAACGGCCCAGGCGATCCAGAGCCTTGTGACTATGCAATCAAGGCCATTCAAGAGGTGCTGACCACCGAGATTCCGGTTTTCGGTATCTGCCTGGGTCATCAGCTGCTGGCGTTGGCCTCCGGTGCCAAGACCGTGAAAATGGGTCATGGTCACCATGGCGCCAACCACCCGGTTCAGGATCTGGATACGGGTGTTGTGATGATCACCAGTCAGAACCACGGTTTTGCGGTGGATGAAGCCACTTTGCCTGTCAACGTGCGTGCGATTCACAAGTCGCTTTTTGATGGCACGCTGCAGGGTATTGAGCTTACCGACAAGAGCGCATTCAGCTTCCAGGGTCACCCTGAAGCGAGCCCGGGCCCGAACGACGTAGCACCGCTGTTCGACCGTTTCATCAACGAGATGGCCAAGCGCCGCTAATCCGTTTCCTGTGAATGAAGTCGCCCAAGGCGGCCCCGAGCACCGGCGGCCCTTGGGGGCTTCAGGGAAAAGATTACCGGCTTGCCCACTGACCTGCGGATTTGAGTGACAAACCCATGCCAAAACGTACAGACATAAAAAGCATTCTGATTCTCGGCGCTGGCCCGATTGTTATCGGCCAGGCGTGTGAGTTCGACTACTCCGGCGCTCAGGCCTGCAAGGCACTGCGTGAAGAGGGTTACCGCGTCATTCTGGTGAACTCCAACCCGGCCACCATCATGACCGACCCGGACATGGCCGATGCCACGTACATCGAGCCTATCAAGTGGCAAACGGTCGCCAAGATCATCGAAAAAGAACGTCCGGATGCCCTGTTGCCTACCATGGGTGGGCAGACGGCGCTGAACTGTGCATTGGACCTGGAGCGCGAAGGCGTTCTGGAGAAATTCAATGTTGAGATGATCGGTGCCAATGCGGACACCATCGACAAGGCTGAGGATCGTTCGCGTTTCGACAAGGCGATGAAGTCGATCGGTCTTGATTGCCCGCGCTCTGGCATTGCTCACAGCATGGAGGAGGCTAACGCCGTTCTCGAGAAGCTTGGCTTCCCGTGCATCATTCGTCCGTCCTTCACCATGGGCGGCACGGGTGGTGGTATTGCTTATAACCGCGAAGAGTTTGAAGAGATCTGCTCCCGCGGCCTGGATCTATCTCCAACCAAAGAGCTGCTGATCGACGAGTCGCTGATCGGTTGGAAAGAGTACGAGATGGAAGTTGTCCGCGATAAAAAGGACAACTGCATCATCGTCTGCTCGATCGAGAACTTCGACCCGATGGGTGTGCACACCGGTGACTCGATCACTGTTGCGCCTGCACAGACCCTGACGGACAAGGAATACCAGATCATGCGTAACGCCTCGCTGGCGGTACTGCGTGAGATCGGCGTCGAAACGGGCGGTTCCAACGTTCAGTTCGGTATTTGCCCGGATACTGGCCGTATGGTCGTCATCGAGATGAATCCGCGCGTGTCCCGTTCGTCCGCGCTGGCCTCCAAAGCCACGGGTTTCCCGATTGCGCGTATCGCTGCCAAGCTGGCGATTGGCTATACCCTTGATGAGCTGCAAAACGAAATCACGGGTGGCAAGACGCCAGCCTCTTTCGAGCCTTCTATCGACTACGTCGTGACCAAAATGCCTCGCTTCGCCTTCGAGAAGTTCTCCAAGGCTGATGCGCGACTGACCACGCAAATGAAGTCTGTTGGCGAGGTTATGGCCATTGGCCGGACTTTCCAGGAGTCTCTGCAAAAGGCGTTGCGTGGCCTTGAAGTCGGTGTGTGCGGTCTGGATGAAAAACTGGACCTGAGCAACCCGGAAAGCATGGCCGTGCTCAAGCGCGAGCTGACAGTGCCGGGCGCTGAGCGCATCTGGTACGTAGCTGACGCATTCCGTGCAGGCATGACGGTCGAAGACATCTTCGGCATGAACATGATTGATCCTTGGTTCCTGGTGCAGATCGAAGACCTGATCAAGGACGAAGAGAAAATTAAGACGCTGGGTCTTGCCAGCATCGACCGCGACATGATGTATCGCCTCAAGCGCAAGGGTTTTTCGGATCAGCGTCTGGCCAAGCTGCTGGGGGTTACCGAGAAAAACCTGCGTCGCCATCGCCACAAGCTGGAAGTGTTCCCGGTTTATAAGCGTGTTGATACCTGTGCAGCCGAGTTCGCCACCGACACCGCCTACATGTACTCGACCTATGAGGAAGAGTGTGAAGCGAATCCTTCGGATCGCGACAAAATCATCATTCTGGGTGGCGGTCCGAACCGTATTGGTCAAGGTATCGAGTTTGACTACTGCTGCGTACACGCGGCTCTCGCGTTGCGTGCTGATGGTTACGAAACCATCATGGTCAACTGCAACCCGGAAACAGTTTCGACGGACTACGACACTTCGGATCGTCTTTATTTCGAGTCTGTCACTCTGGAAGACGTTCTGGAAATCGTACGGGTCGAGAAGCCAAAAGGTGTGATTGTTCAGTACGGCGGTCAGACGCCACTGAAGCTGGCGCGTGCACTTGAAGAAGCTGGCGTGCCGATCATTGGCACCAGCCCGGATGCAATCGACCGTGCTGAAGACCGTGAGCGCTTCCAGCAAATGGTCGAGCGTTTGAACTTGCGTCAGCCGCCAAACGCAACCGTGCGCAGTGAAGATGAAGCCATCCGCGCGGCCAGCAAAATCGGTTACCCGCTGGTGGTTCGTCCTTCCTACGTGCTGGGCGGCCGTGCGATGGAAATCGTGTACGAAGAGGAAGAACTCAAGCGCTACCTGCGTGACGCGGTGAAGGTGTCTAACGACAGCCCGGTTCTGCTGGATCACTTCCTGAACTGTGCCATCGAGATGGATGTTGACGCGGTTTGTGACGGTGCGGATGTCGTGATCGGCGCGATCATGCAGCACATTGAGCAGGCAGGCGTTCACTCGGGCGACTCCGCTTGCTCGTTGCCTCCTTACTCGCTGCCATTGCACATCCAGGACGAGATGCGCGAACAGGTCAAGAAGATGGCGCTGGAGTTGGGTGTTGTCGGCCTGATGAACGTTCAACTGGCACTGCAAGGGGAAGACATCTACGTAATTGAAGTGAACCCGCGCGCTTCGCGCACCGTTCCTTTTGTCTCCAAGTGCATTGGTGTCTCACTGGCAATGATTGCTGCGCGCGTCATGGCAGGTAAAACCCTGAAGGAAATCGGTTTCACCAAAGAAATCATTCCTAACTTCTACAGTGTGAAAGAAGCGGTGTTCCCGTTCGCCAAATTCCCGGGTGTTGACCCGATTCTTGGCCCTGAGATGAAGTCCACCGGTGAAGTGATGGGGGTAGGTGATACCTTCGGTGAGGCATTTGCGAAGGCTCAAATGGGCGCGAGCGAAGTATTGCCAACTGGCGGCACCGCCTTTATCAGTGTGCGTGATGACGACAAGCCTTTGGTGGCAGGTGTTGCGCGTGACCTGATCGCTTTGGGCTTCGAGGTGGTTTCCACAGCGGGCACGGCCAAGTTTATTGAAGCGGCAGGATTGAAGGTACGCCGTGTCAACAAGGTGACCGAAGGTCGCCCTCACGTTGTCGATATGATCAAAAATGACGAAGTCACGCTGATTATCAACACAACTGAAGGTCGTCAGTCGATTGCTGACTCTTATTCCATTCGTCGTAACGCCTTGCAGCACAAGATTTATTGCACCACGACCATTGCTGCTGGCGAAGCGATCTGTGAAGCGCTTAAATTCGGCCCTGAAAAAACCGTACGTCGCTTGCAGGATCTACACGCAGGATTGAAGGCATGAGCATAACCAAATACCCAATGACCGTTCAGGGCGCGAAAGCCCTCGAAGAAGAGCATGCGCACCTGACGAAGGTTGTTCGGCCCAAGTTGAGCCAGGACATTGGCACGGCACGGGAGCTGGGTGACCTGAAGGAAAACGCTGAATATCATGCAGCTCGTGAACAGCAAGGCATGGTGGAAGCGCGCATTCGTGATATCGAAGGCCGCATGCAGAACGCAGTCATTATCGATGTGACGACCATCCCCCATACCGGAAAGGTGATTTTCGGTACGACGGTAGAGATCGCTAACGTTGAAACTGATGAAAGCGTGACCTACCAGATCGTTGGTGAGGATGAGGCTGATTTCAAGCTCGGAAAAATCTCTGTCGGGTCCCCGCTTGCTCGTGCCTTGATCGCCAAGGAAGAGGGCGATGTGGTGGCTGTGAAGACGCCAAGCGGTGTGATCGAGTACGAGATTGTTGAAGTTCGCCACATCTGAACACAGGCGCCCGCTTCGAGCGGGCGCACTGGTTTGGCAGCTAGCCCAGGTGTTGTGGGTTGGCGGTCTGTGGTTGATGCATTTAGGATTGATGCCGGTGCTGGCCCAAATCGGACTGGCGCCGTTGTTGGTAGAAGAGATCGGCAATACGCTTGAAGTGCTGCTGGTCATATTTTCAGCCGTCTGCGTGTTTGTGCAGGCGCTGGTATTGGCCAGGACTGAGGGCGTTGAGAGTATTTGGCGCGACCTGCGTGGGCAGCTGTTGCTGATGGCGCTGGTCGGTTGTGCGTTGTATCTCGCAGGGCATTCATGGCTGACTGAAGCATTGCGCTGGCAGTCGTTTTTTTACTGGTTGGCTGGCTTTTCGGGTTTGATTCTGGTGCTTCAGCCTATTCCGGGTGAGAGTATCAGGGCGCGCTTTGCACGCCCTTGACCCTTGTCGACATCACTTGAAGCGGTGGATGTTCGACAGTTGCTTGTTTACATTGACGTTCTTGCGGTACAGAAGCGCCATTTTGCCAATCACCTGAACCAGTTCTGCTTTGCCGCTTTTGCAGAGTTCTGCAATGGCAGCCAAGCGAGATTCGCGGTCCAGGATGTTGACTTTGATTTTAATCAGCTCGTGATCGCCCAATGCGCGTTCGAGTTCGGTTAAAACACCTTCAGTCAAACCATTGTCAGCCACAGTCAATACTGGTTTCAGATGGTGGCCAATGGATTTGTACTGTTTCTTCTGCTCTTGAGTGAGCGGCATAATCTGACCCCTGTGTCTGATCTTGTAAAAAGCGGCGGCCAGTTTACCCGAGCGAGTCCCAGACCGCCCAGTTAATCACGACCCGTTTATATTTTTTGAGGTGGCCCGTGGCCCGTTCCAAAACTAGCCTGAATTGGCTGAAAGAACATTTCAACGATCCTTACGTCAAAATGGCGCAGAAAGACGGATACCGTTCGCGTGCCAGCTACAAGCTGTTGGAGATCCAGGAGCGTGATCGGTTGATTCGCCCCGGTATGACGGTGATCGACCTGGGCGCTGCTCCAGGTGGATGGTCGCAAGTGACCAGTCGTCTGATCGGTGGTCAGGGGCGCTTGATTGCTTCCGACATCCTGGAAATGGACAGCATCCCTGACGTGACCTTTATTCAGGGGGATTTCACTCAGGACGATGTGTTGGCCCAAATACTGGAGGCCGTCGGAAATACGCAGGTAGACCTTGTGATTTCAGATATGGCCCCCAATATGAGTGGATTGGCCGCTGTTGATATGCCGCGCGCGATGTTCCTGTGTGAATTGGCACTGGATCTGGCAGGGCGCGTATTGCGACCAGGTGGTGATTTTCTGATTAAGGTCTTTCAGGGGGAAGGCTTCGACCAGTACCACAAAGACATCCGTAAGCTGTTCGAAAAAGTGCAGATGCGTAAGCCATTGTCATCGCGTGACAGGTCCCGGGAGCAGTATTTGCTGGGTCGTGGCTTCCGCGGTATTGAAGGTTCTGCCAGCGATGAGCGTCTCTGACCAGGGCGATAGTTTTATTTGTATCGCTTTACAGATCTGGCATAACGAATATTGTGTAGTCAAAGTTTCACAAAGGGTTACAGACGGAGCCTGCAAGCCTTGTAGGCAATGTAGTAAGTTATGCCGGTGAATATCATGCGAAGCACGCTTTCAGTAGCGGAGCTTGCTTCAGAGGGTAGCTAATTGAACGATATGGCAAAGAATCTGATCCTGTGGTTGATCATCGCCGCTGTCCTTGTGACCGTGATGAACAACTTCTCTAGTCCAAACGAGCCACAAACCCTCAACTATTCCGACTTCATCCAGCAAGTTAAGGATGGCAAGGTCGAGCGCGTAGCGGTTGACGGCTACGTGATTACCGGCAAGCGCAGTGATGGCGATACCTTCAAGACCATTCGTCCGGCAATTCAGGACAATGGTTTGATTGGTGATCTGGTGGATAACCACGTCACTGTCGAAGGTAAGCTGCCAGAGCAGCAAAGTATCTGGACGCAACTGCTGGTTGCGAGCTTCCCGATTCTGGTGATCATTGCGGTCTTCATGTTCTTCATGCGGCAGATGCAGGGCGGCGCTGGCGGTAAAGGCGGCCCGATGAGCTTTGGCAAGAGCAAAGCGCGGTTGCTGTCTGAAGACCAGGTCAAAACGACCTTGGCAGATGTTGCAGGCTGCGACGAAGCCAAAGAAGAAGTAGGCGAACTGGTCGAGTTCTTGCGAGATCCGGGGAAATTCCAGCGCTTGGGCGGTCGTATTCCGCGTGGTGTGCTGATGGTAGGCCCGCCTGGTACGGGTAAAACCCTGATTGCCAAGGCGATTGCCGGTGAAGCCAAGGTTCCATTCTTTACGATTTCAGGCTCTGACTTTGTCGAGATGTTTGTGGGTGTGGGTGCAAGCCGTGTTCGCGACATGTTTGAGCAGGCTAAGAAGCACGCCCCGTGCATTATCTTTATCGACGAGATTGACGCGGTAGGTCGCCATCGTGGTGCTGGCATGGGCGGTGGTCACGACGAGCGTGAGCAGACCCTCAACCAGTTGCTGGTTGAGATGGACGGCTTCGAAATGAACGATGGCATCATCGTAATTGCCGCGACCAACCGTCCTGACGTGCTTGACCCGGCTCTGTTGCGTCCGGGGCGTTTCGACCGTCAAGTGGTGGTTGGTCTGCCAGATATCCGTGGTCGTGAGCAGATTCTCAAAGTTCACATGCGCAAAGTGCCCATTGGGGATGATGTTCAGCCAGGCGTCATTGCGCGGGGTACGCCCGGCTTTTCAGGGGCTGACCTGGCTAACCTGGTGAACGAGGCTTCGCTGTTCGCAGCTCGCACCGGTAAGCGTGTTGTGGAGATGAAAGAGTTTGAATTGGCCAAAGACAAAATCATGATGGGTGCCGAGCGCAAATCCATGGTGATGTCGGACAAGGAAAAACGGAACACGGCTTACCACGAAGCGGGTCACGCGATTGTTGGTCGCGTAGTGCCTGAGCATGACCCTGTTTACAAGGTTTCGATCATCCCTCGTGGTCGGGCATTGGGTGTCACGATGTTCCTGCCTGAAGAGGATCGTTACAGCCTGTCCAAGCGTGCGCTGATCAGTCAGATTTGTTCGCTGTATGGCGGTCGTATTGCAGAAGAAATGACGCTGGGGTTTGATGGTGTCACTACAGGTGCCTCCAACGACATCATGCGTGCCAGCCAGATTGCCCGGAATATGGTTACCAAATGGGGCCTTTCCGAAAAACTGGGTCCTTTGATGTATGCCGAAGACGATGAGTCCTATCTGGGTCGTGGCGGCGGCGGTCAGGGTGCCAATGTTTCGGGTGAAACAGCCAAGTTGATCGACTCGGAAGTGCGCAGCATCATTGATCAGTGCTACGGAACGGCCAAGCAGATCCTGACCGACAACCGTGACAAGCTGGAAGCCATGGCTGATGCCCTGATGAAGTACGAGACGATCGATGCAGATCAGATTGACGACATTATGGCGGGTCGACCTCCGCGTGAGCCGCGTGATTGGGGTGATGGTTCGGGCACACCGACAGCGCCGACGCTGGATAAAACCGAGCGTCCGGAAACACCGATCGGTGGTCCGGCAGCAGATCACTAAGGCTTGAAATGACTTCTGTACAGTCCTCGACCCGGTTGCCTTGCGGCAACCGGGTTCTTGATTTGGCCCACACGCACGTGATGGGTATTCTCAACGTAACCCCTGACTCTTTCTCTGATGGTGGCCGGTTCGCTCCCCTGGATGCGGCTTTGCGTCATGCGCAGGCGATGGTTCAGGCGGGAGCAACGCTCATCGATGTGGGCGGCGAGTCAACCCGTCCGGGTGCGCGTGCGGTCACAGCGCAGGAAGAGTTGGAGCGTGTTGCACCTGTTGTTGAGCTCATCAGTCGTGAGCTCGATGTCATTATTTCTGTCGACACCTCCACGCCTGTCGTAATGACCGAGTCGGCGAGTCTTGGTGCTGGCTTGATCAATGATGTGCGTTCATTGCGCCGAGAGGGTGCGCTGGAGGCGGCCGCTGCAACAGGATTGCCTGTGTGTCTTATGCATATGCTGGGTGAGCCCGGCGACATGCAGAATGACCCGCATTACGGTGATTTGGTGGGCGAGGTATCCGCATTTCTTGCGGATCGAATGAAAGTTTGCGCTTCAGCCGGCATTGAGGTTGAGCGGATCATTCTTGATCCGGGGTTTGGCTTTGCCAAAACCCTTCAGCACAATTTGAGCCTGTTCAAGCACATGGAGGCATTGCATGCGCTGGGGCGGCCTTTGCTAGTAGGCGTATCGCGTAAAAGCATGATCGGGCTGGCCTTGAATAGGCCAGTTACAGATCGCTTGTCCGGCAGTCTGGCGTTGGCGGCATTGGCAGTGACCAAAGGTGCGCGTATCTTGCGTGTCCATGATGTAGCCGAAACGGTTGATGTGGTACGGATGATCGCAGCGGTAGAGTCCGCCGACCAAGAATGATGGAGCAAGTATGACGAAGAAATATTTTGGCACTGACGGCATTCGCGGTCGGGTCGGCGTTTACCCCATTACCCCTGATTTCATGCTCAAGCTGGGCTGGGCGGCGGGTATGGCGTTTCGCAGTATGGGTGCTTGCCGGATTCTGGTCGGTAAAGACACGCGGATTTCCGGTTACATGTTTGAGTCTGCACTAGAGGCCGGGTTGTCGGCGGCAGGGGCGGATGTCATGTTGCTGGGGCCGATGCCTACACCGGCAATCGCGTACCTGACACGCACCTTTCATGCAGAAGCCGGGATTGTAATCAGCGCTTCACACAATCCTCATGATGATAATGGCATCAAGTTCTTCTCGGGTGAGGGTACCAAGCTCCCTGATGAAGTCGAGTTGATGATCGAAGAGTTGCTTGATGCGCCGATGACTGTGGTTGATTCCGGTAAGTTGGGCAAGGTCTCGCGCATCAACGACGCGTCAGGGCGATACATCGAATTTTGTAAGAGTAGTGTCCCGACAAGCACCAACTTCAATGGTCTGAAGATCGTTGTCGATTGTGCTCATGGTGCGACGTATAAAGTTGCCCCCAGTGTGTTCAAAGAGCTGGGTGCCGAGGTGACGGTGTTATCGGCTCAGCCGAATGGCCTCAACATCAATGACAATTGCGGCTCGACCCATATGGGGCAATTGCAAGCGGCCGTACTCGCTGAGCATGCGGACCTGGGCATTGCCTTTGATGGTGATGGCGACCGGGTGCTGATGGTGGATCACACGGGTGCAATCGTGGATGGTGATGAGTTGCTATTCATCATTGCGCGAGATCTGCATGAGCGTGGCAAGTTGCAAGGTGGTGTGGTCGGCACGCTGATGAGCAATCTTGGACTTGAGTTGGCCTTGGCTGATCTAGGTATTCCTTTTGTGCGTGCCAACGTGGGTGACCGGTACGTTATTGCGGGTCTTCAAGAGCGCGACTGGCAAGTGGGTGGCGAAAACTCAGGTCATATTGTCTGCTTTCAACACACAACGACCGGCGATGCGATCATTGCTGCGCTTCAGGTGTTGCTGTCTTTGCGTCGTCGTGAGGAAAGCCTTGCCCAGTCGCGTCAGGCCGTTCGCAAATGCCCTCAGGTTTTGCTTAATGTTCGGTTCTCGGGTGGTGTAAATCCTGTCGAGCATCCGGCCGTCAAGGAGGCCTGTGCGCAAGTTACGGAGGCGATGAAAGGCCGCGGCCGTGTGCTTTTGCGTAAGTCGGGTACAGAGCCATTGGTGCGGGTCATGGTCGAAGGCGACGACGAAATCATGGTCCGTGGCTATGCAGAAGAGCTGGCAAAACTTGTAAGTGAAGTTTGTGCTTGAATTCGGCTTGCCAGCGCGGATGTGGTTGGGTAACATCTGCGCCCACTTTGACCGACGAGGTAAAGCATGCGCCGCAAGATGGTAGCTGGTAACTGGAAAATGCACGGTACCCGCGCCAGCGTCGCTGAGCTGATCGATGGTCTGCGTAAGCTGGACTTGCCGAGCGTTGTTGAAACCGCAGTTTTCCCATCTGACTTGTTTATTGAACGTGTAATCAATGGCTTGAAAGATACGCCAATCTCGGTTGGTGCTCAGGATGCAGCGGTAGATGCAAAGCAAGGTGCGCTCACTGGTGAGATATCTTCAAGCCAGTTGGTGGATGCGGGTTGTAAGCTGGTGCTGATAGGGCACTCTGAACGCCGCCTGATTTTGGGTGAGTCGGACGAGACGCTGAATCGCAAGTTTGCAGCTGCTCAGTCTTCAGGTTTGACGCCAGTGCTGTGTATAGGGGAGACCCTGGAACAGCGTGAAGCAGGGCAAACGCTTGAGGTTGTAGGGCGTCAGCTGAACGCTGTGATTGATGAGTTCGGTATTGATGTTTTTGCAAAGGCAGTGATTGCGTACGAGCCGGTCTGGGCCATTGGCACCGGGCTGACCGCAACACCGCAGCAAGCGCAAGATGTGCATGCGGCCATTCGCGCACAACTGGCGCAGAAGAATTCTGAAGTGGCACAAGGTGTGCGGCTTCTATACGGCGGCAGCGTGAAGGCGGCCAATGCGGTCGAACTGTTCAGCATGCCGGATATCGATGGGGGGCTCATTGGTGGGGCTTCCCTGAATGCAGATGAGTTCGGTGCGATCTGTCGCGCCGCGGGAAACTGAGAAAATGCTGGAAACAGTCGTAGTCGTTTTTCATCTGTTGGGTGCATTGGGCGTAATTGCTCTGGTATTGCTGCAACAGGGTAAGGGTGCGGATGCTGGAGCATCTTTCGGAGCAGGCGCTTCAAATACTGTGTTCGGAAGCCAAGGTTCCTCTACCTTTCTTAGTAAGTTTACTGCTATACTTGCCGCAGGTTTTTTCATAACCAGCTTAGGGTTAGGTTACTTTGCTAAAGAGAAAGCTCAAGAGCTGACTCAAGTAGGTTTGCCAGATCCAGCAGTATTGGAAGCGCCAAAGCAACAACCGGCTTCAGATGATGTGCCGGTGCTTCAAGAGCAAAAGTCGGCTTCTCCAGCGACGGACGTACCTCCAGCTCAAGAGCAAAAGTAAAACGGGTTTCATGATGTAATGTAGTATTGCCGAGGTGGTGGAATTGGTAGACACGCAACCTTGAGGTGGTTGTGCCCATAGGGTGTAGGGGTTCGAGTCCCCTTCTCGGTACCAATTATCAGGAATGCCCGCAATAGCGGGCTTTCTTGTATGTGGAAGGTTGGATTGACCCTGAAAGGGATCAACCGTATACTTCCGCTCCAGCTTTGTCGCGGGATGGAGCAGTCTGGTAGCTCGTCGGGCTCATAACCCGAAGGTCGTCGGTTCAAATCCGGCTCCCGCAACCAGTTTTAGCGGAGCCCCTAATTCAGGGGCTTTTTGTTAACTGGACACTTTATAACGTCGGTATTCAACGGCGTTTCAGGGATGGGCGCTTCGCCCATTTTTTCATTCTGCATAGCATGCACAAACATGCACTAGGGGGTTCAGGTGTCGAGCAAGCTAGAACAGTTGCAGGCCTTGTTGGCCCCGGTGGTCGTGGCCCTTGGCTATGAATGCTGGGGTATTGAATTTTCGGCTCAAGGCCGCCATTCAATGTTGCGTGTGTATATCGACAAGGAAGGCGGTGTATTGGTGGACGATTGCGCCATCGTGAGCCGTCAGATCAGTGGCGTACTGGATGTTGAAGATCCTATCGCCGTTGAATACACCCTTGAAGTTTCCTCTCCTGGCATGGAACGCCCGCTGTTCACGCTTGAACAGTTTGCCAAGTATGCCGGTGAGCAAGTGAAGATCAAGCTGCGGTCGCCATTCGAAGGGCGTCGCAACTTTCAGGGCCTTCTGCGCGGCGTAGAGGAACAGGATATCGTGGTGCAAGTTGAAGACCATGAGTTCCTGCTGCCGATCGATATGATCGACAAGGCCAACATTATTCCCAGTTTTGACTGAGACGCGGATCCCGCGGATCCAATGGCTTGCGAAAGGCGAGGCGTACGATGAGCAAAGAAGTACTGCTGGTTGTTGAGTCGGTGTCCAATGAAAAGGGCGTACCGGCAAACGTTATTTTTGAAGCGCTGGAGCTGGCTCTGGCCACTGCTACCAAAAAGCGTTTTGAAGACGAAGTCGAACTGCGTGTGGAGATCAATCGCCACACCGGTAACTATGAGACGTTCCGTCGCTGGACCGTGGTCGAAGACGAAGATCTGGATGATCCAGCAATCGAGTTGGCGGTTGACCAGGCGCAGGCGAAACAGCCAGGCGCGGTGGCCGGTGACATTATCGAAGAAAAAATCGATTCCATCGAATTCGGCCGGATTGCTGCACAAACTGCCAAGCAGGTAATTGTGCAAAAGGTCCGCGAAGCTGAGCGTGCTCAAGTCGTTGATGCCTATCGCGAGCGTCTTGGCGAAATTATTTCCGGCACTGTCAAGAAAGTAACGCGTGACAATGTAATCGTCGACCTGGGCAATAACGCTGAAGCGTTGCTGGCCCGTGAAGACATCATTCCGCGTGAAACTTTCCGTGTTGGCGTAAGACTTCGTGCGTTGTTGAAAGAGATTCGCACCGAGAACCGTGGTCCTCAGCTGATCCTGTCGCGTACCGCGCCTGAAATGCTGATCGAACTGTTCCGGATCGAAGTTCCTGAGATCTCCGAAGGCCTGATCGAAGTGATGGCGGCCTCCCGCGATCCTGGATCTCGCGCTAAAATAGCCGTTCGTTCCAAAGACAAACGCATTGATCCGCAAGGTGCTTGCATTGGTATGCGCGGTTCGCGCGTCCAGGCAGTGTCCGGCGAATTGGGCGGGGAGCGAGTGGATATCGTTCTGTGGGATGAGAATCCGGCGCAGTTCGTGATCAACGCAATGTCGCCTGCTGAAGTGGCGGCAATTATTGTCGACGAAGATGCCCATGCAATGGACATCGCCGTTGGCGCAGACAATCTGGCCCAGGCGATTGGTCGCGGCGGTCAGAACGTACGTTTGGCTAGCCAGTTGACTGGCTGGACCCTGAACGTGATGACCGAATCGGACATCCAGGCTAAGCAGCAAGCAGAGACCGGTGACATTCTGCGCAACTTCATCGAAGAACTCGAAGTTGATGAAGAGTTGGCGCAGGTACTGGTTGATGAGGGCTTCACCAGCCTGGAAGAGATTGCCTACGTACCGGTGGAGGAGATGCTCAACATCGACGGCTTTGACGAGGATATCGTCAACGAGCTTCGCGCTCGGGCCAAGGATCGTTTGTTGACCAAAGCCATCGCTACTGAGGAAAAGCTGGCAGACGCCCATCCGGCCGAAGACCTGCTCTCGCTTGAGGGTATGGACAAGGATTTGGCGATGGAACTGGCGGTGCGCGGCGTAATTACCCGCGAAGACCTGGCCGAGCAGTCTATTGACGACCTGCTCGACATCGACGGCATTGACGATGATCGTGCCGGCAAGTTGATCATGGCCGCCCGAGCCCATTGGTTCGAGTAATTAGGCGCGGCCTGAGGAGAGAAATGCATGACGCAAGTCACGGTGAAACAACTGGCCGATGAGGTCAAAACACCGGTTGAGCGCCTGTTGCAGCAGATGCGTGAGGCAGGTCTGCCGCACACCGCCGCCGAGCAGAATGTAACCGACAGTGAGAAGCAAGCTCTGCTGACTCACTTGAAAAGCAGCCACAAGGCGAAAGTGGAAGAACCGCGCAAAATCACTTTGCAGCGTAAAACCACCAGCACCCTGCGTGTCGCTGGCAGCAAAAGCATCAGCGTTGAAGTACGCAAGAAGAAAGTCTTCGTACAGCGCAGCCCGGAAGAAATCGAAGCTGAGCGCAAGCGTGAGCTGGATGAACGCCGCGCAGTAGAAAATGCTGCACGTCAAAAGGCTGAAGAAGAATCCAAGCGTCGCGCCGAAGAAGAAGCGCGCCGTCAGCCTGCCTCGACTCCGGCCGCCGCGGCACCTGCCGCGCCTGCTCCGGCGCAAGCTGCTCCTGCAGCAGCGCCAGCACCTGCGCCAGCCGCCGATGCACGTAAGCGTGATGAACAGCGTCGTCCGGACAAACCACGCGCAGACGACAACAATCGTCGCGGCAGTGGTGATGGCGAGCGTAAAAATGCTCCTCATCGTGCATCGGTTAAAGAAAAAGCCCCTGCACCACGTGTTGCTCCGCGCACTTCTGACGAAGAAAGCGATAGCTTCCGCCGTGGCGGTCGTGGCAAAGGCAAGCTGAAAAAACGTAACGCGCACGGTTTCCAGAGCCCGACCGGCCCGGTTGTTCGTGACGTACAGATTGGCGAGACCATCACTGTCGGCGATTTGGCTGCGCAGATGTCGGTCAAGGCTGCTGAAGTCATCAAGTTCATGTTCAAGCTGGGTACTCCGGCCACCATCAACCAGGTTCTGGATCAGGAAACTGCCCAGTTGGTTGCTGAAGAACTGGGCCATAAAGTGACGCTGGTCAGCGACAACGCCCTGGAAGATTCCCTGGCCGAGTCCTTGAAGTTCGAAGGCGAGTCGTTCTCCCGTGCTCCGGTTGTGACCGTAATGGGTCACGTTGACCACGGTAAAACGTCCCTGCTTGACTACATTCGTCGTGCCAAAGTTGCGGCTGGCGAAGCAGGCGGTATCACCCAGCACATCGGTGCATACCACGTTGAAACCGAACGCGGCATGGTCACGTTCCTCGATACCCCGGGTCACGCTGCGTTTACCGCAATGCGTGCACGTGGTGCCAAGGCAACTGACATCGTGATTCTGGTTGTGGCTGCTGACGACGGCGTCATGCCGCAAACCATCGAAGCTGTACAGCATGCGAAAGCAGCTGGCGTGCCGCTGGTGGTTGCAGTGAACAAAATCGACAAGCCAGGTGCTGACCTCGATCGCATCCGCAGCGAGTTGTCCGTCCACGGCGTGACCTCGGAAGAGTGGGGTGGTGACACTCCGTTTGTTTCGGTCTCGGCGAAAATGGGTACTGGCGTTGACGAGTTGCTCGAAGCCGTCTTGCTGCAAGCTGAAGTTCTGGAACTCAAGGCCACTCCATCGGCTCCAGGCCGTGGCGTAGTTGTCGAGTCCCGTCTGGACAAAGGCCGTGGCCCTGTTGCGACCGTGCTGGTTCAAGACGGTACCCTGCGTCAAGGCGACATGGTTCTGGTCGGTTCCAACTATGGCCGTATCCGCGCCATGCTCGATGAGAACGGCAAGGCCATCAAGGAAGCCGGTCCATCCATCCCTGTCGAGATTCTCGGCCTGGACGGTACGCCAGACGCTGGCGACGAGATGAGCGTAATGACTGACGAGAAGAAGGCACGTGAAGTTGCCCTGTTCCGTCAAGGCAAGTTCCGCGAAGTGAAACTGGCGCGTGCTCATGCAGGCAAGCTGGAAAACATCTTCGAGAACATGGGCCAGGAAGAGAAGAAGACGCTTAACATCGTCCTCAAATCTGACGTCCGTGGTTCGCTGGAAGCTCTGCAGGGCGCCCTGAGCGGCCTGGGTAACGACGAAGTGCAAGTGCGTGTAGTGGGCGGCGGCGTCGGTGGTATCACCGAAAGCGACGCAAACCTGGCACTGGCCTCCAACGCTGTATTGTTCGGCTTCAACGTGCGTGCTGATGCTGGCGCTCGCAAGATTGTCGAGCAGGAAGGCCTGGACATGCGTTACTACAACGTCATCTACGACATCATCGAAGACGTCAAGAAAGCCCTTACCGGCATGCTTGGCAGCGATGTCCGCGAGAACATCCTGGGTATTGCTGAAGTTCGCGACGTATTCCGTTCGCCGAAGTTTGGTGCCATCGCAGGTTGCATGGTGCTCGAAGGTGTTGTTCACCGTAACCGTCCAATCCGCGTACTGCGTGACGACATCGTTATCTTTGAAGGCGAGCTGGAATCTCTGCGCCGCTTCAAGGATGACGCTGCCGAAGTGCGTGCCGGCATGGAATGCGGTATCGGCGTCAAGAGCTACAACGACGTTAAAGTCGGCGACAAGATCGAAGTGTTCGAGAAGGTCCAGGTTGCTCGCAGCCTCTAAATCGCGAGCCTCAAGAGCCAGGACGTCCCGCGGCATGCAAATGCACGTGGCCCGTCCCGGACTCTAAACGCAACGCCCGGTCCGGCTTCTGTCTGGCCGGGCGTTTGCCGCTTTCAGAACGCATGGGTTTCCCATGGGTGAGTAACAGGTAACAAGACATGGCAAAAGAATACAGCCGTACCCAACGTATCGGCGATCAGATGCAGCGAGAGCTGGCACAGCTGATCCGTCGTGAAGTCAAAGATCCGCGTGTGGGTCTGGTCACCATTACTGCTGTTGAAGTCAGCCGTGACGTGGGTCACGCCAAGATCTTCATCACCGTAATGGGGCAGGACAACGCTGAAGATATCGCTCAGACCATCAAGGTACTGAACTCGGCGGCTGGTTTCCTGCGTATGCAACTGGCGCGTGAAATGAAGCTGCGCAGTGTTCCTCAGCTGCACTTCCACTACGACGAAAGCGTCGTGCGTGGCGCGCACCTGTCTGCGTTGATCGAGCGTGCAGTGGCTGAAGACAATCAGCATCCCGATGCGACTGCTCCCGAAGACACCAAGGAGTAACCGGTGGCTCAGGTCAAGCGTATCCGTCGTAACGTCAGCGGCATCATCCTGCTGGACAAGCCATTGGGTTTTACGTCCAACGCGGCTTTGCAGAAAGTCCGCTGGCTGCTCAATGCCGAGAAGGCAGGGCACACCGGTAGCCTGGACCCATTGGCCAGCGGCGTACTGCCGCTGTGCTTTGGCGAAGCCACCAAGTTTTCGCAATACCTGCTCGATTCTGACAAGGGTTATGAAACCTTGATGCAGTTGGGCAAAACCACCACCACTGCCGATGCAGAAGGCGAGGTTTTAAAGACCCGTCCGGTGACCGTTGGTCGCGCCGATATTGAGGCGGTCTTGCCGAAGTTTCGCGGGCAAATCAGTCAGATACCGCCAATGTACTCGGCGCTCAAGCGTGATGGGCAACCGCTTTACAAGCTCGCTCGTGCAGGTGAGGTGGTGGAGCGCGAACCGCGTTCTGTTACTATTACCCGCCTCCAATTACTGGCCAGCGAAGGTGACACTGCCCGCTTGGCTGTGGATTGCACCAAAGGCACCTATATTCGTACCCTCGTGGAAGATATCGGTGAAGAGCTGGGTTGCGGAGCCTATGTTGCGCAACTACGCCGCACCCAGGCAGGCCCTTTCAGTTTGGCCCAGACGGTAACGCTGGAAGAACTGGAAGCCGTGCATGCTGAAGGTGGCAATGAAGCCGTCGACCGCTTCCTGATGCCATCGGACAGCGGCTTGCTTGACTGGCCTTTGCTGCACTTCTCGGAGCACAGCGCGTTCTATTGGCTCAATGGCCAACCGGTTCGCGCTCCCGATGCGCCAAAGTTTGGCATGGTGCGGGTACAAGATCACAATGGTCGCTTCATCGGTATCGGTGAAGTGAGCGAAGACGGGCGCATTGCGCCGCGTCGACTGATTCGGTCGGAATGACCGGAGCCAGGCCAAGCCGGCTATTGCCTGTGAGGACTGGAACGAGGGTGGCTGTTATTAGGCACGGTCACATCTCACATTTAAATACGAGGATTTGTCCTCGGCCTATTGGATCTGTTTGCGTGCAGACAGACCCCTGAAGAAAGGAAAGCCACATGGCACTTACAGTTGAACACAAAGCAGAAATCGTAGCTGACTACCAGCGTGCTCCAGGTGATACAGGTTCTCCAGAAGTGCAAGTTGCACTGCTGACCTTCAACATCAACACGCTGCAGGGTCACTTCAAGGCCAACGGTAAAGATCACCACTCCCGTCGTGGTCTGATCCGCATGGTAAACCAGCGTCGCAAGCTGCTGGACTACCTGAAAGGCAAAGACATCAGCCGTTACGCTACGCTGATCGCTCGCCTGGGTCTGCGTCGCTAATAGCGATGTTGCTGGAGGCTGGTTGTCTGTCGTCCACCTGCGCGTTTCTCGCGGGCGGGCGGCGGGCTTCCAGCCTCAAGTTTTATCTGGACTCACCGGATGTTTACGAAAGCGCACCCCGTCGGCCGTTTTCGTAAGCATCCTGATCGGGCTGACACCCGGCATTGCACCCGTATTTCGCAAGAAACCTGTTCCCCAAGAGCCACAAAGAGAAGGTAGGACACCGTGAACCCGGTTATCAAAAAATTTCAGTTCGGTCAGTCGACCGTTACCCTAGAGACTGGCCGTATCGCCCGTCAGGCCTCCGGCGCAGTATTGGTCACCGTTGACGACGACGTCAGCGTGTTGGTGACTGTCGTCGGCGCCAAGCAAGCTGATCCAGGCAAGGGCTTCTTCCCTCTGTCGGTTCACTACCAAGAAAAAACCTACGCCGCCGGTAAAATCCCAGGTGGTTTCTTCAAGCGTGAAGGTCGCCCTTCCGAGAAAGAAACCCTGACCTCGCGCCTGATCGACCGTCCGATTCGTCCGCTGTTCCCGGAAGGCTTCATGAACGAAGTGCAGGTTGTCTGCACCGTTCTGTCCACCAGCAAGAAAACCGATCCTGATGTTGCGGCAATGATCGGTACTTCGGCTGCCCTGGCAATCTCCGGCATTCCTTTTGATGGTCCGATCGGTGCTGCCCGTGTTGCATTCCACGAAAGCACCGGTTACCTGCTGAACCCGACTTACGAACAACTCGCTGCGTCCAGCCTGGACATGGTGGTTGCCGGTACGTCGGAAGCCGTATTGATGGTTGAGTCGGAAGCCAAAGAGCTGACCGAAGATCAGATGCTGGGTGCCGTACTGTTCGCCCACGACGAATTCCAGGTTGTTATCCAGGCTGTTAAAGAGCTGGCTGCCGAAGCTGCCAAACCGACGTGGGACTGGGCTGCTGCTCCAGAAGCCACTGAACTGCTGGGCGCAATCCGTGCCGAGTTCGGCGAAGCGATCTCCCAGGCTTACACCATCACCGTCAAGCACGAGCGCTATGCACGTCTGGGCGAGTTGCGTGACCAGGTGGTTGCCAAGCTGTCGGGCGAAGAAGGCCAGCCTTCGGCGTCTGAAGTCAAAGCTGCTTTCGGTGAAATCGAATACCGCACCGTTCGCGAAAACATCGTAAACGGCAAGCCGCGTATCGATGGTCGTGACACCAAGACAGTTCGTCCTTTGAACATCGAAGTGGGCGTCCTGCCGAAAACTCACGGTTCTGCACTGTTCACCCGTGGCGAGACCCAGGCGCTGGTTGTCGCGACATTGGGTACTGCCCGTGACGCACAGCTGCTGGACACGCTGGAAGGTGAAAAGAAAGACCCGTTCATGCTGCACTACAACTTCCCTCCGTTCTCGGTAGGCGAGTGTGGTCGCATGGGTGGTGCCGGCCGTCGCGAAATCGGTCACGGCCGCCTGGCGCGTCGTTCCGTTCAGGCCATGCTGCCTGCTGCTGACGTGTTCCCGTACACCATTCGTGTCGTATCGGAGATCACCGAATCCAACGGCTCCAGCTCCATGGCATCGGTGTGCGGTGCTTCCCTGGCACTGATGGACGCCGGTGTACCGATGAAGGCACCGGTTGCCGGTATCGCCATGGGTCTGGTTAAAGAAGGCGAGAAGTTCGCTGTACTGACCGACATCCTGGGTGACGAAGACCACCTGGGCGACATGGACTTCAAAGTAGCCGGTACCTCCAAAGGTGTGACCGCGCTGCAGATGGACATCAAGATCAAAGGCATCACCGAAGAAATCATGGAGATCGCCCTGGGCCAAGCCCTGGACGCTCGCCTGAACATCTTGGGTCAGATGAACCAGATCATTGGTCAGTCGCGTAACGAACTGTCTGCCAATGCGCCGACCATGATCGCGATGAAAATCGACACCGACAAAATCCGTGATGTTATCGGTAAAGGTGGCGCAACCATCCGCGCAATCTGTGAAGAAACCAAAGCGTCGATCGACATCGAAGACGACGGTTCGATCAAGATCTTCGGCGAGACCAAGGAAGCGGCAGAAGCGGCGCGTCAGCGCGTTCTGGGCATCACCGCTGAAGCTGAGATCGGCAAGATCTACATCGGCAAGGTTGAGCGCATCGTCGACTTCGGCGCATTCGTGAACATCCTGCCGGGCAAAGACGGCCTGGTTCACATCTCCATGCTGAGCGATGCTCGCGTAGAGAAAGTGACTGACATCTTGAAAGAAGGTCAGGAAGTGGAAGTGCTGGTACTGGACGTGGACAACCGCGGCCGTATCAAGCTGTCCATCAAGGACGTTGCTGCCGCCAAGGCTTCGGAAGCTTAATCGCGACCTGAGCGTGTGATGAAAAAGGATCCTTCGGGATCCTTTTTTTATGGGCGGTGATAAATACAGGGGATCTTTTAGCAGGCGGGCTAAAGGCCATGATCGAAAAGCCGCATCTTGCATGCAGTCACTGCGAGTGTTCATGCATTCTGCACGAAGCTGAAAAATAGACATGCATCTAAGTGATTGATAAATAAGGATTTTATTTTTTTAAAAAGTTGGCACAGCGCCTGCAATAGTACTGATAACCCTGCAGCCGCACGCCGGCGCAGATCTTAAAGAAGACAGGAGTTACTCGTATGAAGAAGTTCGCTATCGCTGCTGCAACTGCCACCGCTCTGACCCTGACCATGGCTAACGCAGCATTTGCTGCTCAATCCACTGCTCAGGCGCCTATGGTCGTCGCTGCTGGCGAAATGGATCAAGCCAAAGAAGCCACTTCTGATACCTGGATCACCACCAAAGTTAAATCAGACCTGCTGACTGAAAAAGGTATTCCAGGCACTGACATCAAAGTTGAGACCAACAAAGGTGTTGTTTCTTTGTCCTCCACCGTTGCAGTCACTGACGCGCAAAAAGAAATGGCAGTTAACATCGCCAAGAAAATCAAAGGCGTAAAAGCTGTTTCGGCTGATGGCCTGAAAGCTCAGTAAGTTTACTTTTCTCGTAGAACCGGGGGAAAGCCGGAGCAGATGATCTAACCGATCATCTGCAGCTTTCAAAATTGGTTCATGCGACGGCCACATGGATGTGGTCATTACAGCCCTCGACGCTTGCGTCGGGGGCTGTTCTATTTGGGGGAGATAAAAGCATCGATCGGGTTTGCTGACCCATCAAGCGCAACGGGCAAGCCACATACAGACCTGCCTCGCGCTGACTTTCATGTGTGAACAACGATCATTCACTGTCCAGATGCAAGGGAGAGATCACGCGCCCGTCGCTTTGTGCCTCACCCAGCGTGGCGTCCACAAAGTAGACGCGCTCATCGGCCAGTTGGCCTTTGTCCACCAGGAAATCCTTGATGCGGCTGGCGCGCTCCTGCCCCAACTGACGTAACAGCACCTCACTTTTGCTCCAGAAGTCGATCAACGCGTCGCTCATTTTTTGCGCGCGCTCATCACGACTCAATTTCGCCCACTCGGCCGGCGGCTGCTGCTTGAGTCGGGTGCGATAGATGCCTTCGAGTAACGGACCTTTCTCGTCATCAGGGACTTTA
The DNA here is from genome assembly GCF_012985765.1 of Pseudomonas sp. WS 5071. Taxonomy (NCBI): domain Bacteria; kingdom Pseudomonadati; phylum Pseudomonadota; class Gammaproteobacteria; order Pseudomonadales; family Pseudomonadaceae; genus Pseudomonas; species Pseudomonas sp. WS 5071. The sequence goes on along the minus strand of NZ_JAAQWY010000023.1, from coordinate 36,964 downwards.
AGCAGTGACGCTTGCGCCGGCACTTTCTCGCCACGGCGTTGCAGGATTTTGTAGTAGTTGTACTGGAATTCACGCTCCAGGCGTTCCTTGGCAATGAACGGGCCATCACTGCTTTGCGCGGCAGTGCCTTCAATCTCCAGGCGCAGCGCAGGGCGTTCCTTGAGCGCTGCAGCCAGGGTTGTCAGGGCTTTCTGGGCCTCAGGGCTCAGCTCGCTGGAGCCAGGCGCGAAGGACACGGTACCGAGGTCCTCGGCACCCCCACCGCTGATCAGCCCGCCAATGAACTTGAAGGGCGCTTGTGCTGCCCGCAGCACGAGATTGCGCAAGGTTTGCCACACAATTGGCATCACGCTGAACTGCGGGTTATTGAGGTCCCCCGTTACCGGAAGCTCGATGGAAATCTTGCCGTCGGTGTCCTTGAGCAATGCGATGGCCAGTTTAATGGGCAAATCCACGGCATCAGGGCTGTCGACCTTTTCCCCCAATTGCAATTGTTCAACCACCAGTTTGTTCTCGGCCTTGAGCTGACCTTTGGTGATCAAATAGTGCAAGTCCAGGTTCAGGCGAACCTTGCGGATCCGATACCCCGCGAATTTGCCGGAGTAGGGCGTCAGTGTGGTCAGTTCTACGCGTTTGAAGCTGGTGGCGATGTCCAGGCTCGCCATCGGATCGAAAGGATTGACGCTGCCCTTGATGGTGACAGGCGCGTAGCGGTCCACTTTACCGGCGATGTTGACGCTGGCCGGTTTGGCCTGTCGGCTATCAATGGTGCCAATCTGGCCGTTTAGCTGTTGAATCGCTGTCGCAAAGTTGGGGGTCAGGCTGAAGTCGGCAAAGTTAGCCGAACCGTCATTGATTGCGATGCCACCCACGTGAATGCCCAAAGGCTTGTCTTTGCCGGCCGCTGGTTTGGCGTCGGTTTTACTGGCGCTGCCAGCGGGTTGCGCAATCAACAGGTCATCAATGTTGGTGGTGCGATCATCGTTGATCATGAAGCGTACATACGGCTGTGCAACGTTGACCTTGGCGATGGACAGGCTGTCACCGTGTTGATAATTCAGCTTCTCCAGCCCCAGACGCTGCCACTTCAGGAAGTCGCGATCTTTCATGGTGTCGAGGGTGTGTAACTGAGCTATCTGTACGTTGCCCTGGACCGTGAAGGCCAGCGGGTCGATACGTTTAAGGTCAACGACGAGATCGCTGTCCAGCATGCCGCTGCGCAGCTCCAGACGGATAAACGGGTCGATGTAAGCCTGCGCCACCCGCAAGTCGATGTCTTGGGTGGTGACATTTAATGTGGCGCTGACCGGGTTCAGGTTCACGTCGCCGCTGGCGGTGAGCTTGCCTTGTTTACCGATGCCGGTATCCAGCTTGAGGCTGAAGGGTGACTGGTTCAGGCTGTCGAAGTTCTTCACGTTCAGATTCAACGGGCCTACTTCAAGCGCAACGGGTGTTTTGGGCACTTTGTCAGCCAGATGAACGCGGTAATCGCGCAGCTCCACGTCTTTGAGCAGCACTTGCCAAGGTTTGCTCGGTGCGACCGGTCCGGGTTTGGGGGCTTCAACTGTCACCGGGTCATTGGCTGTTGGCTTTGCCCGGCCAGCGGGCTGGCTGGCAAACAGTTTTTGCCAATCCAACTGTCCGTCTGCTTCGCGGGTAGCCCAGGTTTCAAGGTTCTTGCTGTTGATCTTGCCGACCACGACGTGTTGCTTGGCGAGATCGACCGTGGTGTCGCTGACATCAAGGCGCTCAAGGCGCGCCAGCGGACGGCCATCGGGCGCATTGAGCTTGAAGGGCGCGATGCTGGCCGAGGCATTGCTCAGGACCATCTCGGTTTCTTTAGCCAGGTTCAATGTGTAGTCGGTACTGAAATTGAGGACGCCGTCTTCCAGGACCAGCGGCAAGGCATCCCGAACATAAGGCCACCATACTTTCATTTTGCCATCAGTCACTTTAAGCGTGCCCTCGGACGCGATTGGCACAATGCTCAAGGTGCCGGTCCAGTCGATCCGGCCGCCTTCAGGGCCTGCTGCGACCAGGGTCATGTCAGCGTTGTCGTCAGGAAGCGTGCTGAGGTTTTTCAGCTCCACATTCATCGAGTCATACAAAAACTCGATTGGCTCGCTAGGCCGTACGTCAGCAAAGTGCAGATAGCCGTCCGCCAGCTTGATGCGATCGATGCGCAGCGGGAAAGGTTTGCTGTCAGGGGTGGCAGGTGTTGGTTCGCTGGCGGGGAGTTTGAACAGCTGCGTCAGGTTGAGCGTGCCATCCTTGCTGAACACCAATTCTGTCTTGGGCTTGTCGAGCTGCACGTCGGCAAGGTGCAAGGCTTTGGTCCACAGGCTGTCAGCCTGCAAATTGGTGTACAGGCGTTCGAATCCGACCTGCTCCTTGCCCGGTTCGCCTATCTTCAGCCCCCACAGCGTCAGCTCAAGGCTGAATGGGTTGAACTCAAGGCGATCAAGCCGGGCGGGGGTGGTGGCGTAGTTGGCCAATTGCTGGTTGATGATGCGCAAACCGATGCCGGGTACGATCAAAAAGCCGAGCAAGCTATAAAGTGCGAGGGCAGTCAGCACGGCGCCAATGGCGCGAATCAATCCTTTGGGCATGTGAGGCGTCGTCTATTACAGTCGGAGGTGCCTTGGAGTATGGCACGCGTTTCTGGTTCCGAGACGACCGCCTTATATTTGATCAGGGTATTACTGAGCAGGATGAGGGGCTTAGAACTGCAAGACCAACGTCTTGAGCGGTGGCTGGCGGTCCATTGACGGGAAGTCGCTGGCCGGGGTCAGCACCTGCCAGTCACGTACCGGGCGTCCCGCTTTTTCGGCACAACGCAGCACGTTTTCTCGCCAGTCGTCCATGCTGACTTTCGCCAGATTGTTGCAGCAAATCAGCACACCGTCGGGCGCGGTGGTCAAAACGGCGGGTTTGAGCAGGCTTTGATAGTCACGCAGCAGGTCGACCGTGCCAAACGCACTTTTGGCCCACGCGGGCGGGTCCAGCAAAACCAGATCGTATTCGCGTTGCTCCAGGCGCGGGTAAGCCGGCAGCTTGTGGCGACGCTGAATGATCGGCAAACCCGCCAGCTGGCGGATCGCTGCGAAATAGTCAGACTGCACAAATTTCATGCTGGGCAACGTCGGGTTCAACAGCCCGTTCTCGCGACCCACGGCCAGATTGCCTTCGGCAAAGTCCAGGTTGCAGACTTCGCTTGCGCCGCCTGCGGCAGCACTCAGGCCAACCCCGCAGGTGTAGGCGAACAAGTTGAGCACGCGTTTGCCAGCGCTGTGTTGTTTGACCCACCCGCGTGCGTTACGCAGATCAAGAAACAGCAACGGGTCCTGACCGGCATGGCGGCCGCGCACACGGTAGTTCAGCCCCCATTCATGGCCCACCAGGTCTTGCAGGGCGGCCTCGTCGGCGCGGTAGACCGTGTCTTCACGATCAATGCGGGAATTGCCCTGAGAGCGGTCGTTGTAGACCAGTAGCAGTTCCAGCCCCACATGACGATTGATGGCTTCATGCAGTTGCAGCAAATCATCGCGCTCAAGACGCTGGTGAAAGCTTTGCACCAGCAGTTGCGGGCCGTAACGGTCGATGGTCAAGCCCCCGGCACCTTCCTGGCTGCCATGGAACAGGCGATAACAATCTGTGCCTTGAGCGTGCAGCTCGGCCAGCAAGTCGTGACGGTTATCGAGGGCGGCGCGCAGCGCCTGATTCAAGGAAGACATGCGTTGCGCCTTGGGGGACAGAGAAGGCGCGGGAGTTTACCAGAACAACGCGGGTGGTTTGGTGCAGGAGCGAGCAGGTTCGCTCCTGCGATGGGACGATAGTTACGCGCGCTCAATCGCCAGCGCTACACCCTGACCGCCACCGATGCAGAGGGTTGCGAGGCCTTTTTTGGCATCGCGCTTGAGCATTTCGTGGAGCAGGGTGACGAGGATTCGGCACCCTGACGCACCAATCGGGTGACCAATGGCAATGGCGCCACCGTTCACGTTGACCTTGCTTGCGTCCCAGTCCAGTTCTTTACCCACCGACAAGGCTTGGGCGGCGAACGCTTCGTTGGCTTCGATCAGGTCCAGTTGTGCCAGCGTCCAGCCTGCCTTGGCCAGGCAGCGTTGGGTAGCGCTCACTGGGCCGATACCCATGATGGCCGGGTCGACGCCTGCGTTGGCGTAGGCCGCGATTTTAGCCAGGACTGGCAAGCCCAGCGCCTGGGCTTTGTTCGCGCTCATCAGCATGACCGCTGCAGCGCCGTCATTGAGTGAGGATGCATTACCCGCCGTGACCGATCCGTCTTTTTTAAAGGCAGGGCGCAGTTTTGCCAGCGATTCAGCCGTTGTGCCCGCGCGCGGTTGTTCGTCCGTGGCGAAGGCAATCGGGTCACCTTTGCGCTGCGGGATCAATACGGGCGTGATTTCATCCACAAAGCGGCCGGTTTCGATGGCTTCAATGGCCTTTTGTTGAGAGGCAGCGGCAAACGCATCCTGAGCTTCACGGCTGATGCCGTACTTATCCACCAGGTTTTCGGCGGTTATACCCATGTGGTAATCGTTGAACGCATCCCACAAACCGTCGCTAATCATGGTGTCGACGATCTGACTGTGCCCCATGCGCAGGCCGGTACGGGCGCCGGGCACGATGTAGTTGGACAGGCTCATGTTCTCCTGGCCCCCGGCAATGATGACCTCGGCATCGCCGCAGCGAATGGCTTGCGCGGCAAGGTGCAACGCCTTGAGGCCAGATCCGCAGACCTTGTTCAGGGTCATCGCAGGTACGGCAAACGGTAAGCCGGCCTTGATTGCGGCCTGACGGGCCGGGTTCTGGCCGGCGCCGGCGGTCAGCACCTGGCCCATGATCACTTCATCAACGTGGGCACCGTCCAGGCCGGTCTGTTCCAGCAGTTGACGAATGACTGCCGCCCCCAGATCAACCGCAGGTACGTGGGCCAGTGAACCTTGGAAGCTGCCGACGGCAGTGCGAGTGGCGGCAACGATTACGACGTCTTGCATGGCGCGAATCCTCATTATTATTGGCGTGTGTCGCTCGGAATCAGGCGCGCATGGTGTCACAAATATCCTTGCCTGGTGTAGTCGCCGACCATGGTTGCGCACGGCCGGGGCTGGTTCGCCAGCGTCATTCCCCGTGGGCTACCGGACTGTACGTGTCAGGTAATTCCCATCCGCCGTCGCGCCCTTTGCACGGAGCCATCACGCACGGCCCAGCGCAAAAGCGGGGCGGTGCGGTTCACGCTGGCGCGAATCAGCGTGCGCGTCATGGGACGTTGATACAGCCCCAACTGATCGCTGGCCCAATCGGGCAGCAAATCGATTCCGGCCTGCATCATTAGGGCGCCAAACGGCTTGGCCAGCACGCTGGGAGAGGGGGCATCCAGAAGCAGGCGAATGACTTCATGGCTGCGCGCGTCACATAACAATTGGGGACGAACCTGTTGCAGGTAATCAGCGATTTGCTGGCGCGAGCGCGGCACATCCTTCGCGCCCAGTCGCTCAGCGACCACAGCAATTTCGTCGTAGTACCGGTCTTGATCCGCGACTGACAAATAGGGGTTTCGGTAGCGTAAATGCGCGGCCAGAAAGTTGCTGACCTCCGCGACATGCACCCACGTCAGCAATGCAGGGTCGCTGGCGGCATAAGGGCGGCCATCGAGGCCAGTGCCCGTGACCTGCTCGTGAATGGTGCGCACCTTGTCGATCAGCCAGTCGGCGTCTGCCGTCGAGCCAAACGTGGTGCCGGAAATGAACTGCCCGGTGCGACGCAGCCGCCCCAGCATGTCCTGTCTGAAATTGGAGTGATCCCATACCCCGGCAAGCGCCAACGGGTGCAAGGCTTGCAGCATCAAAGCGCTGATGCCGCCAATCAGCATGCTGGTGAAATCACCATGCACTTGCCAACTGATGGAATCGGGGCCAAACAGGCCGGGATCGCCTTTGGGGTTTTCGAGGTCCAGCTGGCCGAGTGAAAGCCCGGTCAGGCTCATGATTTGACGTTCGATGGGGCGACGGATGATGTCCATGTTGCCTCGGTTGTGCCAGCCAGTCGGGGTGACTGGCTGGCGCTCAATCAACCGCGATGGCGACCGCGGAAATAATTGATCAGGCCTTGGGTCGAAGCGTCATCGGCCGGCTCTTCCAGGCTGCCGGTGAGGCGGTAGTAGACGCCCTTGCCCAGCTCTTTGCCCAACTCTACGCCCCATTGGTCGAAGGCGTTGATGCCCCAGATCACGCTTTGCACGAACACTTTGTGCTCGTACAGCGCAACCAGTGCGCCGAGGCGGCGAGGGCTGATGCGTTCGACCACCAGGGTGTTGCTCGGGCGGTTGCCCGGGATCACCTTGTGCGGCGCGAGTTTTTGCACCTGCTCTTCTGGCATGCCTTTTTCGCGCAGCTCGGCCTCGGCTTCTTCGCGGGTTTTACCCAGCATCAGGGCCTGGCTTTGGGACAGGCAGTTGGCATACAGCCACTGATGGTGGTCGGCGACCGGATTGAAGCTGACAATCGGCACGATAAAGTCGGCCGGAATCAGTTGGGTGCCTTGGTGCAGCAACTGGTGATACGCGTGCTGGCCGTTGCAGCCCACACCGCCCCAGATCACGGGGCCTGTGTCGGTCGACACGGGCGTGCCGTCCTGGCGCACGCTCTTGCCATTGGACTCCATGTCCAATTGTTGCAAGTGCTTGGTGATGTTACGCAAGTAGTGGTCGTACGGCAGGATCGCGTGACTCTGTGCGCCCCAGAAGTTGCCGTACCAGACGCCCAGCGCGGCCATCAGCACGGGCATGTTTTGCTCGAACGGAGCGTTCTGGAAGTGCTGGTCCATGCTGTAGGCGCCGGACAGCAATTCCTTGAAGTTGGACATGCCGATGGCCAGCGCGATGGGCAAGCCGATAGCCGACCACAGCGAATAACGACCGCCGACCCAATCCCACATCGGGAAAATGTTTTCTTCGCGAATACCGAACGCGACCGCCGCTTCGTTGTTGCTCGACACCGCAATGAAGTGGCGATGCAGTTCAGCTTCGGAGCCGCCTTGCGCCAGATACCAGGCGCGGGAGGCTTGGGCGTTCTTCAGGGTTTCGAGGGTGTTGAACGATTTGGACGAAACAATGAACAGGGTGGTTTCGGCGCGGATCTTGTGCGACAGCTCGTGGAATTCACTGCCGTCGATATTCGCCAGGTAATGGCAGCGAACACCTTTTTGCGCGTAGGACAACAGCGCTTCGGACACCAGCTCTGGGCCCAGGAACGAGCCGCCGATACCGATGTTCACAATGTCGGTGATGGGCTTTTCGGTATAACCGCGCCACAGGCCTTCATGAATGCGACCGACCAGTTCGGTCATCTTGTTCAGGACTTTATGCACCTCGGGCATGATGTCCGCGCCATTGACCGAGAGCTTGTCGGCCACCGGGCGACGCAGTGCCGTGTGCAAGGCCGGACGGCCTTCGGAGGCGTTGACGATTTCGCCCGAGAACAACGATTTGATTGCACCCTTGAGGTCGACTTCGTTGGCCAGATCGACCAGCAGCGAGCGGGTTTCGTTGGTGATCAGGTTTTTCGAGTAGTCCAGGAACAGCCCGCAGCTGCTCAGGGTGAAATCTTCAAAACGTTTGGGGTTGCTGTTAAACGCGTCGCGCATGCTGAAATGTTGCATGCCGGCGCGGTGTTGCTTCAACGCTTGCCAAGCGGGCAGAGCGGTAACGTCATGAGGAGTGCGGTAGTACGCCATCGCTGCGGATATCCTTTTTTGCTTGAACTGCCTGTTGGACACTGAAAACACCGAATCCTCCACATTAAAGACGGGCGGACTGCGGTTCGCCTGCTTAAACGCATCAGACACAAGCAGGGCGATCACATTAACCCTAGTGCCTGCATCTGTCTCGGCTTTGTCTGACACGTAGCGGTAACTTTTGTCACCGCTACGTGACTTCAGGTGAAACGTTTCAGTGTTTTTGTGTCGATTGCGAAGCCTTTATCGCCCGTGGCTCACAGTGCGTTATCAAGGTTCACATGCACGTTATCGATCAGGCGGGTAGTGCCCAGGAAGGCGGCAACCAGAATCACCAGGTCGCGATCACTGACGTCGGCTGGCAGCAACGTCGATGCGTGGCGAACTTCAAGGTAATCCACACGCAGCCCGAGCGCTTCCAGTTGAGCGGCGTGTTGGCTCGACAATGCCAGATAGTCGCGCTCGCCGTTCTGGATGGCCGTGGCCATTTCGCGCAGGTGGCGATACAAGGCCGGGGCCAGCGCTCGCTGTTCTTCGCTCAGGTAGCCATTGCGCGACGACAGGGCCAGGCCATCTTCGGCGCGCACCGTGGGCTCTCCGATGATTTGAATGGGCATGTTCAGGTCATGCACCATCGCCCGGATGACGGCCAGTTGCTGATAGTCCTTTTGCCCAAAGATCGCCAAGTCAGGCTGAACCATGTTGAACAGTTTGCTGACCACCGTGGTAACACCGTCAAAGTGCCCCGGGCGACGGCTGCCGCACAGCTCGTTGCTCAAGGCGGCAGCGGTGACGCGGGTCAGACCCTGCATGCCGTGGGGGTACATTTCTTCTACGGTCGGGGCGAAAAGCAGGTTACAGCCCGCTTGCAGGAGTTTTTCCTGATCGGCGGCGAGCGTGCGCGGGTAGGTGTCGAGGTCTTCGTTGGCCCCGAACTGCAGCGGGTTCACGAAAATACTGGCCACGACGAAATCGACCTGCTGGGCTGCTTTCGTGACCAGTGCCGCGTGGCCGCTGTGCAGGTTGCCCATGGTCGGGACAAGGCCGATTTGCTTGCCTTCACTGCGGGCGCGGGCGACAGCTGCACGCAGCTCGCGGACGGTTTTAACAGTGTTCATGCAGAGAATCCGTGTTCGGCGCCAGGAAAGCTGACGGCTTTGACTTCGGTCACATAAGCGCTGAGCGCCGATTGTATGTCTGGCTGGCCTGTCATGAAGTTTTTCACGAACTTGGGTACACGCCCGGTGAGGGACAGGCCGAGCATGTCATGCAGTACCAGCACCTGGCCGTCAGTGTCGCTGCCAGCGCCAATCCCGATAACCGGGATCTTCACCGCGTGGGTGATTTCTTTCGCCAGCTCGCTCGGTACGCACTCAAGCAGCAACATGGCGGCACCCGCCTGTTCAAGGGCGATGGCATCTGCACGCATCTGGCGCGCCTGGTTTTCATTGCGGCCCTGAACCTTGTAACCGCCCAACACGTTAACGGTTTGTGGCGTCAGGCCCATGTGGGCACACACGGGAATGCCGCGTTCGGTCATCAGGCGAATGGACTCGGCCAACCAGACAGCGCCCTCGACTTTGACCATGTGCGCACCCGCTTTCATCAGCTGGGCGCTGTTGTTCAGGCTTTGCTCAAGGGTGGCGTTTGCCATGAACGGCATGTCGGCGAGAATCAGGGCGTCCTGATTGCCGCGTTTGACGCAGGCCACGTGGTAGGCCATCTCGTCATTAGTAACTGGCAGTGTGCTGTCATGCCCTTGCAGGACCATGCCCAAGGAGTCGCCCACCAGTAACACTTCAACGCCAGCCTGATTGCAGGCGTGCGCGAAGGTGGCGTCATAGCACGTCAGCATGGTGATTTTTTCACCTTTTTGCTTAAGGCTTTGCAGGGTGGTCAGGGTGATAGCTGGCATGAAAAGGATCCTCGTCAGGCAGTGCGATAACCACTGCGAGTCACGCGCGTGATTCATCGTTATAAGCAGGCGCACCTTTAAAGCGGTGCTTTGAATGCCGGCTTTTCACATTGCGCCGCCGGGTAGGCGGCAGCGGGATGCCTATAGTCGTGACGAGCACACGGGAAGTCAATTAGAGGTGTTACCGCGTGAGTGTTACCGCGGTTATTGATTCGATTCAGCGCCAGGAGCGAGGCGCTCAAGACCGACATACGGGCAGTCGTTCAAGAGCTGTTGCAGGCTGCGGCCATCGGCCAGGGTCAGCGAGGCGGGGGCCAGTTCGGCAAGGGGGTACAGCACGAACGGACGAGCGTGCATATGGTAATGCGGGACCTTGAGACGCGGTTCGTCAATCAGGCGATCGCCAAACAGCAAGATGTCGAGGTCGAGGGTGCGCGGCCCCCAGCGCTCAACGCGCTCGCGGCCTTGATCCGTTTCGATGGCTTGCAGCGCATCGAGCAATGCAAGCGGCGCCAGGTTGGAGTCTATGGCGGCCACGGCATTGGTGTAGCGCGGCTGCCCCGGCAGTAACGAATCGCTTTGGTAGAAGGCTGACACCCCGACCCAGCGGGATTGAGGCAGGTGCGCGAGCGCTTCGACAGCGCTGCGCAGTTGTTCAGCCGGGTCAGCCAGATTGCTGCCCATTCCAATGTAGATGCGTTCCATCACTTACTCGTCAGCGCCTGCGCTGCGTTTACGCTTGTTGGCGCCTGTGCGTCGGCGTTTGCGGGGCGCTGGGCCCGCGCCGTCATCCTTGGCGTTGCTCAAGTCACGGATCATGTCGCGGCGCCCGCTGTCGTTGGCGTCTTGATATTCGGTCCACCACTCGCCCAGGCCGTTTGTCTGCTCGCCTGCGCTTTCACGCAACAGCAAAAAGTCATAACCGGCACGGAAACGCGGGTTGTCGAGCAGCATGTCGGCGCGTTTGCCACTGCGACGCGGCAAGCGCTCCTGCATGTCCCAGATTTCGCGAATGGGCAGGGTGAAGCGTTTAGGAATGGCGATGCGCTGGCATTGTTCGCTGATAAGCTCGTGCGCGGCTTCCTGCATGGCAGGAATAGGCGGCATGCCTTGGTCCTGCAGGCGCAGAACACGCGCTGGCAGTGCAGGCCACAGCAGGGCGGCAAACAGGAACGCCGGGGTCACCGGTTTGCCCTGTTTGATCCGCAGGTCCGTGTTGCGCAAGGCTTCGCTGATCAGGGTGTGGGTGTACGTCGGGTTGTGTTCCAGTGCTTCGGCGCTGGCCGGGAACAGTGGATCGAACAACTCAAGGTCAACCAGCATTTCGAATGTGTCAGAAGCATTCCCCGAGAGGAACAGCTTGAGCACTTCTTCGAACAGTCGCGCAGACGGGATTTCGCGCAGCATGGGGGCCAGATCGCGAATCGGCGCCGCTGTGTGCTTCTCGATGCCGAAGTCGAGTTTGGCGGCAAAGCGCACGGCTCGCAGCATGCGCACGGGGTCTTCCTGATAGCGCTGTTGCGGGTCGCCAATCAGGCGCAGCAAGCGATTGCGGATGTCGTGTACACCGTTGGCGTAATCGAGAATGCGTTCGCTGACCGGGTCGTAATACAGGGCATTGATCGTGAAGTCGCGACGCTGGGCGTCTTCTTCCAGTGTGCCGTATACGTTGTCGCGCAAAATGCGCCCGCTTTCGTTACGCGAGGACTGATTGCTGTCTTCCTCTTCGTCATTTTGCGGGTGATTGGCGCGGAAAGTGGCGACCTCAATGATCTCGCGACCAAAGTGGATGTGTACCAGCTTGAAGCGTCGGCCGATGATGCGCGCATTACGGAATTCCGCACGCACTTGTTCAGGCGTGGCGCTGGTGGCGACGTCAAAGTCTTTGGGGGTGATGTTGAGCAACATGTCGCGTACACAGCCGCCAACCAGGTAAGCCTGATAACCGGCGTTTTGCAGACGCTCGACAATGTTGACCGCGTAACGGCTGAACTGGGCACGTTGCAGCGAGTGTTGGCTGCTGTTGAGCACTTCTGGGGTGCTGCGCAGTTGTTGCGTACGACGCTTGGGAGAACGGAATGACTGGAACAGCTTCTTCAGCATGGGATGCACTGTTTGAAGGAATGTTCGGCCAAAACGAAGAATGACCGCATGATGGGCGGGGATTCTAGCATTTAGTCAGGGGATGGTGTAGGACGCTTAACCTGTCGATTGCCACACACGCTCAGAACCTGCGCAAGAGGGCCGTGTTAGAGAGGCTAAATGATTTTGTCGAATCGCAGGAACCACAAGGGGAGCCGAAGCTCCCCCAGAATTAGTTGCGTGCTCTATTTTTATTATTGGTTGCGGGCTTCTTGTTTTTGTTGATCGCCCTGGTTACCCGGGTTTGCCGGTGTAACCCTCCCAATCGGGAGATAAGAGCAAACGGATTGCTTTGGTCGCTGTGTTGATGTGATCCATGATCCAACTAGTTCAGGGTCTGCTTTACATGCAGTTTTTTGTTGTTCTCTGCCTAGTCGTGGGGCAATCCCCAATGACAACACCTCTCCAAAAGAATCAGTTAGCTGCGCCTCCGCCGTGTTGTTTTTGTTATGCGTGAGCCGATACGTCTTATTTTTATTGTGTGTTGCTGTGATTCTTATTGTTCTTGTACGAATACATATAGCAGGTGTCGTGCCAACTTTTGCCAGGCCCAGCAAACGCGGGGCTTTTCCCGCATTTCACCTTTTTCAGGCCAAAAAAAAGCCGGGTCTTCGTTACCGTAAGACCCGGCATTTGTTACGTGTTTAGCGTGAGGTAACAGTTTTTTCACGTGAGTGAGTGTTACCTGAAGCGTTACCCCTCGCTGGCAACCCCTGTTTTCCTGCGCGGGATGCCCAGGCGCTGGCGGCGTTCCCACAGGCATTTACGGCTGACACCCAGTTTGCGAGCCAGCTCGGTTTCAGTCATGTGATCCTGATGCTCCAGCACGAAATGCTGGAAGTAGTCTTCCAGTGACAAATCTTCGGTCGGGTCCAGGCTGGTGTTACCGCTGCTGATGCTCTGTTGTGGGGCAAGACCGATAAAGTCGTCGTCTTGTAGATCACTCAGCTCGATATCGATGCCCAGCAAGTCGGCGGAAATTTCCGGGCTTTCGCACAGAATCACCGCGCGCTCTACAGCGTTCTCCAGTTCACGCACGTTACCTGGCCAGGCGTAATGTCGAATGGCTTGTTCGGCGTCCGCCCCGAATTTCAGGTCGGTGCGGCCCACGCGGGCGCTTTGGCGGGCAAGGAACGCGTGGGCGATCTCGTTGACGTCTGCGCCACGTTCTCGCAGCGCGGGCAACTTGAGCGCAATCACGTGCAGGCGGTAGTACAGGTCTTCGCGGAACTGGCCGATCTTGGCGAGGCTTTTAAGGTCACGGTGAGTCGCGGCAATCAGGCGTACATCGACCTTTTGAGACTGCACCGACCCTACGCGGCGGATTTCGCCTTCCTGAAGCACCCGCAGCAAGCGCGCCTGGGCTTCGAGGGGCAGTTCACCGATCTCATCAAGGAACAGGGTGCCGCCATCCGCCGCCTCGACCAACCCGGCCCGGCCCGCGCTGGCGCCCGTGAACGCGCCTTTTTCATGGCCGAACAGTTCCGATTCGATCAGTGATTCAGGAATCGCCGCACAGTTAACCGAGATCATCGGTGCCTTGGCACGCTTGGACAGGTTGTGCAGGGCACGGGCCACCAGCTCTTTACCCGTACCAGATTCGCCTTGAATCAATACGTTGGAGTCTGTGGGGGCCACTTTGCGGATCTTGCTGTACAGGTCCTGCATGGGCGGGCAAGAGCCAATGATGCCGATTTCGCCATTACTGTTATCCACAGCATTTTTGTCAGCAGCCGCAGCTTTGGCCGGGCGCTCGACGGACTGGCTCTCGGCGTTCTGACGATCACGCAAAATGCGCGCGACCGCTTGCAGCATTTCGTCGTGATCGAAGGGTTTGGCGATGTAATCGACCGCGCCCATTTTCATCGAGTCGACGGCCGAGCGCAGGCTGGCGTAACTGGTCATGATCAGCACCGGCTTGCCTTCTCCGAGCTTGATCAGCTCGGTGCCTGGCGCGCCCGGCAGGCGCAGGTCGCTGACAATCAGGTCGAACGAGGGAATGCTGAAACGCTCCTGCGCTTCCTGCACCGAGCCCGCTTCGCTGACTTGGTACTGATTACGCTCCAACAAGCGGCGCAACGCGGAGCGGATGATGGTTTCGTCTTCGACGATCAAAATATGCGGCATTGATTCGGTTCTCTCGACGGTCTCAGTTCACAGCGGACGTCGCTTCGACATGGCGCGGTAGTGTCACCCGGATACGGGTTCCGCGCTGGCTTTGAATGTCAGCCGGGCTGTCGATGGTGATTTGTCCATAATGCTCTTCAACGATGGAATAGACCAGTGCAAGGCCCAGACCGGTGCCTTCGCCAGGGTCCTTGGTGGTGAAGAAAGGTTCGAACAGACGGTCCATGATGTTCTTCGGAATGCCCGATCCTTCGTCTTCGACGATCAGGTCGACGGTGTGTTCGCTGGCTTCCGTCTTGACCCGTACCGCACTGCCGGCCGGGCAGGCGTCACGGGCGTTGGACAGCAAGTTGATCAGCACCTGCGCCAGTCGCTGCGGATCGCCGTCGACCCAATGATCGGGGTCGCACAGGTTGTAAAACTGCACTTCAAAGTTGCGCCGGTTCAATGCCAGCAGACCGATGGCATCCTGTGCGACTTCGGCCAGGCACACGGGTTCGTCATTGTGTTGATGGCTGCCTGCGTGGGCAAAGCTCATCAAGGACTGCACGATGCGCGAGATGCGTTTGGTCTGTTCGAGTATTTGGCTGCTGATTTCCGTCAGCTCGCTATCGTCTTCGCGTTCTTCGCGCAGGTTTTGCGCCAGGCAGGCAATACCGGTCACCGGGTTGCCGATTTCATGGGCCACGCCCGCAGCAAGGCGACCGATGCTGGCCAGTCGTTCGGAGTGCACCAGTTTGTCTTCGAGCATCTGGGTTTCGGTCAGGTCTTCCACCAGCAGGACGAGGCCGCTGTTGCCGGGCGCCAAGGGCTCATCAATCGCCGCCTTGTGCAAGTTCAGCCAGCGCGTCTGTCCATCCAGTGCCAAGTGCTGTTTGTGCAGGTGCTCATCCGGCAGTTCGATAAAACCTTGCAACAGCTGGCGCCACGGATCGCCCAATGTGTTCAGACGCGAGCCCACGACCCGTTGCGCCGCAATGCCGGTCAATTCTTCCATGGCTTTGTTCCACATCAGGATCTCTTGATCCTTGGCCAGTGAGCACACGCCCATCGGGAGTTCTTGCAGGGTCTGGCGGTGATAGCGGCGCAGGGCATCGAGTTCGGCTGCCAGCCCGGTCAGGCGCGAATGGTAGTCCTCAAGCCGGCTTTCGATGAAGTGGATGTCTTCGGTGACGTAATTTTCGCCACCCGACTTGTAGGGCAAAAAGGTTTCAACCATGTCCTGCGCAACACTGGGGCCCATCAGGCCCGAGAGGTTGGCTTCGATGCGATCGCGCAGGCGGCGCAGGGCGTAAGGTCGGCGTTCATCGAAGGGCAGGTACAAGTCGCGCAAGGCTTGCTCGACTTCTTTTTGCGCAGCCTTGGCGCCTAACGGTTTGGCCAGTTGCGTGGCGAACTCTTGCGGTGAGGCCGCGTGCAGTTCACGCCGTTGCGGGCGACGCACATTGTCCACCGCGCAGGCTTCAGCTGCGCTGGCTTCTTCGGTGCTGGCGTTGGTGAACAGGGAAATCAGGGTGAACATCAGGACGTTGGCCGCCAGCGACGCGATGGCCGCCATGTGCCAGCTGGTGTCATCCAGCACGTAAATCATGTCCAGCCACGGGATGTAGAAGCCCTGGAAGTTGCCGATCAGCGGAAACAACATGCTGACCATCCACACCACGATTCCGGCCAGCAAACCGGCAATGAACCCCCGGCGATTGGCGGTCGGCCAATACAACACGGAGAGCACGCCCGGCAAAAACTGCAGCGTCGCCACAAACGCGACGATGCCGAGGTTAGCCAGATCCTGCTCAGCGCCCAGCAGCAGGTAAAAGCCATAGCCGGCCATGATGATGGCTACGATCAGTGCGCGGCGGGTCCACTTCAGCCAGCGGTAAATATTGCCTTCGGCCGGTGGCTGGTAAAGCGGCAGTACCAGGTGGTTCAGGGCCATGCCTGAGAGTGCCAGCGTGGTCACGATGATCAGCCCGCTAGACGCCGACAGCCCGCCGATATACGCCAGCAAGGCCAGAGATTTACTGTTGGCTGCGATCCCGATGCCGAGCGTGAAGTATTCCGGGTTGGTAGTAGCGCCCAGTTTGAGTCCGGCCCACAGAATCAGCGGCACTGCGAGGCTCATCAGCAGCAAGAACAGCGGCAGGCCCCAGCTGGCGCTGACCAGAGCCCGTGGGTTGAGGTTTTCAGTGAAGGTCATGTGATACATGTGCGGCATCACGATGGCCGAGGCAAAAAACACCAGCAACAGCGTGCGCCACGGGCCTTCTTGAAGCGGTGTGTGCAACGAGGCCAGTGCGGTCTGATTTTGCTGCAACCACACTTCGAGCTGTTGCGGGCCGTCGAAGACCCCGTACAGCGCATAAAGGCCCACGCCACCAATGGCGGCCAGTTTGATCACGGATTCGAAGGCAATGGCAAACACCAGTCCTTCATGTTTCTCGCGGGTCGCAATATGCCGTGAGCCGAAGAAAATGGTGAACAGCGTGATCATCGCGCAGAAGCTGAGGGCTACGCGATGCTGCACCGGCTCACGGGTGAGAATGCTGATGGAGTCCGCCACGGCCTGGATTTGCAAGGCCAGCAGCGGTAACACGCCGATCAGCATAAAAATAGTGGTCAACGCGCCCGCCCAAGTGCTGCGAAAGCGAAACGCAAACAAGTCGGCAAGGGAAGACAGTTGGTAGGTACGAGTGATCTTCAGGATCGGGTAAAGCAGCACGGGCGCCAGTAGAAAGGCGCCCGAGACTCCGAGGTAACTGGAGAGAAAGCCGTAGCCGTATTCGTAGGCTAGGCCGACGGTGCCGTAAAAGGCCCATGCGCTGGCGTAAACGCCCAGTGACAGGGTGTAAGTCAGCGGGTGACGGATGATCGCGCGCGGGATCATGCCCCGTTCGCTGATCCACGCCACGCCAAACAGCACCAGCAGGTAAGCGGCGCTGACGAGCACCATCTGGGTCAGGCTAAAGCTCATCGGCATCTTTTTGGCTCTGCAGAATAAAGGTCACCACGATCAGAATCAGCCAGAGCAGATAAGGCCGGTACCAGGCGCCCGTCGCGTTGATCCACCAATCCATGATGGCGGGGGAAAACAGGTAGATCCCGACAACCAGCAACAGGACCAATCGATAGATATACATCCCGCCCTCACTTAACGGGCCGCATGCCCCAAAAACGTGCGGCGATGGTAACGGATGGCTGGCAACCTGCAAGGGCTGTCAGCGTAAATGCGCTTCTTGCAGGGTGTGGGTGCGGGGTATCAACCCGGCGTCCCAGTGCGCTATTGCCCAGTCTAGAACCTGGCGCGGACTCGCGTGCTCCAGACGGTCGTCAGTCGGTTGGCCCAGCGTGCGCAAGGCGCGTAGTAACAAGGGTGTGGCTTGCTCGGGCGTCAGTGCAGGCGAACGGTAGGATTTGCCGAGTTTGTGGCCATCGGGTTGCACGATTAGCGGCACGTGCAAGTAGCGCGGCTGCGACAGGCCGAGCAACTCTTGCAGGTAGAGCTGGCGCGGTGTGGAGTCCAGCAAATCGGCACCGCGCACGATATCGGTCACACCTTGGGCGGCATCATCGAGTACGACGGCCAGTTGATAGGCGTAAAGCCCGTCACGGCGACGGATGATGAAATCCCCCACGTCGCGGCCCAGGTGTTGGCGGTACTCACCCTGGACGCGATCCGTAAAGGCATATTCCAGTTCCGGGACCCGCACGCGGATGGCCGCGTTTTCCATGGAGTGTCCGGCGTTACGGCAGAACCCCGGATAGACGCCGTTATACCCTTCAAGTTGTTTGCGCGAGCAGGTACAGGCATAGGCCAGGCCTTGGCTGAACAGGCGCTCTACAACGTGGGCGTAGGCGTCATGACGATCGCTCTGCCGGATCCATTCACCGTCCCACTCAAAGCCATAGCGGTGCAGCGCTTCAATAATCGCGGCTTGGGCACCGGGCATCTCGCGGGGTGGATCAAGGTCTTCCATGCGCAATAACCAGCGGCCACCTGCCGAGCGGGCGTCCAGATAGGAGGCAAGGGCTGCGACCAGTGAGCCAAAGTGCAAATGACCGCTGGGGGTAGGGGCAAAGCGCCCGATGTAGGAGGGGGATGATGCAGCCGTCATGGCATGGATCCTGTAACCGCTGGCGCTAGGTGCGAAGTGCGAGGGGAGGCCGTTGTGCTCGTATCTTCAGGGCGCCTGACCGCTGTTGCAGTGTCAGCAGGGCAGTGCTGTGTGAGCACGCTTCAGAAACGAAAACGGGGCGTTCGCACGCCCCGTTTGGTCAAGCCGGCGATTACTTGCCGACTTGTTTTTCCTTGATTTCAGCCAAGGTTTTGCAGTCTACGCACATGTCAGCGGTTGGGCGTGCTTCAAGACGGCGGATACCAATCTCGACACCACAGGACTCGCACCAGCCGTATTCTTCGTCTTCGATCAATTGCAGCGTCTTGTCGATTTTCTTGATCAGCTTGCGCTCGCGGTCGCGGGCACGCAGTTCCAGGCTGAATTCTTCTTCCTGGCTAGCGCGGTCGGCCGGGTCAGGAAAGTTTGCCGCTTCGTCTTTCATGTGATCAACGGTGCGGTCGACTTCCTGCATCAAGTCCTGTTTCCACTTTTGCAGAATCTTGGTGAAGTGTTTGCGCATGGGCTCGCCCATGTACTCTTCACCCGTCTTTTCAACGTAGGGCTCGAAGCCGCTAAGCGTTTGAGTATTCTGTTGCTTTGCTTCTGTGGGCATGAAATGGACCGCCTCTCATTCTTCTAATCCATTGCGCAGGATTGCAACATCACCGACACCTGCCGGCCCTGCGGCTGCAAGCGGCCGAACTTACCAGATCAAATCGGGCCGCGCTACTCCCTGTTGTCTGGCCTGTTGCCGGTGTTTGTGCACAAACCCTGTAGTGCTTGAGATTAATGGCTGAATATTAAATTTAGTCGAGCTATGACCGGAGCTTGCGCCGTTTGGTTCTACCGGGGCGGCCGCTAAGACCTTATTTAGCTCTCCCTCTTGCGTGGGCTTGGGTAGAATCGGCCTTTTGCTCACTCAGGAAGGCAGGCTCATGGCTCAGTCTTACAGTGCGCGCAGTCGCGCAATCGAACCGTTCCACGTCATGGCATTGTTGGCGCGTGCCAATGAATTGCAAGCGGCGGGCCATGATGTGATTCATCTGGAGATCGGTGAGCCTGACTTCACCACAGCCGAGCCCATTATCGCGGCCGGGCAGGCGGCGCTGGCAGCGGGCAAAACCCGCTATACCGCGGCCCGCGGGCTGCCTGAGCTGCGCGAAGCCCTATCAGGTTTCTATCAGCAGCGTTACGGGCTGAGCATTGATCCTGGCCGCATTCTGATAACCCCCGGCGGTTCTGGTGCACTGCTTTTAGCCAGCAGCCTGCTGGTCGATCCGGGAAAACACTGGCTACTTGCCGATCCGGGCTACCCCTGTAACAGACACTTCCTGCGCTTGGTGGAAGGCGCTGCCCAGTTGGTGCCGGTCGGCCCGGAGGTGCGTTATCAACTGACCGCTGATTTGGTGGACCGCCATTGGGATCAGGACAGTGTGGGCGCGCTGGTGGCTTCGCCTGCCAACCCGACGGGCACGCTGCTCAGCCGTGATGAACTGGCCTCGCTGTCGGCGGCCATCAAGGCGCGTAACGGGCATTTGGTGGTGGACGAGATTTATCACGGTCTGACGTACGGCTGTGAGGCGCCGAGTGTGCTGGAAGTGGATGACAGCGCCTTTGTGCTGAACAGCTTTTCCAAATACTTCGGCATGACCGGCTGGCGCCTGGGCTGGCTGGTGGCTCCACCCGAAGCCGTCGCGGACCTCGAAAAGCTGGCGCAGAACCTCTACATCAGCGCCCCGAGCATGGCGCAATACGCCGCGTTGGCGTGTTTCAAACCCGAGACGTTGGCCATTCTCGAAGCGCGTCGGGCCGAGTTTGGCCGCCGTCGTGACTTCTTGCTGCCCGCCTTGCGCGAGCTGGGCTTCAAGATTGCGGTCGAGCCTGAAGGCGCGTTTTACCTGTATGCAGACATCAGTGCGTTTGGCGGCGATGCCTTCGCGTTCTGCCGCCACTTTCTAGAAACCCAACATGTTGCCTTCACGCCCGGTCTTGATTTCGGTCGTTTTCAGGCCGGCCATCACGTGCGCTTTGCTTACACCCAAAGCCTGCCGCGTTTGCAGGAAGCGGCAGAGCGCATTGCTCGTGGACTACAGAGCTGGAACCGCTGATGCAGTTTTCTCCCGCGTTGGAAGAAGGACGTTTGATCAAGCGCTACAAGCGTTTTTTGGCAGATATCGAAACGGTTAACGGTGAGTTGATGACCATTCACTGCCCTAACACCGGTTCCATGCTCAATTGCATGGTCGAGGGCGGGCAGGTCTGGTTCAGTCGCTCCAATGACCCCAAGCGCAAGTTGCCGGGGACGTGGGAAATCAGTGAAACCCCGCAAGGCCGGTTGGCCTGCGTCAACACCGGCCGTGCCAATCGCTTGGTCGAAGAAGCCCTGCTGGCCGGGGTGATCACTGAACTCAACGGCTTTACGGCGCTTAAGCGTGAAGTGGCGTATGGCCAGGAAAAAAGCCGGATTGATTTCCGTCTCGAATACCCCGACGGCTTTGCCTTTGTTGAGGTCAAAAGCGTGACCCTGGGGTTTGACGGTACATCCATCGCTGCTTTTCCGGATGCGGTGACGCAACGCGGTGCCAAACACTTACGAGAACTTGCGAGTTTGGCCCGCGACGGCGTGCGCGCAGTACAGCTGTATTGCGTCAATCTCACTGGTATTGATGCCGTAAGGCCGGCTGCAGAGATTGATCCTGGCTATGCCGCCGCCTTAAAAGAGGCGGTCGCAGCGGGCGTGCAGGTGTTGGCGTATGGCGTAAGCCTGACCCCTGATGCTGTACGAGTGGACCGCCGTTTAGCGGTCATCCTCTGACATTTCAAGGCTGAGCCAGATGCCTTGGCTGTCTTCGTGGCAGTCAAGGCCGGTTAGAAATTGCCCGGCGCAAGGCCCGGCCACGCACTCGCCGGACTCGATCAAGAACAGGGCCGCGTGGGTGGCGCATTTAATCAGGCTGGTGCTGTCGTCAAGAAACTGGTCGGGCTGCCACTCCAGGCGGACACCCCGGTGCGGGCAGCGGTTTTTGTAGGCATAGACCCGGCCCTCACGTCGCACGACAAGCACGTCTGATTCGTCTATTTGAAAACCGCGACTGTTGCCTTCTTTCAAGTCCTCAGAGGGGCATAACCACTTCATGGCAATCCTTAATGGCTGCTGATACTCGCGTAGATGACGCGGGTGACAGGGTGTTTATAGGTTGACGTGCAAATGCAAACAATTATCAAATGGCTGGCTGCTCCGCGATCTGCTGTGTCCACGGCGCGGGATTTTACTGTTCCCGCTGACCCACTTATTAAAGGAACGCCTTTGTATGCGCTTGCGTCTTCGCCTGATTACGCTCTTTGCTGGCCTTGTGATCAGTACTGTCAGCTCGGCTGCCGAGTTGCCACACCGTTGGATCAGTGCCGGTGGGGCACTCTCGGAATGGGTCTGCGCGCTGGGGGCGGAGTCTAAATTGGTTGGGGTCGATACCACTAGCCAACATCCTGAATCACTTAAATCCCTGCCCAGCATCGGCTATCAGCGTCAGCTGTCGGCAGAGGGCATCCTGAGCCTCAGGCCTGATGTGTTGATCGGCACGCAAGAGATGGGGCCCGCCAAGGTCTTGAAGCAGATTCAAGCGGCCGGGGTGCCGGTTGAAATGTTCTCGGCGCAGGCTGATCTGACGACCCTGCAAGCGACGCTGACGCATTTAGGGCGATTACTTGGCGATACAGCGCACGCCAAGGACGTGTTTGACCGTTTTAAGCAGCAAATGGATCAGCAGCAGGCTCAGGTCAAGCACTTAAAAGCAACGCATAAGGCGCCGGGCGTCCTGTTGTTGCTGGGTCATGCGGGTGGTAAACCGATGATTGCCGGTAAGGACACCGCTGCCGATTGGTTGCTGACGCAAGCCGGCGGCCGAAACCTTGCCACCCATTCAGGCTACAAGCCTTTCTCGGTCGAGGCGTTGGCGGGGCTGAACCCGGAGGTTCTGGTGTTTGCAGATCGCAGTCTGAGCGGTGAGGCCGCCCGTACAGCCCTGTTGAAAGAAAACCCGGTGCTGGCATCGATTCGCGCAGTCAAAGCAGGGCGGCTCTATGAAGTGGACCCAACCTTGTTGGTCGGCGGGCTGGGGCCGCGGTTGCCGGAGCGTCTCAAGCAACTCACGGTTGAGTTTTACCCCGAGGCCGCGGCCGCTCAATGAAAACGCTGGTAAAACCCCGTTCTTTGTTTATTGGTTTGACCCTTTTGTGCTTGCTGGCGACCTGGTTGTCGCTGGCGCTTGGGCCGGTGAGTTTGCCGCTGTTCGATACGTTGCGCGCAGCCATGCGGTTGATGGGGTTGCCGGTACAGGGGGAAGGTCTTGAGCAGGCGGAGTTGATTCTCGGGCAGATCCGCTTGCCGCGTACCTTGCTTGGGCTGGCGGTCGGCGGTGTGCTGGCGCTGTCGGGCGTTGCGATGCAGGGCTTGTTCCGCAACCCGTTGGCCGACCCCGGTCTGGTCGGGGTCTCCAGCGGTGCAGCCCTGGGAGCGGCGATTGCCATCGTAGGCGGCGCTGCCTTGGGTGGGTTGCCCGACTTCATCGGGCCGTACTTGCTGTCGCTCTGTGCGTTTTTGGGGGGCTTGGGAGTCACTGCGCTGGTTTACCGACTGGGGCGGCGAAACGGCCAAACCCATGTGGCCGTGATGTTGCTGGCGGGGATCGCCCTGACGGCATTAGCGGGTTCCGCAGTAGGGCTTTTCACTTATCTGGCGGATGATGCGACGCTTCGTACGCTGACATTCTGGAACCTGGGCAGTTTGAATGGCGCCAGCTATGCGCGGTTGTGGCCGCTGCTGCTGGTGACGGCCGGCGTTGCGCTGTGGCTGCCACGCCGGGCAACGGCGTTGAATGCGTTGCTGCTGGGCGAGTCCGAGGCCAATCACTTGGGCATTGACGTGGAGGGCCTGAAGCGCGAACTGGTGTTTTGTACTGCTTTGGGCGTCGGTGCGGCTGTGGCGGCGGCGGGCATGATTGGCTTTATAGGCTTGGTGGTGCCCCATCTGGTGCGGCTGTTGGCCGGGCCCGATCATCGCGTGTTACTGCCCGCATCCGTCTTGGCGGGGGCGAGTTTACTGCTGTTTGCTGATCTGATTGCGCGTTTGGCGCTTGCCCCCGCTGAGCTGCCCATCGGTATTGTGACGGCCTTTCTGGGGGCGCCATTCTTCCTGTATTTACTGCTGCGGGGGCGCCACTGATGTTGCGAACGGAAAATCTGCAGATCCGTCGTGGGCAAAAAGCCGTGTTGTCGGCTGTCACCCTTGAGGTCCGTCCGGGCGAGGTCCTCGGCGTACTTGGGCCTAACGGTGCGGGTAAAAGTACGTTGTTGGCCGCATTGTGCGGGGAGTTGACGCCTGCCGAAGGGGAGGTCTGGCTCGATCAGCGTGCGCTGAGTCAATGGAAAGGTGGCGAGCGGGCCCAGCGACTGGCCGTGTTGCCGCAAACCTCGACGCTGGAGTTCGCATTCAGGGTTGAGGACGTTGTCGGCATGGGCCGTTTGCCGCACCAGACAGGCCGGATACGCGATGCCGAGATTGTTCACGCCGCCTTGCAGGCTGCGGATGTTGAACACCTGGCTGGTCGCAGTTACCTCGACTTGTCGGGGGGCGAGCGACAGCGTGTGCACCTTGCGCGCGTGCTGGCGCAATTGTGGCCGGGACAGGGTGGGCAAACGCTGTTGCTGGATGAGCCGACCTCGATGCTGGACCCTTTGCATCAACACACCACGTTAAAGGCCATTCGGGCGTTCGCCGACCGTGGCGCGGCGGTCCTGATCATCCTGCATGACCTTAATCTGGCCGCACGCTATTGCGACCGGTTGTTGCTGTTGGAAGACGGCAGACCGCGAGCGCTGGATTGTCCACAAGCGGTATTGCAGCCTGCGTTGCTCAAGGCTGTCTTCGGGCTGGATGTGCTGGTGCAGCCACACCCGGAATTAGGGCATCCGCTGATCATTGCGCGCTAAGCCCAACGCTGAGTAAGAGCTCTTCACACGTTTTGCAGGCAAAAAAAGACCCGGCAAGAGCCGGGTCAAATAACCGTGATTAGCCTGATGAGGAGATTTTCTGAGAGTCCGAACCAAGGGCCTTTCAGAAGATCGACTGGCCTCGCGACCAGATGGCGTAATAATAACAATTCTCATTATTGAGTCAACAGCAGTTTGTCGCTTTTTTTACTGCGATTGAAAAAAGTCAGACTTTGCGCGGGGCGAGCAATCCTTCGACCTGTTTGTTGAGGGCTTCTTTGCGTTCCGCAGGAACATCGTTCCAGTGGACATCCAGCAAGGCTCCCTCAATGGCATAGAGCAAGACTTTGGACGCTCTGAACCCTCGAGCCTTTACCGCACGATAGGCATCTGCGGCACCAAGCCGTTTCAAGTCCGAAAGGTTATGAATACCCACAGCGTGCAGCCATTGCGCCGACGTCTTCCCAAGATTTCTCAAATGCTGGAGTTCATCGTTCATCAAGCCTCCTTGCGACGGCGCGAGCGCAGTGTTTACTGGATCAAATCAGTCTTTCAGGAGTGTAGCGCTCTGTAGGAAAACCGCTCTTCTTTAGTCGGTTTTGGAACAAGCAGGGTGTTTTAAGGGCGAAATGCAGGGGTCGAGGAAACCCGCCGAAGGGAGATGAAACGATGAGGGTAGAGCCACCAGGCAAGGTCAACAAGCCGGGGTCGCGCCGACGCAAAAGCGCTCACCCGGATGTCGTATTTTTCTACTTTGTGCGGTAACGCAGGCGAGTGCCGAAGTTAACCGACATCAAAATTTCGTCCGCTGTCACTTCAACCGGGAAGTAGGCCCCTGAAATCTGCGCATGGGCCAGACTCGCACCTTCGATACAGGCTGTACGCAAGTCCAGCCCCCGGAGATCGGCAGAGCGGAAATAACTGTCGGTGAAATCCACGTCCTGGGCGTTCAGTTGCCGTAAATCCAAGCCTCGGAAATCGCCGCCTCGCATATCGATAGGCCCTTGCGGACGTTCCTGATTGAAACCGGCAATATCGTCTTTGTGCAGCAGCGCGTACAGCGCCGAATCAAGCAATTGTGGGCGGCTCATGGGGCGTCTCCTGTTGGATTTATGACGCCATTATAGTGCCACTATTGAGTGGCCGCGAACCTTTAGCGCCTCGCGGTCACTCGGCCTTATTACAGGCCTGGCAAGCGCTGACGAATGTCCTCGATCAAGGTGTCCAGACTCTTGCTGTTGTTGGTTTCAATACGCTTGCTGCGCTGCACTTCGTCAGCGCCCAGCGGCTCGCGACTGGCACGTTGAGCGTGCACCACGTCGAGGGTGGCATCGGACGGGTCGGTGTCTTGAGCCTGACGATGAGCCAGCCAGCCTTCAATCACGGCGTCCGGTGCGTCGCAATCGATGATCAGGTACGGCACACCGGTGGACTCGGCCACGCTGGCAGCGGCGTCACGTTGTTCGCGTTTCAGGTAGGTGGCATCAATGATGACCGGGAAACCTGCGCGCAGCACGGTTGCGGCCAGCTCATGCATTTTTTTGTAGGTGGTTTCGCTGGCGTCGGTGCTGTAGATCCCTTCACCCACAGCATTTTCAGGCTGCTGTTCACCGAACAATTGTTTGCGGATGACATCGGAGCGCAGACGGATAGCGCCCAAAGCTTCGACCAGACGCATGGCGACCGAGCTTTTGCCCACGGCTGAAACACCGTGAGTGATGGCCAGAAAGCGCGATGGAATCGTGCTGTAGCTTTCTGCGAGGTTGGCGTAGTTGCGGTATTGGCGTAGGGTGGCAGCGCGTTGAACGCCGGTGGCATCGGCGGGCATGCTGAACAGACTGACCTTGGCGCGCACCAGCGCGCGGTAGGCTTTATAGAAATTCAGCAGTTCAAGGCCCTGATAGTCGCCGGTCAGCTCCAGGTATTGGCTGACAAAACGCCGTGCCAGACACTTCAAGCCGCGGTCTTCAAGGTCCATGGCCAAAAACCCTACATCACCGTAGACGTCGGTGAAGCGGAAGGGCTCGTTGAATTCAATGCAGTCGAAAATCACCACCTTGCCATTGATCAGTGTGGCATTCCCCAAGTGGATATCACCGTGGCATTCACGGATAAACCCCTCGGCTTTACGTTGTTTGAGCAGCGGTTCAAGGCGGATGAAACTGCTCTCAGCCCAAGCTTGAAGGGCATCCAGTTGCTGCAAGTCGGCTTTATCTGTCAGAAACGGCCGAATTTGATCGAAGTTCTGGCGCACAGGCTCCATTACGGCTACTGGAGTGCCTTGGTAGTGTTCCAGCGGTACATGGGGCGCCTGGATATGAAAATGAGCAATTTGTTGGGCCATTTCATCAATGTGCGCGGCAGTCAGCTCGCCATTGGCTTGCAACGTGCTCAGCAATTGGCTCTGAGGGAATTGAAGCATTTTCAACGCGTACTCGATCACCACCCCGTTACCGCCGATCACAGGCGCATCGGGTGTGCCGGTGATGGGCAGTACGTCAAGGTATAACCCTTCAGTGAGGCGCTTGTTCAGGCGCAGTTCTTCATTGCAAAAGTATTGGCGTTGATTGAGGTCGGTGAAGTCGAGAAAACCGAAGTTGACCGGTTTTTTCAGCTTGTAGGCATACTGGCCAGTGAGAATTACCCAGGAAATGTGCGTTTCGATTACCTGAAACCCATCGACTTCATGCGGGTATAGGCTCGGGTTCTGTAGCGCGGCGATCAGGTTCTGGCTCACGGTTGGTCCTTCAAGACGGGGAAAATTCAATGGGCCATTATGGCTCCTGATGGCGGTACTGCAAACCGCCGGGCTGCGCATGTTGAACATGAACAAAGTGCGTATAATCCGCCGCCATGACTCGTACCCGATCCCCCCGTTCCCGTTCCAAACGTCCCTCCCGTGGCGGCCTGCGCCCATGGCTGGGCTGGGCGCTCAAGCTCAGTCTGGTCGGCCTGGTTGTACTGGCAGGTTTCGCCGTCTACCTCGATGCGATCGTTCAGGAGAAGTTCTCCGGCAAACGCTGGACCATCCCGGCCAAGGTTTACGCCAGGCCGCTGGAGCTGTTCGTCGGCCAAAAGCTGGCCAAGAACGACTTCCTCACCGAACTTGATGCCTTGGGCTATCGCCGCGAGAGCGCGGTCAGTGGCCCGGGTGCCGCGTCGGTCAATGGCAATACGGTTGACCTCAACACCCGCGGCTTCCAGTTTTATGAAGGCGCTGAAAAGGCGCAGCCAGTGCGTGTGCGCTTCTCCGGTGATTACGTAGCCGAACTGTCGACCTCCAATGGTGCCAAGCTGCCCGTGGTGCGCCTTGAGCCGCTGCTGATTGGCGGCCTGTACCCGAAGAACCTCGAAGACCGCATTCTGATCAACATCGATCAGGTGCCTCCGTTTCTGCTGGAAACCCTGGTAACGGTTGAAGACCGCGATTTTTACCATCACTTGGGGGTGTCCCCGAAATCGATCGCCCGTGCTATCTGGGTCAACTCGTCTTCCGGGCAAATGCGCCAGGGTGGCAGTACGCTGACTCAGCAATTGGTGAAAAACTTCTACCTGACCAACGAGCGCAGTCTTAGCCGCAAGCTGACCGAAGCGATGATGGCGTTGCTGCTGGAGTTGCACTACGACAAGCGCGAAATCCTTGAGGCTTACCTCAACGAGGTCTTTGTCGGGCAGGACGGACAACGGGCGGTGCATGGTTTTGGTCTGGCGAGCCAGTTCTTTTTCAGCCAGCCATTGTCTGAGCTCAAGTTGCATCAAGTGGCTTTACTGGTGGGGATGGTCAAAGGGCCGTCTGCCTATAACCCGCGTCGTTACCCGGAGCGTGCGCTTGAACGACGCAACCTGGTGCTCGATTTGCTTGAGCAGCAAGGTGTCGCCACCGCAGAGCAAGTGGCGGCAGCCAAGAAGATGCCGCTGGGGGTGACCAAACGCGGAAGCCTCGCAGACAGTTCGTTCCCGGGTTTCCTGGATTTGGTCAAACGTCAGTTGCGTGAAGACTATCGCGACGAAGACTTGACTGAAGAAGGTCTGCGGATTTTCACCAGTTTTGATCCGATCTTGCAGATGAAGTCCGAGGCCGCTGTCGGAGAAACCTTCAAACGGTTGGCCGGGCGCAAGGGTTCCGATGAGGTTGAGGCCGCGATGGTGGTGACTAACCCCGAAACAGGTGAAGTGCAGGCGCTGATTGGCAGCCGCCTGCCGGGTTATGCCGGCTTTAACCGGGCACTGGATGCGGTGCGGCCGATTGGCTCGCTGATCAAGCCAGCGGTTTATCTGACCGCACTTGAACGTCCGAGCCAGTACACATTGACCAGTTGGTTGTCGGACGAGCCGTTATCGATCAAAGGCGCCGATGGTCAGATCTGGAAACCTCAGAACTATGACCGTCGTTCCCACGGTACGGTGTTCCTGTATCAGTCGATGATGAATTCCTACAACTTGGGCACTGTGCGACTGGGGCAGGAAGTGGGCGTTCCCAATGTGCTCAAGACCCTGGCGCGGCTTGGGGTGGAGCGTGAGTTCCCGGCGTTCCCTTCCATGTTGCTGGGCGCCGGTGCCTTGAGCCCGATGGAAGTGGCGACGATGTACCAAACCTTGGCCAACGGTGGTTTCAATACCCCGATGCGCGGGATTCGCAGTGTGCTGACGGCCGAAGGTGAGCCGCTCAAGCGCTACCCGTTCCAGATCCAGCAGCGCTTTGATCCGGGGTCCATCTACCTGATTCAAAACGCCATGCAGCACGTCATGCGTGAGGGGACAGGGCGTTCGGTTTACAACGTATTGCCCAAGAGTCTGGCGTTGGCCGGCAAGACCGGTACCAGTAACGATTCACGTGACAGCTGGTTTGCCGGGTTCAGCCAGGATCTGCTGGCTGTCGTTTGGCTGGGGCGTGATGACAACGGTAAAACACCGTTCACCGGTGCAACGGGCGCCTTGCAGGTATGGACCAGCTTTATGAACAAAGCCGACCCTCTGCCGCTGGATATGCCGCAACCGGATAACATCGTTCAGGCCTGGATTGACCCTCATACCGGCCAGGGTTCCGATGCGAACTGCCCTGGGGCTGTGCAGATGCCGTATATTCGCGGCAGTGAGCCGCCCGCCGGAGCCAGTTGTGCAGCCGAAACGCCTGCAACCGGTGAAGCGGTGATGGATTGGGTCAAGGGCTGGTTGAATTAAGCAAAGAGGAATTGACGTGAATAAGTGGTGGGTTCCGGCTGTTACAGCCCTGGCTTTGCTCAATGGTTGCGCCAGTGTTCAACAGGGTTCTATCCCTGTGGTCGACGCGGGCGTTCCTGTATCCAATAACGAGCGTGTTTCTGCTCAGCGTACGGCGAGTCATTATCCGCAGGCGACTGCACCGCGTGCCGCGCAGACTCAGGCGATCCCTCAGGATTCCGGCGTCGTGGTGATGATTCCCGGTGGTGCGTCGGCGGTGTCCACGCCGATCAGCACCGAGCCGTTTACGCCGGGGCCAATCACACCGGGCCCGGCGGCGGCGCCTATCAGCACTGGCGACTACACACCTGGCGCTGCTTACCGTGCACCGGCCCCGGTGACGCCAAGCGGTATTCCGTCCAGCAGTGGTGGACTGGCAGCTGATGAGCAATTGGATGGCCCGGTGCTGGCTTTGCTGACCACCGCTCAGCAACAGCAAGCAACCGGTGATTTGAATGGCGCGTCGTCGAGCCTCGAACGCGCGCAGCGTGTAGCGCCCCGTGAGCCGCAAGTGCTTTATCGTCTGGCCCAGGTGCGGATGGCACAAGGGGATGCTGCGCAAGCGGAGCAGTTCGCACGTCGCGGCCTGACATTCGCTGGCGGCCGTCCGGATCTTCAAGCCAGCCTGTGGGGTTTGATCGCTCAGGCGCGTGAGAAACAGGGTGATGCAGCCGGCGCTGCATTGGCACGTCAAAAAGCCAAGGTGAGTCTGTAATGGATGTACGCTTCCCGGCCATTGCCGAACAGTTGTTGCTGATTGAGCGCGAATTGCGCGTACAGGGCTGGTGGGACGAGGTATCGCCCACCGCTGAGGCGTTGAGCAGTGTTGAGCCCTTTTCAGTGGATACGCTGGACTTCCATCAGTGGCTGCAATGGATCTTTCTGGTGAGAATGAAACAAATCCTCGAACAGGATCTGCCGCTGCCCAATGCTTCGGGCATTCTTGAAATGGCTGAAATGGTGTATGCCGACAAGCCGTCAGAGAGTCTTGGCCTGCGTAATGCGCTGAAAAAGTTCGACCAACTGATCGTCGACGCTCGTTAATTGCCTAGCTGCCGGTTTTTCCGGCAGTCGTGCGCATATTTCTACCGCTTTGCGCCATTCAGGCGAGTTTTATCCCTCATCAAGCCCGTTTCTTCTATGTTCAGATGCGCGTAGTTGGAAAAAAGCGCAATTATTGCTTGACTTGGGTGGGGTGAATGAGAAGAATCGAAAGTCCGCTGTAGAGGGACTGCCAGAAGCAGACTCTCTCAGCAGATCATGAGGCGCACACCCGCGCCGACCTGTTACACCCGCAACGCGTTACCTCGCGCTGGGTGGGAAAACCCCGCAATACTTGGGGAGCTCCCAATACTTGCTCAGTCAGTGCTGACGTAGTCGGCGACCACCGTCGCTCATGCTCTGCTGAAAAGTAAACCTATTAAGACCCGTTCGTTTTTTGCGATCGGTATTCTGGCGTTTTAGAGGTGAACAACGTGGAGCTTTTATCTGGCGGTGAGATGCTCGTCCGCTTTTTGCGCGACGAAGGTGTCAAACATATCTACGGGTACCCTGGTGGTGCTCTCCTGCATGTCTACGACGCACTGTTCAAAGAACCGGAAGTGTCCCACATCCTGGTTCGTCACGAACAAGCTGCTACCCATATGGCTGACGGCTATGCCCGTGCCACCGGTAAAGCCGGTGTCGTTCTGGTCACGTCCGGCCCGGGTGCTACCAATGCCATTACGGGTATTGCGACCGCCTACATGGACTCCATTCCGATGGTCATCATCTCCGGTCAGGTGCCTAGCACCATGGTCGGGACCGATGCTTTCCAGGAGACCGACATGATCGGTATCTCTCGGCCCATCGTGAAGCACAGTTTCATGATCAAGCATGCTTCGGAGATCCCGGAGGTCATGAAAAAGGCGTTCTACCTGGCACAGTCCGGTCGCCCGGGGCCTGTGGTGGTTGATGTTCCCAAGGACATGACCAATCCGGCCGAGAAGTTCGAATACGTTTTCCCGAAAAAAGCCAAGCTGCGTTCCTACAGCCCGGCGGTTCGCGGTCACTCCGGCCAGATCCGCAAAGCGGTGGAAATGCTGTTGGCGGCCAAGCGTCCGGTTATTTACGCAGGTGGCGGCGTTATTTTGGGCGGCGGTTCTGCTCCGTTGACCGAACTGGCGAAAATGCTCAACGTGCCGGTCACTAATACGTTGATGGGCTTGGGGGCCTACCCTGGCACAGACCGTCAGTTCATCGGCATGCTGGGTATGCATGGCAGCTTTACGGCCAACATGACCATGCATAACGCCGACGTGATTCTGGCAGTCGGTGCGCGCTTTGATGATCGCGTGATCAATGGTCCGTCCAAGTTCTGCCCCAATGCCAAGATCATCCATGTGGATATCGACCCTGCGTCTATTTCCAAGACCATCAAGGCGGATGTGCCGATCGTAGGTCCGGTCGAAAGCGTCATGACCGAAATGGTCTCGATCCTCAAGGATATTGGCGAAAAACCCGATGCTGAAGCGGTCGCTGCGTGGTGGAAGCAGATTGATGAGTGGCGCGGTGATCGCGGTTTGTTCCCGTACGACAAGGGCGATGGCAGCAAGATCAAGCCTCAAGCCGTCATTGAGATGCTTTGCGAAGTGACCAAGGGTGACGCCTATGTGACGTCCGATGTGGGTCAGCATCAGATGTTTGCGGCTCAGTACTACCGTTTTAACAAGCCTAATCGCTGGATCAACTCAGGCGGCCTGGGCACGATGGGCTTTGGCTTCCCGGCGGCCATGGGTGTGAAATTGAGCTTCCCGGATGCTGATGTCGCCTGTGTGACAGGCGAGGGCAGCATTCAGATGAACATTCAGGAATTGTCGACGTGTTTGCAGTACGACTTGCCCGTAAAAATTATCAGCCTCAATAACGGCGTACTGGGAATGGTGCGTCAATGGCAGGACATGAACTACGGCAGCCGTCATTCGCATTCCTACATGGAGTCGCTGCCTGACTTCGTGAAGCTGGCTGAGGCTTATGGTCATGTAGGCATTCGGATTACGGATCTGAAAGACCTGAAGCCAAAAATGGAAGAAGCGTTCGCCATGAAAGACCGCTTGGTGTTCCTGGATATCCAGGTCGATACCAGCGAGCACGTTTACCCGATGCAGATCAAAGATGGCTCCATGCGAGACATGTGGCTGAGCAAGACGGAGCGTACTTAATCATGCGGCACATTATTTCTTTGCTTCTTGAAAACGAACCGGGTGCATTGTCTCGTGTTGTAGGGCTTTTTTCGCAACGTAACTACAACATTGAAAGCCTGACGGTAGCGCCAACTGAAGACCCGACCTTGTCGCGTCTGACGCTGACGACCGTAGGGCACGATGAAATCATCGAGCAAATCACCAAGAACCTGAACAAGCTGATTGAAGTGGTCAAGCTGGTCGATCTGTCTGAAAGTGCTCACATTGAGCGCGAGCTGATGCTGGTCAAGGTCAAGGCAACGGGGGCGCAGCGCGCAGAGATCAAGCGAACCACGGACATTTTTCGTGGCCAGATCGTTGATGTCAGTGCCAGTGTGTATACCGTGCAGTTGACCGGTACCAGCGACAAACTCGACAGCTTCATTCAGTCAATTGGAACCGCCTCGATCCTGGAAACAGTTCGCAGTGGCGTCACCGGGATTGCCCGTGGCGACAAAGTACTCAGCATCTAAAACTAATAAGTACTAATGGCCTAAATGGCCTGGATATAAGGGAAAATCATGAAAGTTTATTACGACAAAGACTGCGACCTTTCGATCATCCAGGGCAAAAAAGTAGCCATCATTGGTTACGGCTCCCAGGGTCACGCTCAAGCCTGCAACCTGAAAGACTCAGGTGTAGACGTGACTGTCGGTCTGCGTAAAGGTTCGGCCACTGTCGCCAAAGCTGAAGCACACGGCCTGAAAGTCACTGACGTTGCTAGCGCGGTGGCCGCGGCTGACGTGGTCATGATTCTGACCCCGGACGAGTTCCAGTCGTCGCTGTACAAGAACGAAATCGAGCCGAATATCAAGAAAGGCGCCACCCTGGCTTTCTCCCACGGTTTCGCGATTCACTACAATCAGGTTGTTCCGCGTGCCGACCTCGACGTGATCATGATCGCGCCGAAAGCACCAGGCCACACTGTGCGCTCCGAGTTCGTGAAAGGCGGCGGCATTCCTGATTTGATCGCTATCTACCAGGATGCTTCGGGCAACGCTAAAAACGTTGCGCTGTCTTACGCTTCGGGTGTTGGTGGCGGTCGTACCGGCATCATCGAAACCACGTTCAAGGACGAAACCGAAACCGATCTGTTCGGTGAGCAGGCTGTTCTGTGTGGCGGTACTGTCGAGCTGGTTAAAGCAGGTTTTGAAACACTGGTTGAAGCGGGCTACGCGCCAGAAATGGCTTACTTTGAGTGCTTGCACGAACTGAAGTTGATTGTTGACCTCATGTACGAAGGCGGTATCGCGAACATGAACTACTCGATCTCCAACAATGCTGAGTACGGCGAGTACGTGACAGGTCCGGAAGTTATCAACGCCGAATCCCGTCAGGCAATGCGTAATGCACTGAAGCGTATCCAGGACGGCGAATACGCCAAGATGTTCATCAGCGAAGGTGCCACCGGCTACCCATCGATGACCGCCAAGCGTCGCAACAACGCGGCACACGGTATCGAAGTGATTGGTGAGCAACTGCGCTCGATGATGCCTTGGATCGGTGCGAACAAGATTGTCGATAAAGCCAAGAACTAAGTTTGTAGCGTGAAGAAAAACGCGGCCTCGGCCGCGTTTTTTCGTTTAGAGGGTGGCTTCTGGTATAAAGCATCACTGTTTGCGTGTCCGTGTTGGCCGTGAACCTTTATCGAAACTTTCCATATCGTTGCAAGGTAATGTCCATGAGCGAACGTCCCGAAGAGCCAAAACAGGCCTCTGACGCCGATAGTCTGCTGCCTATCGATGAGCATGTCGAAGAAGGACATGACGCCGAAGGCCGTAAAGTCCGGCATCGTGGTATCTATCTGCTACCCAACCTTTTCACGACGGCGAACCTGTTCGCGGGTTTCTATTCGATTATTAACTCGATGAGCGCGCAAAGTGCCATGAGTGCAGGTGATGCGGCAGGTGCAAGCAAGTACTTTGCCTTTGCCGCGATCGCAATTTTTGTGGCCATGGTGCTCGACGGTCTTGATGGCCGGGTTGCCCGCATGACCAATACGCAAAGTGCTTTTGGCGCCGAATACGACTCTTTGTCTGACATGGTTGCCTTTGGGGTCGCCCCCGCACTGCTCGCGTTTGGCTGGGCGCTGGGGGATATGGGCAAAGTAGGCTGGATGGTCGCTTTCATTTACGTGGCTGGCGCGGCATTGCGTTTGGCGCGTTTTAATACTCAGGTGGGTACGGCTGATAAGCGGTACTTCATCGGGCTGGCGAGTCCGGCTGCTGCGGGTGTTGTGGCCGGGATCGTGTGGGCGTTCAGCGATTACGGCATTCAGGGTTCCAAAATGTCGTTCCTGGTGGCTTTGCTTGTAGCTGCTGCAGGCATGCTGATGGTCAGCAATATCAAGTACAACAGCTTTAAAGAGCTGGACTTGAAGGGGCGTGTACCTTTTGTCGCCATTCTGGCAGTGGTACTGGTCTTTGCAGTGGTTTTCAGTGATCCGCCGCGCATTCTGCTGCTGGTCTTCCTTGCCTATGCGGCGTCCGGCCCCATTCAGTATTTGTTGCATCTGCGTCGGAACAAAAGCGCCGAGTGATGTAATTTCTCCCATACTCCGTAGTCTATTGGGGCATCAGCCTTTCAATGCTACGGAGTTGCCATGCTCATCAAGCTCCCCTCCACGTCAGACAGTAAAGAGTCTGACGTCACGCCTGAATCCTTCTATTTATCGCGGCGAACATTGCTGGGAAGCTCGCTAGCCGGGCTTGCCGTGAGTGCATTTCCTCGTATTGGGCGTGCGCAAGACGCCGGGATGTACCCTGATGTGGAGGCGGGCACGCCACCCGCATGGTTTGCCGAAAAGCTGCCCAAAACCAAATGGCAGGCGGTGAATGTACAGGGAGAGTCAATCACGCCTTTCAACGACGCCACTCACTACAACAATTTCTATGAGTTCGGGACCGCTAAAGGTGATCCGGCGCAATATGCAGGTGCATTGAAGACTGAGCCATGGACGGTGGTTGTCGATGGTGAGGTCGGTAAACCGGGCCGATATGCGCTGGAAGACTTCATGAAGCCCTATCAATTAGAAGAGCGGATCTATCGGCTTCGCTGTGTGGAAGCATGGTCAATGGTCATTCCTTGGCTGGGCTTCCCGCTTTCAGCATTGCTTAAGCAGGTGGAGCCCACCTCGAAAGCAAAATTCATTCGCTTTGAGACGTTGCAGGATCCTAAGGTCATGCCCGGGCAGCGTTCCGGGTTCGCTTTGATTGAGTGGCCTTATGTGGAGGGGCTGCGGTTGGATGAGGCGATGAATCCATTGGCAATTCTGGCAGTAGGGATGTACGGGCGGGAATTACCGAATCAAAACGGTGCGCCATTGCGGCTAGTGGTGTCTTGGAAATATGGCTTTAAAAGCGTGAAGTCCATTGTGCGCATCAGCCTTGTTGAAGATCAGCCCAAGACAACCTGGCAGAGTATCGCGGCCGATGAATATGGCTTTTACGCCAATGTTAATCCGCAAGTGGACCATCCGCGCTGGAGTCAGGCGCGTGAGCGTCGTCTGCCAAGTGGCCTGTTCAGTCCGAATGTACGCGAGACGCAGATGTTCAACGGTTACGGCAACGAGGTGGCTTCTTTATATAGTGGGCTGGATCTGCGGAAAAACTATTGATGCGATTTCCTTATTGGCGCTCGTTTGTTTTTGTATGGGTGATTATTTGGCCGCTGCTGTGGGTATTCCAGGCGTGGAGTTCAGTGCTGGGACCTGATCCTGGCAAAGTGCTTGTTGATCGCTTGGGGTTAGGCACCCTGATCTTGTTGCTGATAACGCTTTGCATGACGCCTCTGCAAAAAATGACAGGATGGGCTGGCTGGGTTGCTGTGCGACGTCAAATCGGTCTGTGGTGTTTTGCTTATGTAATGCTGCACCTGTTGGCTTACCTGGTTTTTGTGTTGGGTTTCGATTGGTCTCAGTTGGGGGTGGAGTTGCGCAAGCGTCCCTACATTATTGTGGGCAGCCTTGGTTTATTGCTGCTATTCGTACTCGCGGTGACATCCAACCGTTACAGCCAGCGTCGTCTGGGCGCACGATGGAAAAAATTGCATCGCCTTATCTATGTGATTTTGGGGTTAGGACTACTGCACATGCTCTGGATCGTTCGTGCAGACCTTAAAGAGTGGGCGGTTTACGCGGCGATTGGGGCGATGTTGATGGTGCTGCGTGTACCGGTTGTGATGCGGCGTATACCCCGTCTATATAAGAAGAAAACGGTTTCTGCCTCATGAGTCAAAATTAGGGCTTGACTCAGAATTCCAACGGCCTATAATTCGCCCCACTTCCGGCGCAGTCGAAACGGAAAACTCCTTGAGTTTCAATGAGTTAGACGGTTTTTATTGTGCCAGCTTCAAATCATCGAAGCAGGAAATGAGGTGTTGACAGCAGCGTGTAACGCTGTAGAATTCGCCTCCCGCTGACGAGAGATCGAAAGCGCAAGTGGTTGATGTTACAGAGGAAACTTTGAAAACATCTTAAAGTA
>NZ_JAAQWY010000022.1:0-94216 GCF_012985765.1 Pseudomonas sp. WS 5071 | reverse complement strand
GTCAGGTGCAACGCGAAATTGGCAACCTATCGGCGCCGTCACACTCAACCCAGAGAGGGAGCAGCCGGCAGTGAAAATAGCAGCTTAAAAACACGGCTGACGCGACAACTACCTTGCAAAACGCCGGCATCTTCCATCAGTGCGAGAAGCCTGACTCAAAAACCCTCACCATCCGACTCGATCACAAGACGGCTGAGGCTGCTTTGGTTGCTCCACGTGGCCCGGCTAACTACCTCGCTGCGATCATAAGACGAACCTTGGCGAAGCTGAGCATTGAAACTAATCTGACCTTCAACCTTGAATTCAGTCACACCGGTCGCAGAGAAAATCACCCTGCACACATCCACGGGGCGCTATGCATCCCGGATGACAAAGTAAATGAAGTGACCGAGGCGCTCAGGAGCGCGCTGGCGGAGGGTTATAGGCAGCGCTACAAGAACCTTGCAGTGCATATCGAAAAGCCCCGGAGCGGTCGCTCATGGGCTGCGTACTGTGTGAAAGAGTACGACATTACGGGTATCGAGCTGACGGCTGATCGTGGACGAAAAACCCGTCCGGATTACGCCACTCAAAAGCTGACGCAGGACGCGAGAGCTTTCTACGAGAATATCAGTGCTTGGCTTGGAGAGTAGCTGCCAGCTGCGGGCGCAATGCCCGTTATGCGCCGGAGTTTGTGCAATGCCCGCCACGAACAAAATTCTTCACGTCGTTATAGACACCGGGCAACGTGCTCCGCGACTCCAAATAAGTAACCTCGGTTTTGGCTCCGGCAACGCCTTTACCCTTGACCACCGCAATCACAAACGGTCCACCACCCAAAGGCCGGGGGACTCCCCAAGAGATACTGAACTCGTCTCTCTCGGGATAGTAAAAGGATCGGGTCACGGAAAGGTCTTCACAAGTGGTTCCCGGCTCAAGAGAGTTGGTCAGCCGGTAGTAAACATCGCCGACCTTTTGATCAACTACAAAGACCTGACGTCTACCCTCTGTTTCGACGTCAGATTGGCTGGTTGCACAACCCAGGATAAAAAGCGGAACGAGTAGCGCCATCCGGATTTTCATGATCAGTTGGCAACCACTTTGGTGGTCATTGCGCAGTTCATCGGCGCTTTCTCCCAAGGGTTATCCGACTCGCAAAAAGACATCGGGCTCATGGTAGTGCCATTCACCGACCACGAGTTTGAGGGGGTGCGCTCGCGAATGTCTTGAGGTTCGATCAGCCCCGAACAGATTTTCTCCGACGAGAGAGCAGCACCCTTTCCGCCGAATGAAGGACGAGTGTAAAGCTTAGCGTCATAAATTCTGACCACTTCAATCACCGCGCAGGCGCTGTCTTTCTTCGATCCACTGTTCATGAACTCGCATCGGGCTTCACCATTCATTTTGGTGCTGCAATCTGCTTTCACCTCTGCGAAAGCGACAGCTGAAAGCATCATGGTGGATGCGGCCAAAGCTACAACTTTAAACATTCAGAAAACCCTTTTTTGGAATGGAGTGCCGCTATTCATCTGGCTGTCAGGGCCATCTAACGAGCGAGAACTGTTCACGGACGGTGCTGCAGTCGTCAGGGCTCAAGCCTTTTGATTGACGATCTGCGTTTTCACGGACGCCAGCCATGAAGATTGGTAGGTACGTCTTCTGATCTGCTGAGCCAGGTTTGAATCGTCTGTCCATCCAGGAACCAACCTGGCTCGCTTCACTAGTGACGCTAAACCCGCAACCTGCTGCACGGCCAAGCATCACGGCATAGGTGGTGAGCTTGTTAATGTCTACATCTGAAGCTGCTTGGGCAGAATTGATGCTGAGCGCTGTGAGAAACGCGAATGCAAGACTCTCGGTTCGATAGCTCATGGAGGCGTTCCTTTTGCGGGTGCGCA
This sequence comes from Pseudomonas sp. WS 5071, assembly GCF_012985765.1. Lineage (NCBI taxonomy): Bacteria > Pseudomonadati > Pseudomonadota > Gammaproteobacteria > Pseudomonadales > Pseudomonadaceae > Pseudomonas > Pseudomonas sp. WS 5071. The sequence goes on along the minus strand of NZ_JAAQWY010000022.1, from coordinate 92,339 downwards.
GGTCGAAAAGTCAAATGCTAATCATAGTATGTAGAATCGTAGTATGCATGCACACACATTTGCAAGCATGCCAATCAAACCTAACGACTGCCCGCTTGTGTCGGTTTTCGCCGCCAACGTTCGCCATAGACGTCTTGAGCTCAACCTTTCACAGGAAGAGCTCGCAGAGCGCGCAGGTGTCCATCGCACCTATGTGGGGATGCTGGAGAGGGGTGAGAAAAATGTCACGATTTATAATATCTGGCGGCTGGCAGGCGCTCTCCAAGTCGAGGCAGCAGAACTTTTGATCGAGCCTAAGTGATTGGTGGTAGAGGCTCAAAGTGCGCCTGCTAAGGGCTACAGGCAGCGTCACAAGGACCTTGCAGTGCGCATCGAAACGCCCCGGAGCGCCTGGTGGTGGGCTGCTTACTGCATCAAAGAGTAGGACATTATGGGTATTAAGCTGACGACTGATCATGGACGAAAAACCCGTCCGGAATACTCAATTCAAAAGCTTAAACAGGACGCCAAAGCTTTCTACCGAACTCTTAGTGCATGGCTTGGTGAGTAATCGTCTGAGACAGGCACTTCGGCGAAAGCGGTTAATCAGGCTCACGATTCCGGCTTAATACGCGAACGCGTGAAGTGCCGAACGAAAGGCTTGCGAACCATTTTGCAATGCTTCTCCGGCAACAGCAGTAGTGGCCGCTTATTGGTTACGGAGGTTAAGAGGGTGGGGCATCAAGATTGAGTGATGATCTCAAGAGTTTAGGGCAGGAGGATGACTCTTGCTGGCAACGAAGCAGAAACCAAAGCTTAGAGGGGCTTTGTAAGTGGGAGAAAAACAATCAACCACCGAAAATACTAAAACCAGGCGATGGAACGACGATATTAGAGGGCCCCAAATAGACTCCCAAGGTGAGGGCATCATGCCGATTGAAGAACGTTTCAAACATAAACATGTGCTTATCGCCATTATCGTCAGATAGCGATACCTCACGTTGCCCAAGTGGGCCGCCTCGTTGCGGGCCACAATAGCTAGAAATCGCCTCAAAAAGATGAATGTCACTTATTTTCTTGAAGCGCTGGCGAAACGCGGGAGAATGAATAGTATGCTTGCACGGTAGCGATGGATCATAATCCATCGGACGCTTTGACGCATGAGGATGACAAGAAATAATTCCTACAATTGGGTTTTCCAGTCCGGCGGATTCCACAAATCGATACAGCGTGGAAGATAAAGTATTTCCAAAAGAGCCATGGAGAACTTTTACCGCTGACATTGTAGCGGACACTGATAAAGCTTCCTGGGTGAATCGATCCTGCAGGAAAAGTAACCTGCCTGCGGCGAAGTTTGCCTCCGCTTCAATGTGATCATGACATGTTAAAGAAAGGGTGTGCTCAGTATCCCCGTGCATCAGATCATCATGCCAGGGGAGCAGGCTATGGCCTACTTCGTGCGCCTCGCTCCATCTATGTTTTTTCTGGGGAAGGTCGCTGTCAATTAAGATCCGTTTTCTGTCCGGCAAATATAAAGCCTTGAGACTTAATTTTTTGACTGCATCTACGAGCAGCTCGGGCCGTTTGAATACTTGCAATGCACCTACACGAATCTTACTCACCGTTTCCCGGAGAGCGCTGGGGTTGTTCGCGGTATAAAACTGTAGATCCAGTTTAAGTAATTCTCTCACATCTTCAATTCTTAGCGGTGGCTCCGGATTATCTAAGCCCCGGAGCACACGTTCAACGCGCTTATCTATATCAGTTTGAGTTTTTGGACTCAGTATTATGTTCTGCATAGTAAGCGCCTGCCTCTGATTAGTTGCTAAGTTCTTTTACGAACTCTTCCAAAGCTCGCTGCTCTTCTGGAGAAAGCTCAACAAGAGGGCCAGAGTTTGCAGCAAATCTCACGGCCGCGTTACTTAACTGATTATTCCTAGGTACGACCAAGCCTGCTATTTCCATCAGTTTTGGCTTAGGTAAATCGAAATAATCTGCAAGCATATATATGGTTCTAGGCTGTGGATGATGGTATATGTCAGTTTCAATTTCGACCAGCTCACTGATATCAACATCTGCCTGCGTTGCTAATTGCTCAAGTGTCATATGACGTTTCCGTCTTAATAATTGAACAAATCGGCCTAGAACGGAGTTGGCATGCGACGCCTCAGCATAACCATCCTTAGGTGCGGAATATCCTGCGCCAAATTGAGCAAGTGCACCGGCTTGCTCCTCGCGCCTAGCCATGCGCAAGCTCCACTCTTTCGGTATATCAAATTTCATATATTACTCCTACGCACAGAAATTTCTGGCTTGGTCTGGAGTCATCTCAAAATAGCATAAATTCTGCTTGCTAGCGTCTTTACCCAGCTTGGTCATGTGACAGCGGTCTTCATACCACTCCTCAGACTGAGGGAGAGAGTGAAGGCCTATTCTGCCCTTGAAGCCCAGATCCCGACTTACCTCAATAGCTGCACGAATCAGCAGAGACCCTACACCTAGGAATTTAGGCGGATTAAATCCTAGTGCCTTTTGGTTCCAGGGCGCGACCTCAATAAAATGCACATATAACAAAGGCTTACCTTTTTGGGCATCAACGTAACTCGGTTTACCTGACTCAGCTATCATCAAACCCTGAGTTTCCCCGTTCACTGATATACAAAAAGACGGGTAGTTCAATGATCCTCTAGTGACATTGGATTTGTTCTCCCAGTCCCAATGACTGCTTTCAGGAACGCTTCTACCAGCGGCTGACCAGTCAATATCGATCTGTTTCATGATAGGTTGCCAATGAGTCGACCAGCTTTGTATGTGAGGCAGCAAGATGCTGTCGAATAGCTGAGCGGGCACGGGATTGCCTGAAGCGCCTTCAAGTAGCCATACCGGGGATGAAGTCATAGGATCACCACCTCAGATTTCATCTTGGTCTTGTCGTCTTCGAAAAAAAGCTTGTCCCCGTTATCAGCTCGCCCCTCCACAGCCTGATACAGGCGCAGAGCTTGCCGCAAAACAGCCGTTTTTGTCAGATCCTTTTTGACACACAGCTCTTCCAACACAGCCATTTCGGCTTCCGTTAGGTTCAGCGTCATGGTCTTACGAGCAATAATCATAGGAATGTACCTCGTCTAGTCCTCAAGCATAGCCGAACGACCCGTCACAGCAAAGTAAATTACGTAGATTTTAGCTAAAAAACGAGTAAAAAATGAAGGCTGACTAAGCGCTCGCTTGCGCTTTTACTTCAGACTCTAGCTATAGATGGCCGTATGCCATCCGTCGGTCTGTTAGCTGCGCAAAATATTGCCTTGGCTGTGGGTCAAAATTCCTCGGGTCCATCAAACTGCGATACAAAAAAATTCAGCGCACGGCGCAAAATTTTCGATGACCTTCTTCGACTCTGTCACAAGCTTGGGGGAACGGGTTCATGCCACATGAGAGGCCCGACTTATGAGACTACCCAAACCCATCCTAGGCCCTGTCGAGAAACTGGTTAGATCTCTCAATGTGGCCGGTACACGAGTTGACCATTACAGGGGCGGGACCGATCCGAAGGAGCTGGCGGGATAGCAACAAGCTCCTCAACTTCAGAATCTCCGAAGCCAAATTTTTAGCTACGCCCCGCCCCCACAGCTACTCCTCGGCTGATGGGCAACTCGCTGGAGAGCTGACCGGGAAGATGATTCACGTCGTATCGAGGAATCATCACAATCTGTGCCGATAAGAGAAGACTCAGCGAGATTCAAGTAGCTCTAATCTGAAAGTGATAGGCGATGCCACCGCGTTGTTGTCCGCTAGCCGCTTGGCCATGTCTTTAATGATTTGGACTCTTCGGCTCGTGGACCTGCAGCCTCCAACTAGGTAGAAGTGATACAGGTTGGCATGTTCTTTGAGGCAGTTGAGTTCATTGATAGTCAGCTCAAAGTTACTGAATTTCGAGGCTGTAGAACCTTTTACCTCTACCTTCACGAGGTTGTCGTGCTCGTCATAGTACTGAATGTCCCATCCAACCTTTTGATCCGCGACGTGCTGGATCTGGGTTGCTATGACTCCCGGAACCCTGCCCTCGCGTAGCAGTTCTAGGATGTAAAGCTCAGCTTCATCACCAACCTCTTTGGATAACTTTGATCTGCGTTGCGCCACGACCGAACTCTTTCCTTTGCTCTTCGTTTTCACCGACAACAGGTCGTCCACAAAGATGGGGGCTACAGTAGATAAAGACGATGCAAGTGCGACATCAGGATAGTCCTCAACAGGAGCGTCCTCCTCCCCATGATCGGTCAGCACGTGCGTCAGAAAGGCTTCAGGAGATCCGTATTTATGTCGGACAAAATCCAAATTTCTCTGATCTAGCTTCATGAACCCCTTCGGCGGTGAGGCGTACTTCTCTCCATGCTTTGTAATGAGCAGGGAGAGCTGTTCGGTGGTGATGTAGATCTTCACCGGAGTGGTAAGAAAGTACATCAGCTCGAATGACTTTCCTGGCTGTTCTGGAGGCCAAACCTGATCGGCTACAGAGTGATCTTCCAACAAATCGGTGATCCGCGCGGCCCAGCGATAAGCTTTGAGAGGTTCATCGACCTCTCTCTGATCCGCTGTATAAAACAAGCATATGTCTCCCGCTTGCATCGCTCTGTATATTGAAAGGTTGGAGTCGTTGGTGCCTCTTTGGGCCCCCCACGCGTATCGTTGCTCAATGCCCCGCTCACGAAGTGCGTGGCGGATCTCGATGTCGATTTCGTTTTCCATCGAGAGGGCGAGGTTTGTAGTGGCAAGGGGATTCGAAGCGGGAATTAGCCAGAGATTGGTCATTGAGCACTCATCGGTTGTACTTCTTGGCGCTACCCTTGAATTTTTCCACAGGGTATTTGACGGCGTTTTTCTCAATTTTCTTGAGAAGTGCATCTTCGATGTCGATGTCTAGCTTGCTGGCAAGCTGAAGCAGATATGAGGCCACATCTGCCATCTCTTCACGAATGCGCTCGGCTTGTTCTGGTCGATCCATGACACTCAAGGCCTGCTCATCAGTTAGCCACTGAAACTCCTCCAGTAGCTCTGAGCACTCAACAGAAAGAGCGATGGCTAAGTTCTTGGGGTTATGGAACTGTTCCCAGTCGCGATCTGCGGCGAACTGTGCCAGCTTGTTCTGAAGCTTTTTGGTATCCATGCGCTTGACGGCCTTGTTGATGCTCATGCGGGGATCGCCGAGGTACACAGATTGATCAGGATAGCTGTAGACGTTTGAACTGAGAACCTTGAAAGGGTAGTGCCTTGCCGGTTTTTCCATTATTTCGCTCCGCGTGGATGCAAATGGGAGCCTGGCACCCTCCATCCTTGCATGACACATTGATTATTGGTGGTGTCGCTGGATCGCTTTACGCCTTGAAACTCCGCCCCAGCCAGGTCCATGATGGGGCATATTCAGCTACTGGGCCCAGTCCGCTTAGGACCCTGCTGCAGTTCACTCAACGGAAGAGATGATGAAAATAAGCGACCGGTTTCAGTTGAACGCTAATCAGTTTGAATTAGACTTCGTAGATATCGACACAGATATCGACCTCCCGCTTTTTTTGGATCCTACCTTCTTGAGCGTGAAGCAAGACTCGTGGTCTGTGAACGCAAACCACACACTAAGAAGTTTTTTTCAGACGTTCGTGAACCTCTTTAGAGCTGGCGAGATGGAGAGAGCGCGGGGTTTGTTGAATTACCTGCACGAGCCAAATGAAATTTGTTTGGGGCTCTCCTCAGATCGGCCCAGAGGCAATGCAATAGGAAGTGTTGATGGCGAGAAGCTTTTCCAAAGCATCATCACCAGTCGTTCCGTAGAAACTGGTGTGGTTGAAGATCTACAGGATTTTAGGCTTTTTATCGATGGTATTGATCGAGATAAAGTCTCTGATATGACCGTCAATATTATAAGACTCCATTTGATTGAATATACACAGTCGCAGTGTCGGCTCTGGTTGATTCCGATGCAGAGAAACGCTCAAAGTGGGTTCTATTGGAATAGGAATATTTCTGCGTGGGAGACGAGCTTTCAAGAGATGTTAGTTATCGATCAGAGACCAATAATATTTGTTCCCAAAGCTGTGGTTTCTTACGCTAAAAAATATACCCCTCAGCGATACTACAATAAATTTGTTCTCGAGTTTCTTCAGGAGGATCACATACGAAGAGCGACGCCACTTGTAGGGCATAGACGTGATGGTAGTCCCTTTGTAACCAAAATCTCGTTGAAGGAGCGAGTTGCTCCATATTCTAAAGGGTTTTTGACTGATTTCACTGGGAGACATCCGGATGTATTTGCAGACTTTAAGAATTGGATCGCGAGCGACGCTAAATCGCTAGGCAACGAGGAGCTGGATGGCCGGGATAATGTTGTTGTTGCAGAGTATCTAAAGAGGAAGCTCGGTAATGTAGCTGCAGGCGCGGACGGTGCAACAGATTATCATCGTGTAGCAGTGGGTATATTGGAGTTTCTTCTTTACCCAGATGTTATTTGCCCAGTGGTTGAGGCGGAGATTCACGACGGGCGCAAACGAATTGACATAGTTTTTGATAATGCAGCGGCACGTGGGTTTTTTTATCGGCTTCACACAATCCATCAAACACCTGCTCAGTTTATATTTGCAGAGTGCAAAAACTACACGAGAGAGGTTGCAAATCCTGAGGTTGATCAGCTATCCGGTAGATTCTCCATGAATAGGGGAAAGTTCGGAATCTTGCTTTTCAGAGAGGCGGAAAATATGGAGCGCCTGATCCAGCGGTGCAATGACACCTACCGAGACGGCAGAGGTGTGATGATACCAGTTGCTGATGCTGACCTGATTACCATGCTTGATCGAGCAATCGACGGCGACACCAGCCCCTACGAGCGCTTTTTCAGCGATAGATTTCGGCGTGTCGCGTTGCCGTGATACGCAGAAATTACATCCCGAAACGTGAAAGACAGCGTATGGGCCAAAGTATGGGCTAGCTATTCCGTTTCGACAAAAATATCATATATATCAATTAGTTGGCGGCATTAAAAAGCCGGCTTGTGGCCGGCTTCTCGGGGGAGGATGTGGTTTATTTTTGGTAAACCGTACCCACCTTCAATTTGGACATCCAGCGTTAAAGCATGCGGAGGTGGACGCAGAGGCGTGTGGCCGTCTGGTCGTGCGAACCGCTCGCGGCGGTTGCAAGGTGTGCGGCGCAGCATACTCAACTTCGCGAAGGTTTCCCAGCTAAAACCGGTCCGGGTTGCCCGGCAGTGCGGGTCGTCAGTCAGTTGTCTTCAAGCGGGTGTGGCACAGCAGGCCTGCGAGTGTTGAGGGTCGACCACCAAAATACCCACCCCAATATGCGGATATTCAGTGCCTGAATCTGTTCGGCCGAGTACGTCTCGTCAGGGTATTCACTGTTGTTGTGGCTGCGCAGTCGCAGTCCGTCGCCCGGCAGGCGGTATGCGTATTTGATGCGCAGCATGCCGTCTTGTTCGAGGGCGTAAATCTCACCGTCCACGATGTGTGTCAGGCTGCTGTCGACGGCGAGGGTGGAGCCGCTCTGAATTTTTTGCGCCATGCTGTTGCCAATCATCGGGACGCAAATGGCGTGTTCGGGGCTCACGGCTGCGGCTCGCAAGATCGCGTTGTCGAGGCGTATATGGCCGTCAGGTATTTCCATGACGCGCGTCCCGGTGCCACAGGGGGTTAACACCTCGTTGTAAAACGCGAGGCGGGCATCGGTTCTGTCGGGTGTAACGCTGGTGGGTCGAAGGGGCGTGAGGTGTGCCTCTGATGGCGCACGCAGAGGTTCATGTGTGCTGGGCCCTTTAGGGTGTTTAGAACCTTCACCCGTACGTAGCCAGCGACTGTTCACACAGAGCAGCTCGGCGATTTCGTCAAGTCGGGCCATGGGTATGCCGCGCTTGAACCAGTTATTGACGTGCTGCGGCGTAACGCGGCGATTGGCAGCGAAGTCCGAAGCGGATAAATGGCATTCCCTTAACAGGAGCCTTAGACGATCACCGGATGTATTCATGCTGGCGGAGTTTACGGAGAAGAATGCGCCGTTTAAATAAACTAAACGTTCAAAAAAGACACGCAAGAACCAGAGATATCGCGGGCTTCAAAAGCCTTTTCCTACGTTTGATGTGCGACGTATTTGTACGCGGTGAACATAGTGTTTTACGGTGTTTAAGCAGGCATAAAAAACCCCGGAAGACCGGGGTTTTTTGTGTAGGAACTTGCCGTAACAAGTGACTCAACACTTAGCCTTTGTAAGCAGCAACCGACTTGGTGATTTCGGCGCGGGCAGCTTCTGCGTCGCCCCAGCCTTCGATTTTCACCCACTTGCCTTTCTCGAGGTCTTTGTAGTTCTCGAAGAAGTGCTGGATCTGCTGGATCAGCAGAGGTGGCAGGTCGGTGTACTCTTTTACGTCCACATACAGCTGCGACAGCTTGTCGTGTGGCACTGCAACTACTTTGGCATCGCCGCCGCCGTCGTCAGTCATGTGCAGGATGCCGACCGGGCGGGCACGGATAACCGAACCTGGTGCAACCGGGTAAGGGGTCACGACCAGCACGTCGAGGGGGTCACCGTCGTCGGCCAGGGTGTTCGGGATGAAACCGTAGTTGGCCGGGTAGAACATCGGGGTGGCCATGAAGCGGTCAACGAACAGGCAATCGCTGTCTTTGTCGATTTCATATTTGATCGGCGCGTGGTTAGCCGGAATCTCGATAGCGACGTAGATGTCATTCGGCAGGTCTTTGCCAGCCGGAATCTTGCTGTAGCTCATTGGGCGGTGCCCCCGTTAGTAGGCCAGTTTGCTTGGCCGATTTGGCCAAAAAGTGGCGGCGATTATAGGCGTATTCCTGCAACGACGTCACGCCTGGGCGATCAGTGCTGTGCGCGGTATCCGACATGTTCGCGCTGAAGCGTTTGTAAGCGGGTCAACGGGTCCTGACGATAAAACAGGCTCAGTTGTTGGTAAACCCGCGGGTAGGCCTGGTTCAACAGATCAGGAGCGCTGAAGAAGTATTCGCTGATGACCGCAAAAAACTCCGCCGGGTTTTCAGCCGCATACGGGTCGATAGGCGCGTGATCGGGGTTGTGGTGATCAAGGTAGTGGTTGAGGTGGTCGTAGGCCTCTTGCATGGCGTTGGACCAGTCGTTGACATTCATGCTGCTGTGCAGCGGCGGCATGCCATTAGCGGCACCGTTGAGCATGTCGAGCTTGTGCGCCAGCTCATGAATCACCAGGTTGTACCCTTCCCAGCCGCCGCTCGACAGAACGCCCGGCCAGGCCAGCACCACCGGGCCATGCTGCCAGGCTTCGCCGCTGTGATGACCTTCCCACTCATGCTCCACGCCACTGGCGTCGCGGTGACGCTGCGGGCTGACGAAATCGTCGGGGTACAGCACGATTTCGTGAAAGCCCTGATACCAGTCCAGCTCACCCAGGTTCAGTAAAGGTAATTGCGCTTGCGCAGCCAGCAGCAACCGGCCGACGTCGGTGAGTTCAACACCGGGCATCGGTGTCAGGTGTTTGTCCTGCAAAAACAGCACGCTGTGCTCACGTAGCCATTTGTCTTGTTCGTCATCCAGACCGTCGAGAATGCTCAGGTGTTGGCGCACCTCATGCCAGGCATCCGGGGCTACCGGGTGCTGGGCAAGAATCCTCTGGCGTCTCCATTCGCTCAGCGACCACATGGGTTTTTCTCGATCAGGCTTTAGAAGGGGTGCGCCCCAGACGGCTGCGCACCACACCGACAATCATTGGTACCAGCGACAGCAGGATGATACCCACCACCAGCAGCGACAGGTTTTTCTTGATGAACGGTACATTACCGAAGAAGTAACCCAGCGTGACAAGACCGCCGACCCACAGGATGGTGCCGAATACGCTAAAGCCGAAAAAGCGCGGGTAGGGCATGCGTGCCACACCGGCTACAAAGGGGGCGAAAGTCCGGATGATCGGCAGGAAGCGCGCCATGGTCACGGTTTTACCGCCGTGGCGGTCATAGAAATCATGGGTTTTTTGTAGGTAGTCGCGACGGAAAATCTTGGAGTCCGGATTACTGAACAGCCGTTCGCCCGCCGTTCGCCCGATAACGTAGTTGGTACTGTCACCCAAAATCGCCGCCAGCATCAGCAAACCGCCGAGCAGCACCGGGTCCATGCCACCGCCCGCTGCCACAGCGCCTGCGATAAACAGCAACGAGTCGCCTGGCAAGAACGGCATGACCACCAGCCCGGTTTCGCAAAAAATCACCAGAAACAGGATGGCGTAAATCCACACGCCGTAATCTCTTACCAGCATGTCCAGGTACACATCGAGGTGCAGGATGATGTCGATCGGGTTGAAATCCATGTAAAGCACCTGTGTTGATGACCCGGCTCAGCAGGTCTGTGCGGGGAAAAAGGTAATGAACTACAGGGGGTGTAGTTTTTTCGTACATTTTGAACCGGACGGATTATACGGATTGAAGCAAATTCTGCTTCTAGAGTTTGTAGCGAAGCGTGTATTACGGTCAGAACGATAGAGAGAACCCGCAGCGGCTGTCGATTGCAGGCCTGCGCTGCTTAAGAGCAGCCGCAGGTCAACAGAATAGCGACTAGCCGCTGTATTTATTGGCCACTCAGTAAGAAATTATCGCGGGACGTGTCCGTTTCCAGTGTCTGAATCTGAGCTTCGTCCTTGAGGTTTACACCCGACAACTGCCGACGGCAGGCTTCACGCATCAGATACGCCAGCCGATGAGCGGCCATGCCATAACTAAGCCCTTCCAGTCGTACGTTGGAAATACAGTTGCGGTAGGCGTCAGTCAGCCCGACCTTGGGCGCATAAGTGAAATACAGCCCGAGACTGTCCGGGGAGCTGAGCCCGGGCCGCTCGCCAATCAGCATCACCACCATTTTTGCCCCGAGCCGTTCGCCGACTTCATCCGCCACCGCCACCCGGCCTTGTTCGATCAGCACCACAGGTGACATCGACCAGCCATCGCTGACGATGTGCTCTTCCATGCGCGCCAGAAAGGGCAAGGTGTGCCGGTGAACCGCCAGCGCGGATAGGCCATCGGCTACCACCACGGCCACGTCGACTCCGCCGGGGTTGGTGTGCGCGTAATCGCTTAAACGCTGCGCCGAGGCCTCGTCCAGTCTGCGGCCAAGGTCAGGGCGTTGCAGGTAGGTGTGGCGATCGGCCGCCGCGCTGTGCAGCAACAAACTGTCACGGCCGCGCTCGCTCAGTTGAGCGCTCAAGCTCGCATGATCGAATGGCAAATGCACGGCATCGCGCGCCTGGGCGTGGGCAAACTGGAAATCCAGCTGCGCATGGGTCGGCAGGCTGGTGCCGGTGCGGCCCAGTGCAATGCGTGCGGGGGTCAGGCTGCGCAGCGCCCGCCACGGATTTGTGTTGTCGTGTGGGGTAGTGGCCATGGTCAATGACCTCCCAAATGGGCCAGCGCCTGACGAAATGCCGGCGGCAGTTGGTGACCGAATTCGATGCGGCCATCGCGCTGGGTGAAAATGCCGATCTTGCTCAGCCATTGTTCGAACTCGGGTGCAGGCTTGAGCCCGAGTGTCTTGCGCGCATACAGCGCGTCATGGAACGAGGTGGTCTGGTAATTGAGCATGATGTCGTCCGACCCCGGAATGCCCATGATGAAGTTGATCCCGGCCACGCCGAGCAACGTCAGCAGGGTGTCCATGTCGTCCTGATCCGCTTCGGCGTGGTTGGTGTAGCAGATGTCGCAGCCCATCGGCACCCCGAGCAGCTTGCCGCAGAAATGGTCCTCAAGCCCGGCGCGGATAATCTGCTTGCCGTTGTACAGGTACTCGGGGCCGATGAAACCGACCACGGTGTTGACCAGAAACGGTTTGAAATGCCGCGCCACGGCATAGGCGCGGGTTTCGCAGGTTTGTTGATCGACGCCAAAGTGCGCGTTGGCCGACAGCGCGCTGCCTTGACCTGTTTCGAAATACATCAAGTTGTTGCCCAACGTGCCGCGATTGAGGCTCAAACCGGCGTCATAGCCTTCTTGCAGGACATTTAAGTTGATGCCGAAACTGGCATTCGCCGCTTCGGTGCCAGCAATGGACTGAAACACCAGATCCAGCGGCACGCCGCGGTTGATCGCTTCAATGGAGGTGGTGACGTGGGTCAGCACGCAGGATTGAGTGGGGATTTCGTAACGTTGAATGATCGCGTCCAGCATCTTCAGCAGGTCGCAGATCGAGGCAATGCTGTCGGTGGCCGGGTTGATGCCAATCATGGCATCGCCATTGCCGTAGAGCAGGCCATCGAGAATGCTGGCGGCGATCCCGGCCGGGTCATCGGTGGGGTGGTTGGGTTGCAGGCGCGTTGACAGGCGGCCGTGCAGGCCCAGCGTGCCGCGAAACCGGGTGATGACGCGGATCTTCTGCGCCACCAGAATCAGGTCCTGAACGCGCATGACCTTCGACACGGCCGCGGCCATTTCCGGCGTCAGCCCCGGCGCAAGGGCACGCAAGCTGTGTTCATCGGCTGCGTCGCTGAGCAGCCAGTCACGGAACCCGCCGACGGTCAGGTGGCTGACCACGCTGAAAGCCCGGGCGTCGTGGCTGTCGATAATCAGTCGCGTAACCTCATCGGTCTCGTAAGGAATCAGCGCTTCGTGCAGGAAATGCGTGAGCGGGATGTCGGCCAGTGCCATTTGTGCCGCAACCCGCTCGCCGTCGTTTTGCGCGGCCACACCCGCCAGAAAATCGCCGGAGCGTGCCGGGCTGGCCTTGGCCATCACCTCTTTGAGGCTGTCAAAGCGGTAAGTCTGCGTGCCTACCGCATGGGAAAACGTTGCCATACAGGGTGCTCCTTGACGCCAGACGCGAGGCGTCTGGCGGGATGCTCAGCGATCAGTGCAAGGTTTCTTCGGCTTTCTGGATCGCCGCGAATTCCTCTTCAGGTGTGCCGGCGACCAAGTGATGCCGACTGTAGAACGCAAAGTAGGCAATTAATACGCCATAGATCACGGCAGCACCAATCACCACGCGTGGGTCGACCAGGAAACCGGCGACTACCGCCACGCATGCCAATACCAGCGCGACGCCGGAGGTGAAAATGCCCCCCGGTGTGCGGTACGGACGCTCCATTTTGGGGCGACGAATGCGCAGGGTGATGTGGGCGGCCATCATCAGCACGTAAGAAATGGTCGCGCCAAACACAGCCACCAGAATCAGCAGGTCGCCTTGTCCGGTCAGTGACAGGCCAAAGCCGATGATGCCGGGGATGATCAGGGCCAGAACCGGCGCCTTGCTTTTGTTGGTCTCGGACAGTTTGCGTGGCAGATAACCTGCACGGGACAGGGCGAAGATCTGACGCGAATAGGCGTAAATGATCGAGAAGAAGCTGGCGATCAAACCGGCCAGGCCGACCAGATTGACGAAACCGCCCATCCAGGTGGAGCCGCCATAGGCTTTGCTCAAGGCTTCTACCAGCGGGTTGCCCGAGGCCATCAAATGATGCGCCCCGGCGCCGCCCGGCCCGATGACCAGAATCATCAACGCGAATGTCACCAGCACCAGCATGGCGCCGATCAAGCCGCGCGGCAGGTCGCGTTTCGGGTTCTTGGTTTCTTCGGCGGCCAGCGGCACGCCCTCAACGGCGAGGAAAAACCAGATCGCGTAAGGGATGGCTGCCCACACGCCCACATAACCGAAGGGCAGAAACGGGCTGGCGCCCTTGGCCTCGGTCACCGGGATGTCCAGCAGGTTGGCGACGCTGAAGTGCGGCACCATCGACACCAGAAACACCCCCAGCGCAATGGCGGCCACGGCGGTGATGATGAACATCAACTTGAGCGCTTCACCGACCCCAAAAATGTGGATGCCGATGAAGATGATGTAAAACGCCAGATAGATCATCCAGCCGCCAATCCCGAACAGCGACTCGCAGTAAGCGCCGATAAACACGGCAATGGCGGCCGGGGCGATGGCGTACTCGATGAGGATCGCCGTGCCGGTCAGGAATCCGCCCCATGGGCCGAAGGCGCTGCGGGCAAAGCCATAGCCGCCGCCTGCCGTAGGGATCATTGACGACAACTCGGCCAGCGAGAAACACATGCACAGGTACATGGTGGCCATCAGCAATGTGGCGAGGAACATACCGCCCCAGCCGCCTTGGGCCAGGCCGAAGTTCCAGCCGGCATAGTCGCCGGAAATCACATACGCCACGCCCAGCCCTACCAGCAGGACCCAGCCGGCGGCGCCTTTTTTCAGTTCGCGTTGTTGAAAGTAATCGGAGCCGACTTTTTCAAAGTCGACCGAAGAGGGAGCCGCTGCGGCGGCGATTGGTTCGCTAGGCATGTGCATTCACCTGTTCTTTTATAGTTTGGAAAATTTGACAGGGTGTGAAGCAAGAGAAGGGCCAACCCGGATGTCTGCAGGAGCGAAGCTGGCTCGCTCCTGCAGACCAGGCCGTTAGAAGAAGCCCAGCGGGTTGATGTCGTAACTCACCAGCAGGTTTTTGGTCTGCTGATAATGGTCGAGCATCATTTTGTGGGTTTCACGGCCGACGCCGGACTTTTTGTACCCGCCGAACGCGGCGTGCGCCGGGTAGAGGTGATAGCAGTTGGTCCACACACGACCTGCCTTGATCGCACGGCCCATGCGATAGGCGCGGTTGATGTCGCGGGTCCACAGGCCAGCACCCAGTCCGAACTCGGTGTCGTTGGCGATGGCCAGCGCTTCGGCTTCGTCTTTGAAGGTGGTGATGCTGACCACCGGGCCAAAGATTTCTTCCTGGAACACGCGCATTTTGTTGGTGCCCTTGAGCAGGGTCGGCTGGATGTAATAGCCGGTTGCCAGGTCACCTTCGAGTTTGGCCACGGCGCCACCGGTCAGCAGCTCGGCGCCTTCGTTTTTGGCAATTTCAAGGTAAGACAGGATCTTGTCGAACTGCTGCTCGGACGCTTGTGCGCCGACCATGGTGTCTGTGTCCAACGGATCGCCGCGCTTGATCGACTCGACCTTCTTCATCACCACTTTCATGAACTCGTCGTAGATCGACTCTTGCACCAGCGCGCGCGAAGGGCAGGTGCAGACTTCGCCTTGGTTGAAGAACGCCAGCACCAAGCCTTCAGCGGCCTTCTCGATGAAAGACGGTTCAGCCTGCATGATGTCTTCGAAGAAAATATTCGGCGACTTGCCACCCAGTTCTACGGTGGAAGGAATGATGTTTTCAGCGGCACATTTCATGATGTGCGCGCCCACAGGCGTCGAACCGGTGAAAGCAATTTTGGCAATCCGCTTGCTGGTGGCCAGGGCTTCGCCTGCTTCCTTGCCGAAACCTTGCACCACGTTCAGCACACCCGGCGGCAGCAGGTCACCGATCAGTTCCATCAGCACACTGATGCTCAGCGGCGTTTGTTCGGCAGGCTTGAGCACGATGCAGTTACCGGCTGCCAGCGCGGGGGCGAGTTTCCAGGCGGCCATCAGCAGCGGGAAGTTCCACGGGATGATCTGCCCGACCACGCCGAGCGGTTCGTGAATGTGATAAGCCACGGTGTTGCCGTCAATCTCGGCAGCGCTGCCTTCCTGGGCGCGGATGCACCCGGCGTAGTAACGGAAGTGGTCGGCCGCCAACGGTACATCGGCGTTCAGGGTTTCGCGCACGGCTTTGCCGTTGTCCCAGGTTTCGGTGACGGCCAGCAGCTCAAGGTTTTGTTCGATACGGTCAGCGATTTTCAGCAGCACCAGCGAGCGCGCCTGCACCGACGTCGCGCCCCAGGCATCCGCAGCGGCATGAGCGGCGTCGAGTGCTTTCTCGATGTCTTCAGCTGTCGAGCGCGGGAACTGGGCGATGGGTTTGCCGTTCACCGGTGAGGTATTGGTGAAATATTGACCGTTGACGGGAGCCACGAATTCGCCGCCGATGTAGTTACCGTATTGGCTCTTGAACGAGACGATCGAGCCTTCAGTACCGGGTTGTGCGTAACGCATGGTGAGTGTCTCCTGGCTTTATTGTGCTTATGGGAGGACGCGCTGTGGCGCTGCCCTAAGCCGGAGCAAAGGCCGGGCCAAATTGTTTCGAATGCTCTAAAACGGGGCTTTGAGCAGAGTTTGAGCGTTCTCTTGCACCTGGGCTGTGACATGGCTGGCACAGTCGGGGGTGACACTCTGTACCAAAAACGGTACAGCGGCTGACCGGCCAGTCAGATGGCGATTGCAATGCATACGGCGCAAGAGGATGCTGGGGGCTCGGTTTGGACTGGTTCTTGGGCGCATCTCCCGGGGCATTTGCCCTGCACACGCCGAGACCGCCGAGACAGAGCGGAGAATAATAAAAATGCACAGTGCAGATATCAGTCGGCACGCCCGACAAGTCATCGACGTCACTCAGGGCCGTCCTCAAGGATGCGACCCGTCGATTGTTCGCTCCTGGCAACGCTGCCTGGAGGATTACCACCTCGATCCCGCTCAAACTGTCGCCCCGACGGTGCTTGAACACGGTCGCATTCTGGAAGGGCGCGAGCGTTTGCAGCAGGTGTTGCACATTGCCAGTCATGAAATGAACAGCTTGCATCAACAGTTATCGGGTGCCGGTCATGCGGTATTACTGACCGATGCCCGGGGCGTGATCCTGAACTGCGTGACCGCGCCCACGGAGCGCACAGTGTTTGAGCGGGCCGGGCTGTGGCTGGGGGCAGACTGGAGTGAGGCCCGCGAAGGTACCAATGGCATTGGCACTTGTCTGGTTGAGCGACAAGCGCTGACCATTCATCAGGATGAGCACTTTCGCGGTCGCCACACCGGACTCACGTGTTCGGCCAGCCCGGTGTTTGACCCGCAGGGTGACTTGCTGGCCGTGCTGGACGTGTCTTCGGCCCGCCACGACGTGTCGCGCCAAAGCCAGTTCCACACCATGGCGCTGGTCAACCTGTCGGCAAAAATCATCGAAAGCAGCTATTTCTTGCGTCACTTCGAAGACCAGTGGCTGTTGCGCTTTCACCTGCAAGCACAATCGGTGGGGCTATTTAGCGAAGGCATGCTGGCGTTCGATGGCGAGGGCGTGATTGCTGCGGTCAACCAGAGTGCCTTGAACCTGCTGGGGCATGTGCGCGGCGGGCTGATCGGGCAAACCGTCGATCAGGTATTTGATTGCCCGCGCGATGAGCTTTTCGCCCGCGCCAGCCCGCAGGCCAGCGCCAGTTGGCCGCTGCGCACCCGTGATGGTCGCGTTTTATTTGCGGCATTGCGCGGCCAGGCCCGCAGTCAACCCACGCCGGTCAGCGTTCAACCAGACCCAGCGCCTGCGCGCCTGAGTGGGATCTGCTTGGGCGACGATGCGTTGCAAACTGATTTTCGCCGCGCGTTGCGGGTCTTCGAGCGCGACGTGCCGCTGTTGGTCAATGGCGAGACCGGCTCGGGTAAAGAGGCCTTTGCCAAGGCGGTGCATCAGGCGAGTCTGCGCACGGACCAGCCTTTTGTGGCGCTCAACTGCGCTGCGATTCCCGAAAGCCTGATTGAGAGTGAATTATTCGGCTATCGCGGCGGCAGTTTTACCGGTGCGCGCAAAGAGGGCATGCAAGGCAAGTTGCAACAGGCAGATGGCGGAACCTTGTTTCTCGATGAAATCGGTGACATGCCACTGGCCATGCAGACCCGTTTGCTGCGCGTACTGGAGGACCGACTGGTGGTGCCGATTGGTGGCGAGCCGCAGGCTGTGAACGTGCGCATCATCAGTGCCACCCACCGCAACTTGCTCGAGCGCGTGGAGCAGGGCAGTTTTCGCGAAGACTTGTATTACCGACTCAACGGACTGGAAATCGCTTTGCCCGCCTTGCGTGATCGCAGCGACAAGTGCCAGTTGCTGGATTTTCTGCTGGCCGAGGAGGCGGGGCAGGAGCGGTTGGTGATTGACCCGCAGGCACGTCAGGCGCTGCTTGATTTCAACTGGCCGGGCAACGTACGACAAATGCGTACGGTGTTGCGTATCTTGGCGGCCTTATGTGAAGACGGGCGCATCAGGTTGCAGGACTTGCCAGCCACTATGCGTCAAACCTCACCCAAAGCCCCTGAAACGCCTGAACACCCGCTCGATGAAGCCGAGAAAATGGCCTTGTTGATGGCGCTGGAGTTGCATCGCTGGCACATGACACATACCGCGCTGCAACTGGGGGTCAGCCGCAATACGCTGTACAGAAAGCTGCGCAAGCATGGCATTGAGCGTTAAGCCAGGCGCTCATCCTAATCATCAGGTGCGAAAAAAAGTCCCCTACGCTACCCTTCGCCGATGATTTTCGAGGTCGACTATGCACATTCATATTCTTGGTATTTGCGGCACATTCATGGGTTCGCTGGCGGTATTGGCCAAAGAACTGGGCCATCACGTGACAGGTTCCGACGCGAACGTCTATCCGCCGATGAGCACCCAGCTGCAAGCTCAAGGCATTGAATTGACCCAAGGCTACGACCCTGCCCAGTTGGACCCCGCACCTGACGTGGTAGTAATTGGTAACGCGCTGTCACGGGGTAACCCGGCCGTTGAGTACGTCCTGAACAAGGGCCTGCCTTATGTGTCCGGGCCGCAATGGCTGGCCGATCACGTGCTGCAAGGTCGCTGGGTGCTGGCCGTGGCCGGTACGCATGGCAAAACCACCACCAGCAGCATGCTGGCCTGGGTGCTGGAACATGCCGGCATGGCGCCGGGGTTCCTGATCGGCGGCGTGCCGCAAAACTTTGCCGTGTCGGCGCGGTTGGGCGACACGCCGTTTTTCGTGGTTGAGGCGGATGAGTACGACAGCGCCTTCTTCGACAAGCGTTCCAAGTTCGTCCATTACCGTCCGCGTACCGCGATCCTCAACAACCTTGAGTTCGATCACGCTGATATCTTCCCTGATTTACCTGCGATTGAGCGGCAATTTCACCACTTGGTGCGCACTATTCCGAGCGAAGGGCTGGTGATTCACCCGACCACAGAACCTGCGTTGCAGCGTGTGATCGATATGGGGTGCTGGACCCCGGTGCAAACCACGGGTGAGGGTGGCCAATGGCAAGCCCGCCTGTTGAGCGATGACGGCTCGCGCTTTGACGTGCTGTTCGAGGGCGTGGTTCAGGGCACTGTCGAGTGGGACATGACCGGTCAGCACAACGTCGCCAACGCGCTGGCAACACTGGCCGCAGCCCGGCATGTCGGGGTCGTGCCGAGCATGGCAATCGACGGCCTGAGCGCGTTCAAAAGTGTGAAACGCCGAATGGAAAAAGTGGCTGAAGTGAATGGCGTCACGATCTATGACGACTTCGCTCACCACCCGACCGCCATCGCCACCACACTGGACGGGTTGCGCAAGCGTATCGGCGATGCGCCGTTGGTGGCGATCATTGAACCGCGCTCAAACTCCATGAAGCTGGGTGCGCACCGTGATGGCCTGCCGCAGAGTGTGGTTCAGGCCGATCACGTGGTCTGGTACGCGCCGGCCAATCTGGGTTGGGATCTGGCGGCAACGGTTGCATCGAGCCCTGTGTCGACCCGGGTCTGCGATTCGCTGGACGCCATCATCGCGGACGTCAAAACCCGCGTTAAGCCCGGCACCCACGTGGTGATTATGAGTAACGGCGGCTTCGGTGGCCTGCACGGCAAACTGGCGGACGCACTGTGATGAGTGGCCCGGAACGCATTACCCTGGCCGTGACCGGTGCATCGGGCATGCCTTACGCATTGCGCCTGCTCGATTGCCTGGTGCGCGAAGACCGTGAAGTCCATTTCCTGATCTCCAAGGCCGCGCAGTTGGTCATGGCGACCGAAACCGACGTCAATCTTCCACCCAAGCCGCAGGCCATGCAGACGTTCCTGACCGAATACACCGGGGCAGCTGCCGGGCAGATCCGCGTGTATGGCAAGGAAGACTGGATGTCGCCGGTGGCGTCGGGGTCCGGCGCTCCGGCAGCGATGGTGGTGGTGCCCTGTTCCACGGGCACGCTGTCAGCCATTGCCACGGGCGCGTGCAACAATTTGGTCGAGCGGGCGGCAGACGTAACGCTCAAAGAACGTCGCCAGTTGATCCTGGTGCCGCGCGAAGCGCCGTACTCCAGCATTCATCTGGAAAACATGCTCAAGCTGTCGAACATGGGCGCCATCATCTTGCCGGCGTCGCCAGGGTTTTATCATCAGCCGCAGACCATTGATGACCTCGTGGATTTCATGGTTGCGCGCATTCTTAACCTGCTCAATATCCCGCAGGACATGCTCCCGCGTTGGGGCGAGCACCATGTGGGCGGCGATGAGTAAAGCCTTGTTGGGCGTGTTGATGCTCATGCACATCGGCGGTTGCGCCAGCGTTCGCACGCTGGACGCCGCCAAGCCGGGGGCGCCGGTGGTGTATTCGGGTACGCGGCTCGATTGGTATGCGTTGCAAGGCGGGTGCTGTGCGCAAGACCGCTTTGGCGCCCAGCCCCCGCGTTATCCGGGGCTGGACCTGCCTGCCAGCGCCTTGCTGGATACGCTTTTGTTGCCGTTGTCGGTGTTGACCGTGCTGGGCGTCGGGGTTCAGGCCAACGGCGGGCTATAGCGGGTTACTTGCCCAGTTTTCTCAGTTCGTCGGACTCAATCACCCGCACGCCTTGCTGATCTTCAAGCGCCAGTCGCCACAGTGCCCGGGCCAGTTCACAGGCTTCAATGCCGTGGTATTTGCCGGGGATCAATTTTGAAAAAAGACCTGCAATTTTCTCTGCCGGGCGTTCTTCCAGGCGTTCGCCGATGAGCAGAGATGGGCGGGCGATGGTTAACTGAGGCCAGTCCTGCGCTCGCAAGGATTGCTCCATCTCACCTTTGACCCGGTTGTAGAAAATGGATGACTCCGGGTCTGCGCCAATGGCGCTGATGACGATCAAATGCCTGGCGCCCATTTCACGCGCGCGTTTGGCAAAGGCCACGACCATGTCGTGGTCCACGGCGCGAAAGGCTTCTTCGGAACCGGCCTGTTTGATGGTGGTGCCCAGGCAGCAGAACGCGACATCGACCGGGCCGCTGAGTTGGGGCAGAAACACGGCGGGGTCGCCCACCGGGTTTTCCAGGTGCGGATGGTCGGCCAAGGGTTTGCGCGAGGGGGCGAGTACGCGTTCTACCGTCGGTTCGTTAAGCAAACGGTCTAGCAACAGCTCACCGGTCAGGCCGGTGGCACCCGCAAGCAGGATGTGCTGAGGCGTCAGGTACATGCGAAATCTCCCTTGATACATTCAGCTTAGTCACTCTGGGCGTCCATGCTGTTCCATCGGATTAATGCAACGCTTGCCGCGCTTGTTGCTCACGCAGGCGCTGCCAGTGGTTCAGGACGCCTTTCGGTGCCCAGATTTGAGGTGCGGATGCATCGAAATTGTCGGCCTGTTCGCGCTCGGCCACGTATTGCTTGGCCAGTGTGAACGCTTGCTGCAGATCGTCGGTCTGGTTCAGGGCCTGAGCGAACAGGGCGTTGCCGAAGTAGGTGAAGTCGGCTTCTTCCGAGCAGCCAAACGAAACCTTGTCAGCGTCGGAAGCGGTCATGATCAAGGTTTTTTCATCCTTGAGCGCCGGGATGAATCCGCCCGAGTAGCAGGCAGAAATCACAATGATCTTGTCGCGATGCTTCAACGGGGCAAGCGCGGCGGCCAACTCCTCGGCGGGCAGGTCTGCCAGTTCAAGGCGCGGCTGGTCGAGCACCAGTTCGTGATCGTGGGTGCCGTGGCTGGTCAGGTAGATGAACACCAAGTCTTCCGGGCCCGTGCGCTCGGCCAGGGTCTTGGCGGCACGGTGCAGGTTTTCACGGGTGGCCATGGGGCGATCCATCAAGTGGTCGCGATGGTTGACCAGGCTGATGTTGCCGCGGCTGCCGAAACGGCTGGTGAGCATGTCGCTGACGTAATCGGCTTCACGCAGAAAGACGCTTTGCTTGCCGTCGCCGCCCAGCACCAGGCTGTACAGCTCTACCGCCGGGGTGGTGTGTGGAACCGCTTTGAGGGCCTGGTCAAGCAACTTGCCCTGATTGAGCAGGCCCAGTTCAAGCGGGTCCGGCAGCAGCTCGCCTTTTTCGTCGCGCACGCGCAGCCCGTTGATCCAGTAGCCTTTCTCGACCGAGCCGTCGCTCAGCGTCAGGGTGCCATAGCCCTGATACGTGTCATTGGCGAAATCACCGACATAGCGGCTGCCATCGGCCATGTTGAGCTGGCCGGGACCATTGAAGCGCCATTCGTTGAATTGGCCGCGGTAGTGGCTGCCATCAACGCCGATGAACTCGCCTTTGCCGGTCAGCGCGCCGTCCTTGAACTCACCGATCCACACGTCGCCGTCAGCGTTTTCGAAGCGGCCCTTGCCGTTGAGCTGGTTGTCCTTGAACTCGCCTTCGTATTGATCCCCTTCGGCACTATTAAAAATGCCATTGCCTTCGAGCTGGCCATTGACAAAGGTGCCGGTGAATTCGTTGCCGCTGGCATCGCTGCGCTTGCCTTCGCCATGGGGTTTGCCGTGGGCAAACTGGCCCTGATACTCGCTGCCATCCTCCAGTTCCAGGTGGCCGAAGCCGGAAAACTGGTCATCTTTGAAGTCGCCGCGATAGCTCATGCCGCCTTGTTTGAGGGTGCCTTCACCTTCGCGGCGGCCTTGTTTGAAGCCGCCGACGTAGTCGCTGTCGTGGGTGGTCAGGCTGCCTTGTCCGTTGTACAGGCCACCCTCGAATTTGCCGCGGTACACGTCCCCATTGCTGGCGTGCCATTCGCCCTGGCCCTGAAACACCCCATTGCTGAATTCCCCCGCGTACCAATTGCCGTTCGGGTAGTCGATGCGGCCTTGGCCCTGCAACAGACCATTGACCACTTCGCCGCGGTAGCGCCCGCCATCGGGCAGGCGAGCGTCCGGGGGCAACAGCGATTCGCCGTCACCGCAGGCCGTCAGCAGCAACGTCAGAGCAAGGGGTACAAATGGGCGCATGGCAGGATCCGAAAAGTTAGGCCTGCGAGTATGCCGCAGCAATGGAAGCCGCTCTATAGGGCGACATGAAACATCCTGTGATATTCCCGAAGGCCCCTGCCTTTAGCCAAGCCAGGCTGTGGTGAGCGTGCTTATAATGCGGCGCAAAAAAAGATCGCTGGAGATGAGAGATGTTGTTACGCGGCCTGACCTGGCTGGTGCTGTTTCAATTGCTCGGCACTGCCCTCAATCACTTGTTCATCCCTGTGCTGCCCGGCCCGATCATCGGGTTGTTGCTGCTTTTGGTCTTTCTGATCGTGCGCGGTGAAGTCAGCGAGCCCTTGAGTCAGGCGGCCAGCGGTCTGTTGCGCTATCTCCCGTTGCTGCTGGTGCCACCGGCGGTGGGCGTGATGGTTTACGCCAGTGATATTGCTGCCGATTTTTGGGCGATTGTTGGCGCGCTGGTGCTGTCGCTGCTGTTGTCGATGGCGTTCGTGGGTGTGCTGATGCAGCGTTTGCTCAAGCGTCATCAAGCGCCGGAGGAGCGGCCATGACCCTGGAATGGCAAGGCGCATGGCAGGCTGTGATCCATCATCCGCTGTTCGGCATTGGCATTACCCTGGGTGCCTATCAGATGGTGCTGGCGGCTTTTGAGAAAACCCGCTGGATTTTCCTGCAACCGGTATTGGCTTCGATGCTGCTGGTTATCGGTGTGCTGCTCAGTTGTGGCCTGAGCTACGACGAATACCGCAAAAACACCGATATTCTGAGCATCCTGCTGGGGCCGGCCACTGTGGCGCTGGCCGTGCCGCTGTACTTGAACCTGCGAAGAATCCGGCAACTGTTCTGGCCCATCTTTACTACGCTGGTGATTGGGGGGGTGTTTGCCACCGGTCTCGTGGTGGTGTTGGGCTGGTGGTTCGGCACCGAACACATGGTGCTGATGACGCTGGCGCCCAAGTCGGTGACCTCGCCGATTGCTATGCTGGTGGCAGAGCAAATTGGCGGTGTCGCAGCACTGGCGGCGGTGTTTGTGCTGATTACCGGGGTCATTGGCGCGATTGCCGGGCCGGGCTTGCTTAGCCTGCTGCATGTTCACAGCGCTGAAGCGCGGGGCATGGCGCTGGGCATGACGGCTCACGCAGTCGGAACGTCAGTGGCCTTGCAGGAAGGTGAAGAGTGCGGCGCCTTCGCGGCGTTGGCGATGAGTTTAATGGGTGTGGGCACGGCGGTATTTCTACCGTTGGCCGTCAGCCTCATGGTGTAAGGACGTAGACATGACATTGCCGTTGTTTCCTCTCAAGACTGTGCTGTTTCCCGGGTGTGTACTGGATCTGCAAATTTTTGAGGCGCGCTACCTCGACATGATTAGCCGTTGTATGAAGCAGGGGACCGGCTTTGGGGTGGTGTGCATTCTGGAGGGTAGTGAAGTGGGCGATGCCCCCGAAGACATTGCACTCATCGGGTGCGAAGCGCTCATCCGCGATTTTCAACAGCAGGAGAACGGCCTGCTGGGCATACGGGTCGAAGGTGGGCGCCGCTTTGAAATTCTGAGCATGGACCTGCAGCGCGACCAGTTATTACAGGCCGACGTTGAATGGCTGGACGAGATCCCCGAACAACCCCTGGCGGACGAAGACCAAGACTTGCTGGCGCTGCTCAAAGCGTTGGCCGAGCACCCCATGGTGGCGGCGCTGAACATGAACCCTGACGTTGTGGGGCAGCAATCGCTGGCCAATCAACTGGCCTACTTGCTGCCTTTTGCCGAGGAAGACAAGCTTGAACTGCTGCAAGTCGATGACCCGCAGCAGCGTCTGGACGGTATTCAGGTGTTGCTGGACGAAATGCAGGGCGAGTATCAAGGCGAAACCTTGAATTGATCCCCGCCCTGCGTTTCAGCTGTCAATACGCGTAGCGCAGCAGCTCTTTGGACATGTGCGCCAACATAAAAAAGCCATACAACGCCATGCTGGCGGGCAGGATCAGCCACCAGACTTTCTGCGGTAGGGGGCTTAATGGCATGTAGCGTTGACACAGGGCCAGACCGAAGGCATTGACCGTGATTGCCAACAACGCACCGGCCATGATGTCTGTTGGCCAGTGAGCGCCGAGGTACACCCGCGACATGGCGACGGTGATCGCCAGCAGGCATCCCAGCAATACCCACGTGATACGCATACGCTGCGGTTGCTCGCGCCCGGCAAGAATCGCCAACGCCACAAAGAACGCAAACGCGCCCGAGCTGTGGCCGCTGGGCATGCTGTAGCTGGTCAGCGGATCAACCAGTACGTCAGGGCGAACCCGGGCGAAAAACAGCTTGGTGGCGGTATTGGCCAGCGCTGTGAATAACGTCACCCCGCCGAAGAAAAACATCGCGCGCCATTGCCGGGTCAGCAACAGGATGATGCACACCAGTGCCGCCGCCAGAAACTGGGTGCGGAAGTTGCCGATTTGCGTCACCAGCACGGCGGCCATGTCCATGGTGCTGCTGCGATGTTCCTGCACCAGCGCAGAAATGCCCTGATCCAGCGCTGTCATGTACGGGTAGCCAACGAACAACGCTAACAGAAGCGTCAGGCTCAGTGCACCGATCAGCAAGGTGGCCCTGGATTGACGCCGAATGCTGGCGTTGATGCTCAACCCCAACAAGGCCGCCAGCCCGACCGCGACTATCGCCGCTTGTGGCCAGAAGCCGTCAGGCAATGGCAAGCGGATGGCGGCGCCGGTCGCCCAGCCGGGCAGCAGGTACGCCACCGACCAGCCAATGCCGGCCAGCAGGCTGACGCCGATAAACCGCGGGATGGGCATGTCGCACATGCCTGCCACCATCGGCAACATGGGGCGTAGCGGGCCGATGAAGCGCCCCACCAGCAAACTGACGATGCCGTACTTGTGAAAGTAACCTTCGGCGCCGTTCATCCACTCGGGGTGAGTGCGCAGCAGCGGCAGGCGCCGAATATTCTGATGGAAGCGTCTGCCCAGCGCGTATGAGGCAACATCTCCCAGCAAGCCGCCGAGAAAGCCGAGCAATAACGTTTCGCCCAGGGACAAGGCGCCGCTGCCCGCCATAACGGCGATTGCAAACAACAGCACGGTGCCCGGCACAATAATCCCGGCAATGGCCAGGCATTCAACGCACGCCACAATAAATACCGCGAGGCCCAGCCACTGCGGGTTGGCTGTTAGCCAGCCAGTTACGCTATCGAGCCATGGGCCCATGTTTCAATTTCCTTTTGATCGTCGGTTAAGTCTTTTAAGCAGTGGCAATTACGCGTGATCCAGGATCACGTAGTCCTTGCCTTCAACCTGGCCGCGCCTCAACGGGTTGCGCGTGCAATACGCAGCGTAGTCAGCGTCGACAAAGCGGTACATCAGGTGTTCATCCCGCCCGTGGGGGATGCCCAGGCGCGTGGTTTGAATCACATGCGAGGGTTGTTGTGCGACGTCATCGACCCGTAAACGTTCGGGGTCGAAACATTTTGCATCCCATTCAGGCACTTTCAGGCCCAGCGCCTTGCACAGCAGGGTTTGCCCGGCGCAGAGCTTTTGGTCGGGGCGCGGTCGACCTTGAGTATCGGGGTTGTTGCGCTGCATGAGCGCCAGACTGTCCGGGCCTGATAAGTCATCGACCCATGGGTAAGCCGATTTGATCAGTACCGCATTGCCCGGGCCGTGGGCACTGAAGTTCAAGGAATCGCCGCCGCGAGCGTAGTACATATAAATGTGCCCGCCATCGAGAAACAGCGCCTTGCGCTTTTCGGTGTAGCCCAGCGAGGCATGGCTGCCTTTGTCGACGCAGTAATACGCTTCGGTTTCGATAATGCGCGCACTGAGCCACAGGCCGTTGACCCGGTGGCGGATGACCTTGCCCAAGAGTTCGCGGGCAACACGTTGAGCATCTCGGTCGAAAAAGGAATCCGGCAGCACGTTTGGCATCTTCAGGGCTATCACATCAGTGGCTAAAAGGGCGCAGATCATAGCAAGACCTGCTTAATTCGCGCTGAACACTGTGTATTTGTGGTCCATTTCGACCATCCGCCTGCCA
This sequence comes from Pseudomonas sp. WS 5071, assembly GCF_012985765.1. Classification (NCBI taxonomy): domain Bacteria; kingdom Pseudomonadati; phylum Pseudomonadota; class Gammaproteobacteria; order Pseudomonadales; family Pseudomonadaceae; genus Pseudomonas; species Pseudomonas sp. WS 5071. Next base: position 65,424 of record NZ_JAAQWY010000022.1, on the reverse strand, counting down.
CCGCTGTGCGTAAGGCAGCATGATCGCTATAATCGGCCGCTTTCCTCTCTGCCAAGACCATTGAGACCATGACTGAGTCCGTTCTTGACTACATGACCCGCCTGGGTCGCGCTGCCCGTGAAGCTTCCCGTGTGATTGGCCGAGCCAGCACCGGGCAAAAAAACCGTGCCTTGCTGGCGGCTGCCGCTGCCCTGGACGCTGCGCGACCGGAACTGACTGCCGCCAATGAGCAGGATCTGGCGGCGGGTCGGGCCAATGGTCTTGAGCCTGCCATGCTGGAGCGCCTGGCGCTGACCCCTGCGCGCATCGACGGCATGATCGTCGGTTTGCGCCAGGTGGCCAGCCTGCCGGACCCGGTCGGCGCCATTCGTGACATGAGCTACCGCCCTTCGGGTATTCAGGTGGGCAAGATGCGCGTGCCGTTGGGCGTGGTCGGTATCATTTATGAGTCGCGCCCCAATGTGACCATCGACGCCGCGAGCCTGTGCCTGAAATCCGGCAATGCCACCATTCTGCGCGGAGGCTCCGAGGCGATTCACTCCAATCGGGCCATTGCGGCCTGTATCCAGCGAGGTCTGGCCGAGGCCGGTCTGCCGCCGGCGGTGGTGCAAGTCGTTGAAGTGACCGATCGCGCAGCGGTTGGTGCCTTGATTACCATGCCTGAATACGTGGACGTGATCGTGCCCCGTGGTGGCAAAGGCCTGATCGAGCGAGTCAGCCGTGATGCACGGGTGCCGGTCATCAAGCATCTGGACGGCATTTGCCATGTGTATGTCAGCGCCCATGCCGACCTGCCAAAGGCGCAACGTATTGCGTTCAACGCCAAAACGTACCGCTACGGCATTTGCGGGGCGATGGAAACACTGCTGGTGGATCAAGCCGTTGCGGCCGAATTTCTGCCCGCGATGGCTGAGCAATTTCGCGCCAAGGGCGTCGAACTGCGTGGTTGCGAGCGCACCCAGGCGCTGATTGACGTTGCGCCGGCCACAGAAGACGACTGGCACACCGAATATCTGGACGCGAAGTTGTCGATCCGCGTGGTCGACGGGCTGGACGCGGCGATTGAACACATCAACCACTATGGCTCCCATCACACCGACTCGATCGTCACCGAACATCAAGGCGACGCCCGGCGTTTCATGGCTGAAGTGGACTCCAGTTCGGTGATGCTCAACACCCCGACCTGCTTCGCGGATGGATTTGAATACGGATTGGGTGCGGAGATTGGCATTTCTACTGATAAGCTGCACGCCCGCGGCCCGGTGGGTCTCGAAGGTCTGACCTGCGAGAAGTACATTGTGGTCGGTGACGGACAACTGCGCGGTCAGGAGCCGGTGTGATTTGATCGACCTTGAAGCGTCCGCGCACGCAGCGAAGAACGACGCGTTACCCCGGCGCATAGGCGTCCTGGGTGGAACCTTCGATCCGGTGCACATTGGGCATTTGCGCGGCGCGCTGGAAGTTGCCGAGATGATGGAACTCGATGAGCTGCGTCTGACACCCAACGCCCGGCCGCCCCATCGCGACACGCCACAGGTGTCGGCGCATGATCGTCTGGCGATGGTCCAGTGCGCAGTTGAAGGAGTGGCTACGCTGGTGGTAGACGCTCGGGAACTGCAACGGGACAAGCCGTCCTACACCATTGACACCCTGGAACTGATGCGCGCCGAACTGGCCGCTGATGACCAGTTGTTTTTATTGCTGGGTTGGGACGCGTTTTGCGGCCTGCCCACATGGCACCGCTGGGAAGAGTTGCTCCAGCATTGCCATATCCTGGTGCTTCAGCGCCCGGATGCCGACAGCGAACCGCCGGATGCCTTGCGCAACCTGCTGGCAGCGCGCTCGGTAAGCGACCCGCTGGCCTTGAAAGGGCCGAGCGGACAGATTGCATTCGTCTGGCAGACACCGCTCGCGGTATCCGCCACCCAGATCCGTCAACTGCTGGCCAGCGGTAAGTCGGTACGTTATCTGGTGCCCGACGCGGTCCTGGCCTACATCGATGCGCACGGACTGTACCGTGCGTCGAACTGAAAAGGCGTGTTTCAAGGCGCGATTTGACGTGTATTGAAACACCCGAACATACGAGCAAAACGAGTTTTATATGACCAACAAAGATGTAAGCAAAGTTAAGCGCAAAGGCACGTTCAAGAGCGCACCCCTGCCTGAAAAAGCCCAGCCGACTGAAATCCTGAAAGGCGAAGAACTGGTCAAAGTGGCCGTGACGGCTCTGGAAGACGTCAAGGCTCAGGACATTCAAGTGATCGACGTGCGCGACAAGCACAGCATCACCGACTTCATGATCATTGCCACCGGTACGTCGAACCGTCAGATCGGCGCGATGCTGGACAAGGTTCGCGAAGCGGTCAAGGCACTGGGTGTCAAACCGTTGGGCGAAGAAGGCAAGGGCGACAGCGACTGGGTTCTGCTGGACATGGACGACGTGATCGTTCACATGATGACCGCCAGTGCACGTCAGTTCTACGACCTGGAGCGTCTGTGGGCCGGTGCGGAACAAAGCCGTGCAGGCAGCGCTGCTCACCACAGCCCGGAAAACACCCACGAGCATTTCCTCAAGCTCAACAAAGACCAAGAGTAAGGGTTAGCTGTGCGCCTGCGTTTGATCGCTGTCGGTTCGCGTATGCCTAAATGGGTGGAAGAAGGCTGGCATGAGTATGCCAAGCGTCTGCCATCCGAGCTGGCCCTTGAACTGGTAGAAATACCGCTCAATACCCGCGGCAAGAATGCCGACGTGGCCCGCTTCATCCGTCAGGAAGGCGAGGCCATGCTGGCCAAGGTCGGTCCGGGCGAGCGCATTGTCACGCTGGAAGTGCATGGCAAACCCTGGAGCACCGAGCAGCTGGCGGTCGAACTGGACCGCTGGCGCCTGGACTCGCGCACCGTGAACTTTATGGTCGGCGGCCCCGAAGGGCTGGCGCCGGAAGTCTGTGCACGTGCCGATCAGCGCTGGTCGCTGTCGCCGTTGACGTTGCCGCACCCGTTGGTAAGGATTCTGATTGGTGAGCAGTTGTATCGCGCCTGGACGGTTTTGTCCGGGCACCCTTATCACAAATAGTCAGCGTCCCGAATGTCTCAGCCAATTCGCCTCAAAGACCACGAGAAAGACGCACGTCTTGTGCGCAGCCGCGTCGTGGTCGGCGCAATTGTGGTGGTGGCGCTCATTTGTGCGCTGATTGCGCGTCTGTACTACTTGCAAGTCGTGCAGTACGAGTACCACTCGACCCTGTCTGAAAACAACCGGGTGCACGTGCAGCCGATCCCCCCGACACGCGGCCTGATTTTTGACCGCAACGGTGTGGTGATCGCGGACAACCGGCCCAGCTTCAGCCTGAGCATGACCCGCGAGCGTTCCGGTGACTGGCAGCAAGTGCTCGATGTGATTGTCGAGGTGTTGCAGCTCACGCCGGAAGACCGCGCCTTGTTCGAAAAGCGGATGCGGCAGGGGCGTCGGCCCTTCGAGCCGGTGCCCATTCTGTTTGAGCTCACTGAAGAACAGATCGCCCGAATTGCCGTGAACCAGTTCCGCCTGCCCGGGGTTGAAGTGGTTGCGCAACTGGTACGTCACTACCCGCAGGGCGCGCACTTTGCGCATTCGGTGGGGTACATGGGGCGGATCAACGAGAAAGAACTTAAAACCCTCGATCCGGTGAATTACAGCGGCACCCATCACATTGGTAAAACCGGCATCGAGCGCTTCTATGAAGCTGAGCTGCACGGTCAGGTGGGTTACGAAGAGGTCGAGACCAACGCCCGCGGCCGCGTGTTGCGCGTGCTCAAGCGAACGGACCCGATTCCCGGCAAAGATATCGTGCTCAGTCTCGACATCAAATTGCAGGAAGCTGCCGAGGAAGCGCTGGCCGGGCGACGTGGCGCCGTGGTGGCGTTGAATCCGAATACCGGCGAAGTCCTGGCGATGGTCAGTCAGCCGAGCTTCGACCCCAACCTGTTTGTCACCGGTATCAGCTTCAAGGCGTATGCCGAATTGCGCGATTCGATCGACCGTCCGCTGTTCAATCGCATCTTGCGCGGGCTTTACCCGCCGGGTTCGACCATCAAGCCTGCGGTGGCGATTGCCGGACTCGACAGCGGTGTGATTACCGGTGCTTCACGGGTCTACGACCCTGGCTACTACATGCTGCCCAATTACGATCACAAGTACCGTAACTGGAACCGCAGCGGTGATGGCTATGTGGACTTGGACACGGCGATCATGCGTTCCAACGACACCTACTTTTATGACCTCGCCCACAAGCTGGGGATTGATCGTCTGTCGTCGTACATGAATCAGTTTGGTATCGGCCAGAAAGTCTCGCTCGACATGTTCGAAGAGTCCGCCGGCCTGATGCCGTCCCGCGAGTGGAAGCGGGCGACGCGGCGCCAGGCATGGTTCCCTGGCGAAACCCTGATTCTGGGCATCGGCCAGGGCTACATGCAGTCCACACCCCTGCAACTGGCCCAGGCCACGGCACTGATTGCCAGCAAGGGCAAATGGATCCGTCCGCACCTGGCCAAGACCATTGAAGGCGTACCGCCCGTTGACCCGAACCCGATGCCCGACATCGTGCTGCGTGACCCGTCCAACTGGGCCAAGGTCACCCACGGCATGCAGCAAGTGGTGCATGGCGCACGTGGGACGGCGCGGGTGGCGGGCGTTGGTGCGCAATACCTGATCGCTGGCAAGAGTGGTACGGCACAGGTGGTGGCGATCAAGCAGGGCGAAAAATATGACCGCTCCAAAGTTCAGGAGCGCCATCGCGACCACGCATTGTTCGTAGGCTTTGCCCCGGCTGACAACCCGCAGATTGCGGTCTCGGTCATGATTGAAAACGGCGAGGCGGGCAGCCGCGTCGCGTCGCCGGTCGTGCGCAAGGTCATGGATGCCTGGTTGCTGGATGCACAAGGCAAGCTCAAACCTGAGTACGCCAGCCCTTCAAAGGCGGAGGTTACGGCCCGTGATGAGTAATTTTGATCGCATGCTCTCCAGTGAGGATGTGATGCGTCGACGTGCCTCGCTGTTGCAGCGCTTGCACATTGACGGCCCGCTGCTGATTTTGCTGTTGACCCTGGCGGCCGGCAGTCTGTTTGTTCTGTACTCCGCCAGCGGCAAGAGCTGGGACCTGCTGAGCAAGCAGGCCACTTCGTTTGGTATCGGTCTGGTGTCCATGTTCATCATTGCCCAGCTTGAACCCCGCTTCATGGCGCGCTGGGTGCCGGTTGGCTACCTGATCGGCGTGTTGCTGCTGGTGGTGGTGGACGTCATGGGCCACAACGCCATGGGCGCTACGCGCTGGATCAACATTCCGGGGGTGATCCGCTTCCAGCCTTCGGAGTTCATGAAGATCCTGATGCCAGCGACTATCGCCTGGTACCTCTCCAAGCGCACGCTGCCGCCCCAACTCAAACACGTGGCAATCAGCCTCATGCTGATTGGCGTGCCCTTTGCGCTGATTGTGCGTCAGCCCGACCTCGGCACTGCGCTGCTGGTACTGGCCGGCGGCGCGTTTGTACTGTTCATGGGCGGCCTGCGCTGGCGCTGGATTCTCAGCGTGCTGGCGGCCACGGTCCCGGTCGCTGTGGCCATGTGGTTTTTCGTGATGCACGACTACCAGAAGCAGCGCGTATTGACCTTCCTGGACCCTGAAAGCGATCCGCTGGGCACCGGCTGGAACATCATTCAATCCAAGGCCGCCATCGGCTCAGGCGGCGTGTTTGGCAAAGGCTGGTTGCTGGGCACCCAGTCGCACCTGGACTTCCTGCCCGAAAGCCACACCGACTTCATTATCGCGGTCATGGGCGAAGAGTTCGGCCTGGTGGGCATTTGTGCCTTGCTGCTGATTTACCTGTTGTTGATCGGTCGCGGCCTGGTGATTACGGCCCAGGCGCAGACGCTGTTCGGTAAATTGCTGGCGGGCAGCCTGACCATGACGTTTTTTGTTTATGTTTTCGTCAACATCGGTATGGTCAGTGGCCTGTTGCCGGTGGTGGGCGTGCCATTGCCGTTCATTAGCTACGGCGGAACTTCGCTCGTGACGCTGCTGTCAGCGTTTGGGGTTTTGATGTCGATCCACACACATCGCAAGTGGATCGCGCAAGTTTGATTAAGGTGAAGAATTCAATGCAAGTAATGCGTGGCTGGGCTGCTCGATACGCGTCCTGGGTAGGCCTGTTGGGTCTGTTCGGGGCGGCGCAAAGCGCAGTGGCCGGCGACTATGAAGGCTCGCCCCAAGTGGCTGAATTTGTCGGTGAGATGACCCGCGATTACGGGTTCGCCGGTGAACAGCTGATGGACGTATTCCGTGAGGCTCAGCGCAAGCAGAGCATCCTGGACGCCATTTCGCGCCCGGCCGAGCGCGTCAAACAGTGGAAGGAATACCGCCCGATCTTCATTTCGGATGCCCGCGTGGCACGTGGTGTCGATTTTTGGCGTGAGCACGAAGCCGCGCTGGCCCGCGCCGAGCAGGAATATGGCGTACCGGCGCAAGTGATTGTGTCGATTATCGGCGTTGAAACCTTCTACGGCCGCAACACGGGCAGCTACCGGGTGATCGACGCGTTGTCGACGCTGGGCTTCGATTACCCGCCGCGTGCTGAGTTCTTCCGCAAAGAGCTGCGCGAATTTTTGCTGCTGGCCCGCGAGGAACAGGTTGATCCGCTGACCCTCAAAGGTTCGTACGCCGGAGCAATGGGTTTGCCGCAGTTTATGCCGAGCAGCTTCCGCGCCTATGCCGTGGACTTTGATAACGACGGTCACATTAATATCTGGAGCAACCCGGACGACGCCATTGGCAGTGTGGCCAGCTACTTCAAGCGCCATGGTTGGGTCGCGGGGGAGCCGGTGGTGATTCGCGCCGATGTCCAGGGTGATAGCGCAGACCAAGGCCTGACCCAGGGTATTGAGCCTGTGAAAACAGTCGGGGAGTTGCGAGCGCTGGGGTGGTCGAGTCATGATGCGCTGCGTGACGACATGCCGGTCACCGCTTTCCGTCTCGAAGGCGATAACGGCCCTGAATACTGGATGGGCCTGAAGAATTTTTATGCGATTACGCGTTACAACCGTAGCGTGATGTACGCCATGGCAGTGCACCAACTGTCCGACCTGCTGGTTCAAGCACGGGGCAACAAGTAATGCCGTTTCTAGCGATCCGTACACCCTTGAAAGTCGCTGCCTGCGCCGCCGTCGCGTTGCTGGTGGTGAGTTGTTCCAGCAGTCGCTCTACCGCGCCGCAGCAAAAGTCGGCCCCTGTGGTGCGCGCCACCCCCGGTCTGGATATCAACCGGGCGCACAAGGACGGCGCACCGTGGTGGGACGTAGACGTCTCGCGTATCCCGGACGCGACGCCAACCCTGCACACCGGACCGTACAAGGCCAACCCGTATACCGTGCTGGGTAAAACCTATTTCCCGATGCAAGAATCCAAGACATACGTGGCCTCGGGCACGGCGTCCTGGTACGGCACCAAGTTTCACGGTCAGAACACCGCCAATGGCGAGGTGTATGACCTGTACGGCATGAGCGCAGCGCACAAAACCTTGCCGCTGCCCAGCTACGTCAAAGTGACCAATCTGGACAACGGTAAAGCCGTGGTGCTGCGGGTTAATGACCGTGGCCCGTTCTATTCGGACCGTATCATCGACTTGTCCTACGCAGCGGCCAAAAAGCTCGGTTATGCCGAAACCGGAACGGCGCGCGTCAAGGTGGAAGGCATCGACCCGCAACAATGGTGGGCGCAGCGCGGTCGACCTGCGCCGTTGATGCTCAATGAGCCGAAAATGGCCCAGAATGCGCCGGGCCCTACCATCGCCACCGGCAAGGTGGAGCAATGGACGCCGCCTGCGCAGCAGCACGCTACTGATGTCGTGCCAGTGCCGCGTATGGCTGGCGGTCAGGGCACGTACTTGCAGGTCGGCGCCTTTGCCAACCCGGATGCTGCAGAGTTGCTTCGTTCCAAGCTCAGTGGCATGGTCAGTGCCCCCGTATTTATCAGCTCGATTGTGCGCAATCAGCAGACCTTGCACCGTGTGCGGCTGGGGCCGATTGCCTCGGCCGGCGAACTACAGCAAGCGCAAAACAGCGTGAGACTGGCCAATCTGGGCCAGCCAAGCGTTGTGACATCGGATCAGTAACACTGATTAACGCGTTGGGCCCTGAAGGTTTGGGGCTCAAACGCAGTTGCAGCGACAAAGAACAAAAGCCCTGCGAGGGGGTGCCTGCAACTGAATACGCGACAGCCTCTATAACAGGGCTGTCAGAACAGTTTTGCCCGCGAGGGTAAGTTTCCATCAACAATTTCGAGAGACGGATGAACATCACCACCTTTGCCAAACGCCTGTGCCTGCTTGTCCCGCTGATCATTACGCCTGCCGCCTGGGCAGCCGAAATGATGCCGTCGCCGCCACAGCTTGCCGCCAAATCCTACGTGCTGATGGATGCCAATAGTGGCAACGTGCTGGTTGAGAACAATGGCGACCAGCGCCTGCCCCCAGCCAGCCTGACCAAACTGATGACCGCGTACATTGCTACGCTGGAAATCCGTCGTGGCCAGATCGGTGAGAACGACCCGGTCACCGTCAGCGAGAACGCCTGGCGCACCGGTGGTTCGCGCATGTTCATCAAGGTCGGCTCCCAAGTGTCGGTCAGCGATCTGCTGCACGGGATCATCATTCAGTCGGGTAACGACGCCAGTGTTGCATTGGCTGAACACATTGCCGGCAGTGAAGATGCGTTCGCGGACCTGATGAACAAGACCGCCGCCGAGCTGGGCATGACCAATAGCCACTTCATGAACCCGACCGGTCTGCCAAACCCTGAGCACTATTCGTCGGCGCATGACATGTCGCTGCTGGCCCGCGCGATCATCCACGAAGACCCCACTCACTACGCGATCTACTCGCAGAAAGAGTTCTTCTGGAATGGCATCAAGCAGCCTAACCGCAACCTGTTGCTGTGGCGCGACAAGACGGTTGACGGCCTGAAAACCGGTCACACCGACGAAGCGGGCTACTGCATGGTGTCTTCGGCAGTACGTGACGGCATGCGTTTGATTGCCGTGGTGTTTGGCACCAACAGCGAAGCGGCCCGTGCGGCCGAAACGCAAAAACTGCTGACCTACGGTTTCCGCTTCTTCGAAACCCAGACCTTCTATCAAAAAGGCACCGAGCTGGCGCAAGCTCCCGTCTGGAAAGGCACCACCAGCCAGGTCAAAGCCGGTCTGGCCAACGACCTGACCCTGACCCTGCCTAAAGGCCAATTGAAAAAGCTGGCCGCGAGCATGACCATGAACCCGCAACTGATGGCGCCTATCGCCAAAGGTGACGTGATCGGTAAGGTTGAAGTCAAACTCGACGATAAAGTTGTTCACAGTGCGGACTTGATCGCACTTGAGCCGGTTGAGGAAGGTGGCATTTTCCGCCGCGTGTGGGATAGCATCCGTCTATTCTTCTACGGGTTGTTCAACTGATTGCACCCACCTGTGTGACCCTGCGCTTACCCGGCGCGGGGTCATGTCTGTAGTTCCGGGCTTACGAGGCCAATACGCCATGAGCGATAACGAAGTAAAGGCGCCAAAGATCGAATTTCCTCAAACCGATTACCCGATTAAGGTGATCAGTGACACCGGTGTGGGCAACAAGGACAAAATCCTCGTGATCGTGAAAAAACACGCGACGATCAACGATGATCGTGTTGACGAGCGCCAGAGCACCAACGGCAAGTACACCACTATCCAGTTGCACATTGTGGCCACGGATCAAGACCAGCTGTACAACATCAACAGCGAACTGCGGGCCACCGGCTTCGTTCACATGGTGTTGTGATGTCGCGGGCCCTGGGTTTTCGCGAGTTGTCGTTGCTGGACTACGAGCCCACTTGGCTGGCGATGCAACGTTTTACCGACCAGCGCAAAGACCGGCCCGAGACGCAAGACGAAATCTGGCTGGTAGAGCATCCGCCAGTATTTACCCAGGGGCAGGCCGGCAAAGCCGAGCATTTGCTGTTACCGGGTGATATTCCGGTGGTCAAATCGGATCGCGGCGGCCAGGTGACGTATCACGGGCCTGGCCAGTTGGTCGCTTACCTGATGCTGGACGTGCGGCGTCTGGGCTTTGGGGTCCGCGAACTGGTCAGCCGGATGGAGCGCTGCCTGATCGAGCTGCTCGCCAGTTATGGCGTCAGTGCCGAGGCCAAGCCCGATGCGCCGGGGGTTTATGTGAATGGCGCGAAAATCGCCTCATTGGGCCTGCGGATCCGCAATGGCTGCTCTTTCCATGGCCTGGCCCTGAATGTGGACATGGACCTGGAACCGTTTCGACGGATTAACCCCTGTGGATACGCGGGGCTGGCGATGACCCAGTTGCGTGACCATACAGGCCCGATTGAATTTGCCGAGGTGCGTGCCCGGCTGCGTGCGCAGCTCGTCAAACACCTCGACTATGCTGAGCAGACGACCCTGACGGGCGGAATCGATTGATATGACTACTGCGCAAGACGCTGTTGAAACCCTGATCCCTACGCTGGACATCTCTGAACGTGCAGCCCGCGCCAGCGAGGCCCGTTCCAAGGTTGAGACCGGCGTCAAACTGCGCGGTGCCGAAAAGGTTGCGCGTATCCCGGTCAAAATCATTCCGACCACCGAGTTGCCGAAAAAGCCTGACTGGATTCGTGTACGCATCCCGGTTTCGCCGGAAGTCGACCGTATCAAGCAACTGCTGCGCAAACACAAACTGCACAGCGTCTGCGAAGAAGCGTCCTGCCCGAACCTGGGAGAGTGCTTCTCGGGCGGTACTGCCACCTTCATGATCATGGGCGATATATGCACCCGTCGCTGCCCGTTCTGTGACGTGGGCCATGGTCGACCGAAGCCTCTGGACGTCAATGAGCCTGAAAGCCTGGCCATCGCCATTGCTGACCTGGGCTTGAAGTACGTGGTCATCACCTCGGTAGACCGTGACGACCTGCGTGACGGCGGCGCTCAGCATTTTGCTGATTGCATCCGCGAAATCCGCAAGCTGTCACCCAACGTCCTGCTTGAAACCCTGGTGCCCGATTACCGTGGCCGTATGGACGTAGCCCTGGACATCACGGCCGCCGAGCCGCCTGACGTGTTCAACCACAACCTCGAGACCGTACCGCGCTTGTACAAGGCTGCGCGTCCGGGCTCGGATTACCAGTGGTCGTTGACATTGCTGCAGCGCTTCAAACAAATGATGCCGCATATCCCGACCAAATCCGGCCTGATGCTGGGCCTGGGCGAAACCGATGAAGAAGTCATCGAAGTGATGAAGCGCATGCGTGAGCACGATATCGACATGCTGACTCTTGGCCAGTATCTGCAACCGTCGCGCAGCCACTTGCCGGTTCAGCGTTTCGTGCACCCTGACACCTTTGCCTGGTTCGCTGAGGAAGGTTACAAAATGGGTTTCAAAAACGTTGCTTCCGGACCGCTGGTTCGTTCGTCGTACCACGCGGATGAGCAGGCCAAACTGGTCAAAAACATGCTGGTCAGTGAGTGACTCCATGAATAGCCGGTTCACCGCGCAGGTGTCTTACAAGGCTCACTGCGCGGTGCCCGCGCTGCGTGCTGGCGGGGTGATCGGCCTGATCGCCCCGGCAGGCCCCGCCGAACTCGATCTTCACCTTGCCACCCAATGGATACAGGCACGCGGTTATCAACTGCGGGTCTTTCCGGGGGTATGGGAAAAAGACGGTTACCTGGCGGGCGCTGATACCACCCGACTGCAGGACCTGCACGACGCCTTTGCAGATGACAGCATTGACGCGATTTTATGCATGCGCGGCGGCTATGGCAGCCCGCGTTTACTCGATGGCATCGACTTCGAGTGCCTTAAGCGCCATCCCAAACCGTTTATCGGCTACAGCGACATTACGGCGCTGCACCTGGCAATCACCCGTTATGCAGGCTTCGTGACTTTTCACGGGCCGATGCTTAATGCCGACTTGTTGGGCAATAAACAGGCGCCGACTGAAACCTCACTGCTGGACATGATCAGTGGCCGACAAGCCGCCGTTTTGACCCATCCCGCCGCCTTTGCGTTGACCACCGTGGCGCCGGGTGTGGCCAGTGGGCGATTGCTGGGCGGCAACCTGGCCATGATCTGCGGCACGCTTGGCACCGCATTCGAGCTGGACGCAGACGGCATCATTTTGTTCATTGAAGACGTTAACGAACCGCTGTACCGGATTGATCGTTTGCTCACCCAGTTGCGGCTGGCAGGCAAGTTGGCACAGGTTCGGGGCGTATTGGTGGGGGATGTGGCCGGGGTGGACCCTCAGGCGTTGATGCGACTGATCGGGCAGGAACTGGGGCCTCTGGGTATCCCAGTACTCGCTGGATGGCGCAGTGGGCATTGCGACCCGAACCTGACCTTGCCAATGGGCGCGCACGTGCGTCTGGATGCAGATAAACAGCAGTTGGTGTTAGAGCAGGACGTCGTTTCCATCGCGCCGTGACCCTCTCCCTGGGGGAGAGGGTCGGCCTGAAAGCCGCTTATTGTTGGCGCAAACTCTCGAGCAACTTGTGCGAAGGGTAGCCATCAGCGGGCCAGCCCAGCGCTTGTTGCGCGCTGCGAATCGCCTTGCGGGTATTTGCCCCGATAATGCCGTCAGCCTTGCCTGCGTCGTAATTGCGGTTGCTCAGTAACGTTTGCAGCTCGACGCGTTCGCTGCGGCTGAGTGGGCGCTCATCTTTAGGCCAATCACCTTTGATGACGCCGCCGCCATTAAAGCGCTCAGACAGCAGGCCCACAGCCAGCGCATAAGATGAAGAGTTGTTGTAGCGCAGGATGGCACGGAAGTTATCCAGCACTAAAAATGCCGGTCCCCTGTACCCGGCGGGCAGCAACAAAGTGGCGCTCAGTTGTTCTGAGCCGCTTGCAGTCACAGGCACCTGAACCCCAAGCACCTGCCATTCGCTGACACTTTTACGCACCGTGCCGTCCGCCAATGCGTAGTCAAACCCACTCGGCAGGTCGACTTCAAACCCCCAAGGCTGGCCTTGTTTCCAGCCGGAGCTTTGCAGGTAGTGGGCCGTGGAGGCCAGCGCGTCTGCCGAACTGTTCCAGATATCCCGACGACCATCGCCGTCGAAATCCACCGCATGGGTTTCATAGGTGGTGGGGATGAATTGGGTCTGGCCCATAGCCCCGGCCCATGAGCCGAGCATTTTCTCGGGCGAGATATCGCCTTCTTGAATGATCTTCAGCGCAGCGATCAGTTGGCTTTGGGCGAACTCCGGGCGGCGACCTTCATACGCCAGTGTGGCCAGGGAGCGGATCACCGATTTGTTGCCTTGAAAGGTACCGAAGTTACTTTCCATGCCCCACACCGACACCAGTGCCTGACGATCAACACCGTAGCGCTGTTCGATACGGGTCAGCAGCTCGGCATTTTGCTCCAGCAATCGCTGGCCATTGCGCACGCGCAGCGGAGAAAGGGCGCCGTCGAGGTATTCCCACACCGGGCGGCTGAATTCGGGCTGGCTACGGTCAGCCTTGATGACACCCATGTCGGGGGTGATGTCTTTGAAGGCGTTATCGAAAACCAGCGGGTTGATCCCGGCCTTCAGGGCTTGCGCACGGAAGTTGGCTTGCCATTCGCTGAAGCTTTGGGCGGGCTGGATTTCAAGGTTGTCTGCAACTGGAGCGCTGGTAATCACCGCGGGCGCGGGAGGCGTCACAGGCAGGGGTTGAGCATCGGCTGCGGTGGGTTTCTCTGCGCAGGCGACTAAAAGGATGACGCTGGAAGCAGCAATCAGTTGGCGCATCGGCCAACGGCGTTTATGACTTAAGGGCATGCGCAGGTCCAGGTAATGCGAATCAGATGCAGACCTTAACATTCCCGCCGTCAGGCAGCCAGAAAGTAAAAAGCCTCCCGGTCTCTCGACTGGAAGGCTTCGCGGCGGTAGCTGCCTTTGCCTTTGGCGGGGCGTTCCTGACGGCTTCGGAACAAGGGTTGGGCGACGATGGATTTGGCCTTGTTGGGGCGTTTGCTCATGGCAATGATTCTCGCTGAGTTGAACAAGCGCAAATCATCGGCCAGATTGTTTGATCTGTCCAGCGGGTGTTACGTGCGGGCGTTGACAGGCACCTGGGTGCTTTTACAGCGGCTACCTAGAGCAGCTGGTTATTCCGCTGGCAAATTCAGACGTTGCCCGCACATCAGCAGCGCTAATCGGCTGAGGCTGCTCCAGGCAGAGCCTGCGGCTTGCCCCTTGATCTGTGCATCGATGCGTTGCGCATCCATCAACAGTTGCGCCCAGCGCTGCGCCGAATAACGTTGCAGGGCTTTGCTCATCAGCGGTTTACGCTTGTCCCACACGGGCGGGCGTGCCTGGCTGAACGCCTTGTCCAACGGAGTGCCCTGGCTGTATTGCAGGGCAATGTTGGCCAAGACCCGTAGCTCGCGAGCCAGCGCCCAAAGGATCACAGGTGGCTCGACGCCTTCACCGCGCAAGCCTTCCAGCATGCGCAACGCATGGGCTGCCTCACCGTTGAGCACCGCGTCCACCAGCCCGAACACATCAAAACGGGCGCTGTCGGCTACCGCGGCTTGCACGGTCTCGACAGTGATCTGGCCATCTTCAGCCATGAGTTTGAGCTTTTCGATTTCCTGAGCGGCTGCCAGCAAGTTGCCTTCCACCCGTGCGGCAATCAGTTCCACTGCATCATGGGTCGCCGCCAGTCCTGCCTGCGACAGTCGCTGACGAATCCATTGGGGCAATTGATTCGCGTCCACCGGCCAGATCTGTACGAACTGAGTATGGGCGCCTTCAATCAGCGCCTTGCCCCATTTGGTTTTCTGCGCGCTGCCATCGAGTTTTGGCAGGCTGATCAGCAGCAGGGTGTCTTCTGCGGGGCGCGAGCAATATTCGATGAGGGCTGCTGCGCCTTTGTCGCCGGGCTTGCCGGACGGCAATCGCAACTCCAGCAAGCGTTTTTCAGCGAACAACGACATGCTTGCGCCTGCCTGCAGCAACGAGCCCCAGTCGAAACTGGCGTCGGCACTGAATACTTGACGCTCATCAAACCCTTGTTGGCGGGCGTTGCTGCGGATGGCGTCTGCGGCTTCCTGACACAGCAGCGGGTCGTCGCCGCTGATGATGTAGACGGGCGACAGGCTGCCTTGCAGGTGTTTGGCGAGTTGGGCGGGGGCGAGTTTCATAGGGCTTGATAGATGACGGGGCGCCTGAGCGCCCCGTATACCTTATTGCTCAGGGACTTCGAGGGGCGACTGCTGAGGGATCGCATCTTGCGCCTGACGTGCAGCTTCGATGGCCTGGGCTTCAGCCTTGGCTTTCTCATCAGCCACTTGTTGCAGCTTGGCCAGTTGCTCAGGAGTCAGTTGCTCCAGGCGCAGCACCATCTGTTGCACCAGCTCGCGACGCATTTCAGTGTTGACCATGGCCGCTTCCTGGCCAGAACCGGTGATGTTGCTGCTGTCTTGCAGGTAGACCTTGTGCACTTCGATCTTGTTGTTGAGCAACGGCAAGTTGTGATCGCCACGGATTTCGTAGTTCAGCACTTTGGTCAATTCGTATTCCACCGAGCCACCGTTGCCGGCATAGCTGGCAGCGCGCTGGGTGTCTTGCTCATTGGTGAGGATCAAGTGGTAAGGCGCAGCGGAGGTGATTTTCACGCCGCTGTTTTCCAGCACTTGTCGCAACTCACGCACGGTATCGCCGTAAGCGTTACGGGCTGTTACGTCGAGTTCGGTAATCGACAGCTGATTGGTGCCGGTGCCACGCAGCTGAAAGCCGCAGGCGCTCAGCAAGACTGCGAGGCCCATCACCAGCAAGTTGCGTTTGATCATGTGTTGCTCCCCTTGAAACCAGATGGGCCGACGGAGCGGCCCGGAAGGTTTTGTTGGGCACCCGCACTCAAGGCGGGCGCCTGTTCCAATTTAGCTGGCGACGATATTAACCAGTTTGCCCGGCACGACGATCACTTTACGGATGGTCAGACCATCGGTGAAACGCAGTACGTTTTCGTTGACGCGGGCAGCCGCTTCAATTTCTTCACGGCTGGCACCGGCAGGCATTTCGATCTGGCCGCGCAGTTTACCGTTAACCTGAATCACCAGTTGCAGCGTGTCCTGTACCAACGCGCTTTCGTCCAGCGTCGGCCAAGGTGCGTCGATGATGGCGCCGATGTGACCCAACTGATTCCACAGCTCATGACTGATGTGCGGGGTGATCGGAGCCAGTAACAGGGCAACGGTTTCCAGGCCTTCCTGCAACAGGGCGCGGTCTTGCTCGGTAGCTTGCGGGGCTTTTTCCAGGACGTTCATCACGGTCATCACTTGCGCAACGGCGGTGTTGAATTTGTGGTGCTGGCCTACGTCCTGGCTGGCTTGCTTGATGGCCTGGTGAATGGCGCGACGGATGACTTTTTGATCGTCATTGAGCGAGCCGATGTCCAGTGCAGCGGGCAGGCCCTGACTGACGTGAGCTTGCGCCAGACGCCATACACGCTTGAGGAAACGGTGCGAGCCTTCAACGCCGGAGTCCGACCATTCAAGGCTGGCGTCAGGTGGCGACGCGAACATCATAAAGAGGCGGCAGGTATCGGCGCCGTACTGCTCGATCATGTATTGCGGGTCAACACCGTTGTTCTTGGACTTGGCCATTTTTTCAGTGCCGCCAATTTCAACCGGCAGACCATCGCTGATCAGCTTGGCGCCGATGATTTTGGCCTTGCTGTCACGCTCCAGCTCGACGTCTGCCGGGTTGAACCAGGTCAGGGCGCCGTTGGCTTCGCGACGGTAATACGTTTCTGCAATCACCATGCCTTGGGTCAGCAGGTTCTTGAACGGCTCGTTGGAGCTGACCAGGCCTTCATCGCGCATCAGTTTGTGGAAGAAGCGTGCGTAGAGCAGGTGCAGGATGGCGTGCTCGATACCGCCGATGTATTGGTCGACCGGAAGCCAGTGGTCGGCAGCGGACTTCTCGACCAAACCGCCCTCGTAGTGAGGCGAGGCATAGCGTGCGTAGTACCACGACGACTCGACAAAGGTGTCCATGGTGTCGGTTTCACGCTTGGCCGGCGCGCCGCATTTCGGGCAGCTGCATTCGTAAAATTCCGGCATGCGGGCCAATGGCGAACCGGCGCCATCGGGTACGACGTCTTCAGGCAAGACGACCGGCAATTGGTCTTCCGGCACCGGTACGTCCCCGCAGCTGTCGCAGTGAACGATCGGGATCGGGCAACCCCAATAGCGCTGACGGCTGATGCCCCAGTCGCGCAGGCGGAACTGGGTGCGCGATTGGCCCAGGCCTTTGGCCGTCAGGGCAGCTTCCATGGCAGTGAAGGCTGCGTCGAATTCCAGACCGTCAAACTCGCCGGAATTGATCAGTGGACCGTGTTCGTTGTACGCGTCCTGCCAAGGCGCAGGGGAGGCGTCGCCCGCGCTGGTGCGAACGACCGACTTGATCGGCAGGCCGTATTTGGTGGCGAATTCGAAGTCGCGCTCATCGTGCGCCGGCACAGCCATTACCGCGCCGTCGCCGTAGTGCATCAACACATAGTTGGCGACCCACACCGGAAGTTTCTCGCCGGTCAGCGGGTGTTCAACGAACAGCGAGGTCGGCAGGCCCTTTTTCTCTTGGGTCGCCATGTCGGCTTCTGCCACGCTGCCGCCTTTGCATTCAGCGATAAACGCTTGCAGCTCGGGGTTGGACTGCGCCGCCTGAGTGGCCAGCGGGTGCTCGGCAGCCACGGCCACGTAGGTGGCGCCCATCAGGGTGTCAGGGCGGGTGGTGAAGACCTTGAGTGTGCCTTCTTCGCCGATGGAGTCGACGTCGTAAGGGAACTGGACTTCCATGCCGCGGGATTTGCCGATCCAGTTGCGCTGCATGGTCTTGACCTGTTCAGGCCAGCCCGTCAGCTCGTCGAGGCTTTCAAGCAGCTCATCGGCATATGCCGTGATCTTGAAGTAGTACATCGGGATTTCACGCTTTTCGATCAGCGCCCCCGAGCGCCAGCCACGGCCGTCGATCACTTGCTCGTTGGCCAGAACGGTCTGGTCCAGCGGGTCCCAGTTCACGGTGCCGTTTTTACGGTAAATCACGCCTTTTTCGAACAGGCGAGTGAACAGCCATTGTTCCCAGCGGTAGTAATCCGGCTTGCAGGTGGTGATTTCACGCGACCAGTCAACCGCCAGACCCAGGCTGCGCAGCTGGGTCTTCATGTATTCAATGTTTTCGTACGTCCACTTGGCCGGAGCGACGTTGTTCTTCATCGCGGCGTTTTCAGCCGGCATGCCAAAGGCGTCCCACCCCATGGGTTGCAATACGTTCTTGCCGAGCATGCGCTGGTAACGGGAGATCACGTCGCCGATGGTGTAGTTGCGCACGTGCCCCATGTGTAGCTTGCCGCTCGGGTACGGGAACATCGACAGGCAGTAGTAGGTTTCCTTGCCTGGATCTTCGCTGACTTCGAAGGACTTTTGGTTGTCCCAGAATGATTGGGCGGCGGCTTCTATTTCACGGGGCTGATATTGTTCGTGCATGGCTACTTGTACTGATAAAGGGTGGCCTAATCCTCTTCAACATACGGCCGGCTATTGTGTTGCCCGGTCAAGTTGGAGTAGGGGTTACAGGAAGTCCCGTAGCATACATGACCCCACTCTATCGAGGGAAACCCTGATTGCCTCGTCCTTCCGTTGGTCGCTGCACCGCACCGGTTTTGTGCGCGCGACTAAGCTTGCTCTCAGGGGAGATTGATTTCCTTCAATGAGGTGAACGGATGGCAAAAACGCAACGCAAAGCAACAACGTCAAAGGTGTATGAGCGTTTGATTAATCGTTTGGATGTGGCTCTTGATTCAGCGAAAACGGCAGAGCAATTACGTAACGAACACCCTGTCGAAGTGGAATTGCGAGGCTTGAGTCATGCAGAACTGGAGTTGATTAACGCGTATTTAAACCGGAGCGAACGCGAGGTGGATAGACGTTCGCATGGCAGCAGTTTTGTGCAGCAAACCCCAGCGGCAGCCAATGTCATCTGGCTGAAGGATCGGGTCAGGCAAGCCAAGGGCTAGAGCGGCCTTTTCTACCGTGAGCCCGTGATACATGTGAGTGGCGTCACCTACGTGTCCAGGGTTGATAAAACAGGCGTTTATGTTCAAGTCACTCACGTGCCTGTTGTTGCATCGGATCAACCCCCTTAGGCTTCGGGCATCTTTGGAGATGCTCGATGCCTATTCGATATTTCGTTAAACAATTGCTTCTGCCGCCCGGCATTCTCTTAGTGATCCTTGTGCTCGCGTGGTGGCTGCGTCGTTCGCGACCGCGATTGGCCGGGGCTTTGTTTGCCGTGGGGATCGGTGGCTTCTGGTTGATGAGCCTGCCCGTGGTGGTGCAATGGAGCGCCCGCGCACTGGAGCGTGAGCCGGCACTGGCGCAAAGCGAGTGGTCGTCCTTGGCCACGCGTGCCGATGCCATTGTCGTACTGGGTTCCGGTCGCGAGCGGGGTGACCCCGCTTGGGGCAGCGATCAACCAACGGGCACAGGGCTTGAGCGTCAGCGCTATGCGGCCCGACTGGCCAAGGCCTCCGGGTTGCCGCTCTTGACCACTGGCGGCCTGCATTACGGGACGCCGCCGAGTGAAGCGCAGTTAATGGCTGACTCCCTGCGCGATGATTTCGGCGTGGACGTACGCTGGAAAGAAGAACGCAGCCGCACGACGTGGGAAAACGCACAAATGACTGCCGATCTCTTGCTGCCTCAGGGCATCAAGCGCGTGGTTGTGGTCACACAAGCGTGGCACATGCCGCGTTCGGTCTGGAGTTTTGAAAAGGCCGGGTTTGAAGTCGTGCCCGCGCCGGTAGGCTTTTTAGGTCGTGACAACGCACGGCCTTTGGGCGGCTGGATGCCAGAATTCAAATCGATCTGGCAGTCCGGGCAATTGCTCAACGAAGCAGTAGGCCAAGTGGCTTACCCATTGTTTTATCGTTGATGGCCAGTGACGGATGACAGGCGACTACAGGGGGCAGTGCCTGCAGTCGCTGACGGGCGGGTCAGGCGTGCGCGTCACACCGTCTTGGCAATCCGGCTGGTAATCAGGGCCCAGCCGATCAACACCCCGCACAGGATGATCAGCGGCCATGAACGCCATTGCAGGTACGGCGTGAGGTTGTGCATCGGTACGACTTCGCCGTACAGGATCCCCTGTTCGAACTGTGGAATTTGCGCCGTGATTTGCCCATAAGGGTTAATCAGCGCGGTGACGCCGTTGTTAGTTGCCCGGATCATCCAGCGGCCGGCTTCGAGGGCGCGCATCTGTGCCATCTGCAAATGTTGCAGCGGACCAATCGAGGTGCCGAACCAGGTGTCGTTGCTGATGGTCAGCAGCACATCGCTCTTGGCCGCCAAACGGGCGGCGAACTCCGGGTACACCACTTCGTAGCAAATAAACGGTGCGATCTGATAGCCCTTGGCCTGCAGCAATGTCTGGTCCGCAGGCCCGCGAGCGAAATCGGACATCGGCAGGTCGAAGAAAGCGATCAGCCCGCGCAACACATCCTGCAACGGCACGTATTCGCCAAACGGCACCAGTTTTTGTTTCAGGTACGTGCCATCCGCTTCGCCCACGGCTGTGATGCCGTTGAAGAGGCGCGGTTCATGGCGTACTTCCTGACGGATCGGCACGCCGGTTATTAGCGCTGAGTGCCGATCGGCAGCAAAGCGGCCCATCATCGACAGGTAGCCTTCGGCGTTTTCCTTGAGCACGGGAATCGCGGTTTCAGGCCAGACGATCAGATCGACCCGTTTGGAGTTGAACGTCATGTCGCGGTACAGGGCCAGTTGTGCATTCAACTGCGCCGGGTCCCATTTCATGCTTTGTTCGATATTGCCCTGAATCGCCGCCACGCTCAGCGGATCGCCCGAAGGGCTGGTCCATGCATGGTGCTTGAGGGCCATGCCGATGCACCACGGGCCGACCAGCAGCACGGTACCCGCCGCGATGAAAGCTTTGCGTTTAGCCTGAATCAGGCGTGGCAGGTTGCACAGCAAAGCGGCGGTGAGCGCCAGCGTAAAGGAAATCAGCCACATGCCGCCCAGCGGCGCAAGCCCGGCCAAGGGGCCATCGAGCTGGCTGTAACCGGAGTAAAGCCAGGGGAAACCCGTCAGGAACCAGCCGCGGAAGGCTTCTTGCATTACCCACAGTGCGGCGAAGGCCAGTGTGTCAGCCAGCGGCGCTTCGTTGCGGCGAATCCAGCGTGCCCATAACCATGCGGGCAAAGCGAAGAACCAGGCAATGGCGGCTGTGAATGCCAGCATCAGCAGGCCCGCCAGCATTACCGACGCGCCGCCAAAGTTGTGAATGCTGTAGTAGATCCAGCTGGTGCCCGCGCCAAACAGCCCGAAGCCAAAGCACCAGCCTCGGCCTAGCGCATGGCGAGGCGACAGGTCACGCAGGCCGAGGTAGAACAGGGCCAGGGCGACCAGTGCCAGCGGCCAGATGTCATAGGGTGCCAACGCCAGGGTGGTCAGTGCGCCGGCTACCACAGCCAGCAAGTTACCGGGCCAGCCGGGGGAGGTTATCCAGCGCATTTCAATCCTTGGTATTGGAGGTTTAGCGGGCGATAGGCGTCAGGCGAATCAAGTGAATACGGCGGCTGTCAGCATTGAGGATGCGGAAGCGGTATGGGCCGATTTCAGTGGTTTCGTTACGTTTTGGCAAGTGCCCGAACGCACTCATGACCAGACCGCCAACGGTGTCGAACTCGTCGTTGGAGAAGTCGCTGTCGAAAAACGCGTTGAAGTTTTCGATAGGGGTCAGGGCCTTGATCAAGAAATCACCGCTTGGCAGCGGCTTGATGTAGCTGTCTTCTTCGACATCGTGCTCGTCTTCGATGTCGCCGACGATCTGTTCCAGAACGTCTTCAATCGTTACCAGGCCGGCCACGCCGCCGTACTCGTCAATGACGATGGCCATGTGGTTATGGTTGGCCCGAAACTCACGTAACAACACGTTAAGGCGCTTGGACTCGGGAACAAACGTCGCCGGACGCAGCAAATCCTTGATGTTGTACTTGTCGCCGTTCTCTTGAAGGATCAGCGGCAGCAGGTCTTTGGCCAGCAACACGCCGAGCACGTCGTCGTGGCTTTCGCCGATCACCGGATAGCGCGAGTGCGCAGCGTCGATGATCGCCGGGAGAAATTCGCGGGGTGTCTGAGTCGCCTTGATGCTGATCATCTGCGAGCGCGGCACCATGATGTCCCGTACTTGCAGGTCAGCCACTTGAATGGCGCCTTCGACGATGGCCAGCGCTTCGCTGTCCAGCAGTTTGTTCTGATGTGCTTCGCGCAGCAGCTCAAGCAGCTCCTGACGGTTTTTCGGCTCATGGGCAAAGGCCTGGGTCAGCTTACCCAACCACGACTTTTGCCCGTTGCTCGATCGGTCTTCGCTCATAGCGATTTACTCGTATCCCTTGGTAGTTTCAGTGGTGTTAATCAGTTTTCGTCGTCTGCATACGGGTCAGGATGACCCAGTTCCGCTAGCAACGTTCGTTCCAGTGCTTCCATTTCTTCTGCTTCGTCATCGTCTATATGGTCGTAACCCAGAAGATGCAAGCAGCCATGAATCACTAGATGGGCCCAATGGGCCTCAAGTTCCTTACCTTGTTCAGCGGCTTCGCGCTCAACCACGGCGACACAGATCACCAGGTCGCCAAGTAGCGGGATATCGAGGAATTCGTCGGGTACATCGGCCGGAAAAGACAGCACATTGGTGGCGTAGTTTTTACCGCGCCATGTGTTGTTCAGTTCACGGGCTTCCTCTTCGTCCACCAGACGGAGGGTCATTTCCGAGTCGGCGGTGCGTTGGCGCAAGGCCAGTTCGCACCACTGGCGGAACTGGGCTTCGTCCGGCGTGCAAGCCTCGGTCGCCCTTTGCAGGTCAAGCTCAAGCATCGTGGCGGTAATCCTTGGCGGCTGGCAGAGCGGCCAGTTTGTCGGCAGCTTCCTGCTCGTAGCGGCCATAAGCCTCTACGATGCGTTGCACAAGCGGATGGCGCACGACGTCTTTGGACTGGAAATGCGTAAAGCTGATGCCCGGTACGTCCTTGAGCACTTCAATGACATGGTTGAGCCCGGATTTGGTGCCTTTAGGCAGGTCGATCTGGGTGATGTCACCGGTGATCACGGCGGTGGAGCCAAAGCCGATACGGGTCAGGAACATCTTCATTTGCTCGACAGTGGTGTTCTGGCTCTCGTCGAGGATGATGAAGCTGTTGTTCAGCGTGCGGCCGCGCATGTAGGCCAGTGGCGCGACTTCAATGATCTGGCGCTCGATAAGCTTGGCGACGTATTCAAAGCCGAGCATCTCGTACAGGGCGTCATATAAAGGGCGCAGGTACGGGTCGATTTTTTGCGACAGGTCGCCAGGCAGGAACCCGAGCTTTTCACCCGCTTCGACCGCCGGGCGGACCAGCAAAATGCGCCGGATTTGCTCGCGCTCAAGGGCGTCCACAGCACAGGCCACGGCCAGGTAGGTTTTACCTGTGCCAGCCGGTCCGATACCGAAGTTGATGTCATTGCCCAGAATTTCTTTGACGTAGCGCTGCTGATTGATCCCTCGAGGACGAATCATGCCCTTTTTGGTGCGCAGCGAAACGCTGGGATCGGCCACGGGATTGCTGGCCAGGTCTTCGACGGCAGATTCTTGCAGGAACAGATGCACCATGTCCGGCGAAAGCTCGGTCGCTTTGGTTTCGCGGTAAAGACGGCGCAGCAGGTGTTCTGCCGAAGAGGTGATTTTGGGGTCGCCGATCAATTCGAATTGATTGCCGCGGTTGCGGATTTCGATGGCCAGACGCTGTTCGATCAAACGTAAATGCTCGTCGAAAAGCCCGCACAGATTGGCGAAGCGGCGAGCCTCAAAAGGCTCGAGGAGAAAACGATGTGGTTCGATGGGTGCGTTCAAAGTCGTTTTTAGCCGCCCTGAGGCAATTGAGATGGTTTGAAGGATAACGCTAGCAGGTCATGGACGAAAGGGCTTACTGATACCACGTAAAATCTGTAGTCGCTGACGCCCGCTGTGAGTGCGCGCAAGGCGTAAGCACACCTTTAGCATCGAAGGCCGTGAGGATCTTGGGTCAGCGACTACAAATAGGTTCAGTTCAGCAGCGAGCCCCGCAGCGAGTGGGGTTGAGCGGCATCGATATGCACATCGGCAAACTGGCCAATCAACTGCGGGTTATCGCAGCGGAAGTTAACGATGCGGTTGTTCTCGGTGCGCCCTTGCAGTTCGCCGGGGTCTTTTTTCGAGTAATCCGTCACCAGAATCCGCTGGACGGAGCCCACCATTTGTCGGCTGATCTCGAAGCCTTGCTGGTTGAGGCGATGTTGCAAAGCATTCAGACGCTCCTTCTTGCGCTCTTCTGGCGTCTCGTCAGCCAAATCGGCGGCCGGGGTGCCCGGGCGTTGGCTGTAAACGAAGGAGTAGGAGAAGTCGAAGCCGACGTCTTCAATGAGCTTCATGGTTTGCTCGAAGTCTTTTTCTGTTTCGCCCGGGAAGCCGACAATAAAGTCCGAACTGATGCAGATGCCCGGCACGGCTGCCCGCAACTTGCGCAGCTTGGACTTGTATTCCAGTGCGGTGTGGTTGCGCTTCATTGCCGACAGAATGCGGTCCGAGCCCGATTGCACCGGCAAATGCAGGTGCTTGACCAGTTCCGGGACTTCAGCGTGAGCCTGGATCAGGCTGTCGGAGAACTCCAGCGGGTGTGAGGTGGTGTAGCGAATACGCTCGATCCCGTCGACGGCAGCCACCACGCGGATCAGCTCAGCCAGATCGGCCAGACGACCGTCTTCGGTCAGGCCGCGATAGCCGTTCACGTTTTGTCCGAGCAGCGTCACTTCACGGACGCCGTTTTCGGCCAAGTGGATTACTTCGGCCAGTACATCGTCGAATGGTCGGCTGACCTCTTCACCGCGGGTGTAAGGCACCACGCAGAACGTGCAGTACTTGCTGCAGCCTTCCATGACCGAGACATAGGCGCTTGGGCCATCGATGCGCGGTTCCGGCAAATGGTCGAATTTTTCGATTTCGGGGAATGAAACGTCGACTTGCGGCAGCTTGGTGATGCGCGCCGCATCAATCATTTCAGGCAGGCGGTGCAGGGTCTGCGGACCGAACACCACGTCCACGTATGGGGCGCGGTCCCGGATCGCCGCGCCTTCCTGGCTCGCCACGCAGCCGCCGACGGCAATCACCATTTCCGGATTGGCCAGTTTCAACTCGCGCCAGCGGCCCAGTTGCGAATAGACCCGGTCCTGGGCACGTTCGCGGATGGAGCAGGTGTTGAGCAGGATCACATCAGCGTCTTCGGCGCGCGCCGTGACTTCCAGGGCCTGATGTTCACCCAGCAGATCGACCATGCGTGAGCTGTCGTACTCATTCATCTGGCAACCGTGGGTTTCGATGTAAAGCTTCTTGGCCATGGGTGTTCATCAAGTGGTTCAAAGAACCGCGCATTATAGGGGGCATGGCCGTTGCTTCCTAGCGCTGTGCGTCTGGAGGCTATGCTATAGTTCGCGCCCTCTTTTATACCTTCAGATGTTTACCCGCCCACCATGACCAAACGTGAAGCTCCAATCTACAAGGTGATTTTCCTCAACCAGGGACAGGTGTTCGAGATGTACGCCAAACAGATCTATCAAAGTGATCTGTGGGGTTTCCTGGAGGTAGAAGAGTTCGTCTTCGGTGAGCGCACGCAAATGGTCGTCGACCCGAGTGAAGAAAAACTCAAAGCTCAATTCGAAGGCGTGGTGCGCAGCTTTGTGCCGATGCATTCGATCGTGCGCATCGACGAAGTAGAACGCCTGGGCACGCCGAAAATCAGCGAAGCGCGGGGCGTAGGCAATGTGATGCCGTTCCCGTTTCCGATGCCGGAGAAGTAAAGCTTCTGCTGGAATGGCAGCTCCCTTCCTCTTGTAAAGCCTGGGCGCTTTCAATGCGTCCAGCGTCGGTGCAATCGAATACGAAAGCAATTTGCAGCGGATCCTGTGTAACGGGTGGATATTAATGTTCGCCGTACAAGGAGCGGCCGGTTGAGTTGTTATATAAGAATATGCCTATTGATATTTAGTACTCGTCCGGCGGGATTATTTATCGCTGTGACGCTGTTTGAGCCTATTCTTCGATTGTCTGTTGCCTGGTCGTTGTTTGGTCTTCGCACTGTCAGTGTTTAGTGTGGTGGCTCTCAGAGTGCTTTGTTAAACGTCAACGCAAAATGATCGCTGCATGGGGTGTCGAAGATGCGCTATGAAGAACACATGCGCCGCGCCTTTTTTTCTCTCACCGTTAGCCGGTTTACACCTTATTGCGGCATTACTTTTTTACTCGCTATGGTGGCCCATAATCAGGAAAGTGATTTGGCATTTGTCGCGTATGTGTTGGCTGTTTACTCAGTCGTGGCGGTGATGATCTCTATGTCCCTGGCAGCAACGGGTAATTTAATTGCCGGGCATGTCGATAGCCCACTCGAAAAAAAGAATCTCTTCCGTGGAGGTTTCAGTGCCTCAATAGTGATGGCCTCTTTGGCGCTCATTATTAGCTGTGCGATTTACAGGCTAGCGGATTATTTGCCTGGTGCTCGCATGGGGGCTGATAAAGTGGCAGCGTTATCCTCTATCTATATAGGGGCCATTCCTCTATTGGTTATAAATACGTTTCTTCATTTTTTCCATGAGGCAAGTGGCGCTGCACGACGGTGCTCGATGATTAAGGCGGGTGTAACAGTTTGCGCGTGCGCGTATTTGTGTGGGGTGTTATATGTCGTTAAGGGCGACTCTTTTATCTATTGGGCGATGGGGTATTTTTTGCTGAATGAAACGCTATTGCTGATCGCTTTGCTGCGATTGTCGACACGGCGTGAATTTGGTTTCTCACCCCTTTACTGCAAACGCACTATGAGGAATGTCGCGGTGCTGGGTATACCTATAGCACTGGGGATGGCAGGGCAGAAGTTGTATTTTTTCTTATTGAATGAAAGGTTGGCGGGCTTGATGTCAGTGCTGGTGGCTCAGTTGTCGGTTTATATGTCAATGATCGGTTTTGTCATGATTCCTGTTATTGCTTACTGTCAGGCACACAGTCTTTATATCAGTCGGTATGCTGAGAAAAGTTCGGGTTCCTATATAAAAGGTCAGCTAGGGTTGATGGTCGTGATGGTGGTAGTGCTTGGCGGGTTGTTGATGGCAGGCGACACGCTTTTCTTTTGGGTGGGAGGGGAGGTGGTGGTATTTGATCGTGAGGCCTTTCTGTCCACCAGTGCCCTTTTTCTTACGGCCTCAGTCCTTTCCCTCAGCACGTCTCATCTGCGCGGGCTATGCGACACCCTGGCGCCTCAACTCATGATGAATGTGGTGATGCTAAGTGTGTTAGTGCCGATCATTTACTTCGTCAATGCGGGCTCTGCGGATATCCATTTCTATCTTCGATTGCAAAGCGCAGGCCTTCTTGCAGGATTCATACTCCTTCAGTTACGTATCCGGCAGAAACACCTAAAAATCCTCAAGCCAAACACCGCTTGAACCTCAAGGCAGCGGTGAAAACGGCGAGCGGGCGTCCGTTGATTGCAGTTCCATCAGGTACTTGCGGAAGATCTGTCCCAGCACCTGGGTCGCGGTCTCGAGCTGGTCGCGCGGCATTTGCTCGGCCACCTCGTCGGCGGTGTCCAGCGCATCTTCTGCGCCGTTCACGGCCGCCATTTTCAGCACGATGTACGCCTGAATATTGTTGGCCGGTACGCCTTCACCCTTATAGAACATGGTGCCCAGTTTGAACTGAGCCATGGCGTGGCCTTGCAGCGACGCTTGTTCGAAGTAGCTGAGGGCTTGATTGAGGTCGCGCTTGGGGTTGTTGACGTCGTAGTAGAACTCGCCCAACTCGTATTGGGCTTCTGCATCCCCGTTTTTCGCAGCTTGTACGCACGCGCCAAGCGCCTCTTCCAGATTCTCTGGCTGAGTATTGAGGGTGCAGCGACCCATCGCCGGGATCAACAACGAGTTACCGCCTGCCTGAGCAAGCAACGGCTGTAGGAGCAACAGGCAGCCCATTGCAAGGGCGCGGCCGGTGCGGTTCATGGGAATCGACGTACCTCTGAAAGACGGGCGGGCCCGACCAAGGGATGTATAGGCGCGCATTATGAAATAAGCCGAGGCAACCTTACAAAGTCTTTACTCGTTTTTCTGCTGCGCGAACGTGATATCGGTTGATTTAAGACGATTTTGGACGAGTGGGTTAAAAGATCAGTGCATTACGGACATAAAAAAACGACAAGGGCCACAACCCTTGTCGTTTTTGCGGATCACTTCAGTGCGGCGAATGCGCGTTCTGCGGCGTCCAGGGTCAGCTTCAATTCGGCCTCACCGTGGGCAATCGAGGTGAAGCCCGCTTCAAAGGCACTCGGCGCCAGGTACACGCCGCCTTCGAGCATCAAGTGGAAGAAACGCTTGAACAGGTCGGCGTCGCTGGCCATGACGTCGTCAAAGGTGACGATGTCGTCCGCGCCGCTAAAGTACAGGCCGAACATGCCGCCTGCCTGGGTGGTAACGAATGGAATGCCCGCAGCATCCGCACGTTGTTGCAGGCCATCGAGCAAACGCGTGGTGAAGTCAGTGAGTTCAGCGTGGAAGCCAGGGCGGCTGATCAGGCGTAGCGTGGTCAGGCCGGCAGCCATGGCCAACGGGTTGCCCGACAGGGTGCCAGCTTGATAGACCGGGCCCAGTGGCGCGATGCATTCCATGATTTCGCGCTTGCCGCCGAAGCAGCCCACCGGCATGCCGCCGCCGATGATTTTGCCGAAGGTGCTCAAATCAGGTGTCACGCCGTAGTGCGCCTGGGCGCCGCCGAGTGCGACGCGGAAACCGGTCATCACTTCATCAAAAATCAGCACCACGCCGTGCTTGTCGCACAGGCTACGCAGGCCTTGGAGGAAACCCGGTGCCGGTGGCACGCAGTTCATGTTGCCCGCCACGGGCTCTACGATGATGCAGGCCACGGTGTCACCGACGTCTGTCAGCAGTTTTTCCACGGCGTTGATGTCGTTGAAGGTGGTGGTCAGCGTGTGCTTGGCGAAGTCGGCCGGCACGCCGCCCGAGCTCGGGACGCCTTGCGTCAGCGCGCCTGAGCCGGCCTTCACCAGCAGGCTGTCGGAATGCCCGTGGTAGCAGCCTTCAAACTTGAGGATGTTGTCGCGGCCGGTATAGCCACGCGCCAAACGGATGGCACTCATGGTGGCTTCGGTGCCGGAGCTGACCATGCGCACCATCTCCATCGACGGCACGATGGCGCACACCAGATCCGCCATTTCAGTTTCCATGGCTGTCGGGGCGCCGTACGACAGGCCGTGCTCCAGTTGCGCACGCACGGCGTCCAGAACATCCGGGTGGCTGTGGCCCAGAATCATCGGCCCCCACGAACCCACGTAATCCACGTAGCGTTTGTCGTCTTCGTCCGTTACGTAGGCGCCTTCGGCGTGTTTGAAAAACAGCGGGGTGCCGCCGACGCTCTTGAAGGCCCGTACCGGCGAGTTCACACCGCCGGGAATGTGTTTTTGAGCGTTGGCAAACAGGGTTTCGGAACGAGACATGGTGGGTTCTCTCTGAATCAGGATTCGGTAGTTAACGTGACAACAAATCGTTGAACGCACGGGCGCGGCGGGTAACAGCCTGCGCCGTTTCGGCGCCAAACAGGCCGTGCACCACGGCCAGCAGGTCTGCGCCATGCTCGACCAGTGGCGCAGCGTTCTCGAGGGTAATGCCGCCGATCACGCAAATCGGCAGAGTGAGCTGCGCACGCGCCTTATCGAGAACTTCCAGCGTTGCGGTCGGCGCGCCGGGCTTGGTGCTTGAATTGAAGAAGCGCCCAAACGCGACATAACTCGCGCCTTCTTTGGCGGCCTGTTGAGCCAGTTCGATCTGACTGTGGCAGGTCGAGCCAATGATCGCATTTCGGCCCAGCAAGGCGCGGGCCGGGGTGAGCGGGCCGTCGGTTTGACCGAGGTGCACGCCCACTTCCAGTCGAGCCGCCAGTTCGGCGTCATCGTTGATGATCAGGTGTGCTTTATAGCGTTCGCACAGATTGCGCAACGCCTCTGCTTCGCGCAGGCGGCGGGCGTCATCCGTACTTTTGTCGCGGTATTGCAGCAGGGTCAGGCCGCCATCAAGAGCGGCCTCCACGTAGGCCAGGAATCTGCCTGCAAGCAGTTGGCTGTCAGTGATTGCGTAAAGTCCGCGCAGTTTCATGGAGCGAGCCTCTTGAGTTACGAGCAGAAGTCCAGTGGCAAGCGGCGCGGCACAAATTGCCCCTGCCCCAATTGCTCGGCATCACGCAAGGTGCGCCATGTGTAGTTGAGCGCGGTTTCAACCGCGCTGACCAACTGCTCGCCGATGGCCAAACGCCCCGCGAGGGTGCTGGCCAGCGTGCAGCCCGAACCGTGATAACTGCCAGGTAAGCGATAGCAAGTAAACGTATGACGACTGCCGTCGCGGCTGTACAGGCGGTTATGCACTTCGTGTTCATCGCCGTGCCCGCCGGTAATCAGCAGGTGCTTGCAGAACGGCAGGAGTTTTTCTGCGCACTCGTCGGCGCTGCCCTCGGGCAGTTCGGCCAAAATGCGGGCTTCGGGCAAGTTAGGCGTGGCGATCGTGGCCAAGGGCAGCAGGCGTTCGCGCATGGCGAACCCCACTTCGTCCTTGCCCAGACGCCCGCCACCGCCTGCGCGCAGCACCGGGTCGCAGACCATCGGTACCTGCGGATGGGCCTTGAGCAGCTCGACGACGGTGTCGACCATTTCTAAAGAGCCGAGCATGCCGAGCTTGAAAGCGGCCACGTTGGAGTCGCTGAGTACGGCAGCGGCTTGCGCCAGCACCCACTCACGGTCCAGCACGCGGAAATCGCTGACGTTAACGGTGTTCTGCACAGTCAGGGCAGTGACCACCGGAGCGGCGTGACAACCTTGAGCCAGCAGGGCTTCGATATCTGCCTGCAAGCCGGCGCCACCACTGGGGTCATGGCCGGAGAGACAGAGGACAACAGGGCGAGAGCTGTAGATATTCATGGTGCGCGAGCTTACCACCAAACCGTTTTTGCGGGCGGCTCGGGGTGTGGCGATTTTTCTTACATCAGTTTCGGTAAAAACTACCGTATCAGATTGTATTTTTTCATTCGAAAAATCGCTGTGAAGCGTGGTCTAGACGCTCTGCAATGAATGTTTACGTGATGTGTATTTGCCATCAACTGCTGTGCTAGAGTGACCCTCAAACGAATAACAGGTAATGCTGGTTTACGTCGTCTCAAAGGGAAAGGAGGCCCAAAGACGCAATCGGGCAGGCCATTTTGGGGCTGTATGCGCTATTTTTTTATTTTCTTGATGGGCTGGCTGCCAGCGCTGGCCAGCGCGATCACCTTCGACGAAACCACTCAACGCCTGCCCTTGGGCCGTGAGATGCACGTCTATGAAGATGTGGCCGGGCAAGCGACCATCGCTGATATCGTGGCCCATCCTGAGCGTTTGCAACCCCATACAAAAGACACCTTGAACGCGGGCTACTCGCATTCAGTGTTCTGGCTCAAAGTCGATTTCAACTATCAGCCGCACGACCCGCAAGCCAGCACCTCATGGCTGCTGGAGCTGGCTTACCCGCCGCTGGACCACATCGACCTTTACCAACAAAACGCTGCTGGTGCATTCGAACTGACGCACAGCACCGGCGACGCAATGCCGTTTGACAGTCGCCCGGTCAAAGAAAACAACTACCTGTTCGAGCTGAATTTCTCCCCGGGCCAAACCCAGACTGTGTACTTGCGTCTGGCCAGCGAAGGCTCAATCCAGGCCCCGTTGACGCTGTGGTCCGCCAAGGCTTACCTCGAAGACCAGCCCGTGCGCATTTACATCCTTGGCCTGATCTACGGCGTGCTGCTCGGGATGCTGGTGTACAACCTGTTTATCTACATCAGCGTGCGCGACACCAGCTACCTCTATTACATCTTCTACATTGCCTCGTTTGGCCTGTACCAACTGTCGGTCAATGGCGCCGCGGTGCAGTACTTCTGGCCTGACAACCCGTGGTGGGCCAATGCGGCGACCCCGTTTCTGATCGGCTCGGCCGCCTTTTTCGGTTGTCAGTTCGCGCGTACCTTCCTGCACACTGCCAGCCACAGCCGCTGGCTTGACCGGGCGCTGATGCTGTTGATGGGGATTGGTGCGCTGGTCATGGTGCTGGCACTGACCACCAGTTATGCGATCTCGTTGCGGTTGGCCACAGGGCTGGCGCTGGCCTTTATCTTCACCATTTTTGTTGCCGGGATTGTGGCCTGGTGCCGTGGCTTGCGGGTGGCGCGTTATTTCGTCATCGCCTGGACCGCTTTTTTACTGGGTGGGCTGGTCAACACCTTGATGGTGCTGGGCTACCTGCCGAATGTGTTCCTCACCATGTATGCCAGCCAGATCGGCTCGGCGATTGAAGTCGGGCTGCTGTCGCTGGCGCTGGCGGACCGGATCAACGCCATGCGCGATTTGCAGGCACGCACCCTGCAGGAGTCCGGGCAAAAACTGGCTGCGATGAACCAGCAACTGGAGCGCACCAACCAGCTCAAAGATGAGTTTTTGGCCACTGTGACCCATGAGCTGCGGACGCCCATGAATGGCGTAATTGGCTCACTGGAGTTGATCAAGACGCTGGACATGACGCCTGAACTTGAGCTGTACACCCACACCGCGCAAGGCTCGGCCAAAGAAATGATGGGCATGGTGAATGGCATTCTGACATTGACCGAGCTGCAAGCGGGTCGCCTCAGTGCCTGTACCGAGCGTTTCAGTCTGAGCGAGCTGTTGCAGGGCTTGCACGAACAGTTCAGTCCCAAAGCGCACGTCAAAGGGCTTGCTTTCACCCATGAGGTGGCCCGCCATCTCCCGGATCTGTGGCTGGGCGATGCCGCGAAGATCCGGCAGTGTCTGGAGTGCCTGCTGGATAACGCCATCAAGTTCACCCACAAGGGTGGTGTAGTGCTGCGCGTGACGGGCAAAACCGCCGGGCCGGGGCGCTGGAGTCTGGCATTTACCGTGATCGACAGCGGCATCGGGTTTGTCCACCAGGAAGAAGCCGAGCTGTACCAGCATTTCTTCCAGGTAGATGGCTCCATGACCCGGGAATATGGCGGTTTGGGCATTGGACTGGCGATTTGCCGGCGCTTGGTTGAGCTGCTGGGCGGCCGCCTGACTCACCATTCGCAACCGGGGCAGGGTTCGCAGTTTCAGCTGTCCCTGGAGATGGAGTCGCCGCTGGAAACAGCGCAAGTCCTCCAGATGCCGATGCGTTTACCGGGGCAATACGTCGTCTTGCTGGTGGAGGACAACCACGCCAACTCAGCGGCGTTGCGCGGCATGTTGCTTAAATTGGGTTACCGGGTGTTAACCGCAGAAAGTGGTCAGGTGGCGATCGACACGTTGCGCCGTGAGCGTGTCGATGCGGTATTGCTGGCGTGCCCGTTCAGCCACGTGTCCGGCTCGTCCTTGGGCAGCCAGCTCCTGACACTGGCCGCGTGCGCGCGGTTGCCGGTGCTGGCGCTGTTTGAGTCCGAGGCGGCTGCTCAGCATGCACGGACGCAGGCCGAAGGTATTACCGATTTCCTGATCAAGCCGCTGCGTTTCGAAGACCTGCAACAGGCCCTGGTACAGCGGCTGTTAGCCGGGCATGAGGACAAAAGCGTCGATTTTTAGGCGCTTATGCCCCTTGTGAAGGTGGCGATGCGTGCTTCACTGGCTCCATTGGCATGATTCCCAGGAGCCCGCGCAATGAATCTTCATCAGTACGCCGAAACCCACGAAGTCACCAACCAGCCGCCCTCACTGGACGGCGTTAACCTGTATCGCATTGATCAGCCGCTGCAAGCCTGGGGGCAGCGGTTTGGCGCTGGCTGGGCGCAATCGCGCATCGATGAATACGGCGCCCTGGCCGGTGGCCCGTTGATGACCGCGGGCTTTCTGGCCAACGAAAACAAACCGGTGTTTGTCAGCCATGACCGTTTTGGTCATCGTATCGATCTGGTGGAGTTTCACCCCGCGTATCACGAGCTGATGCGCACCGCGATTGAACATGGCCTGCCGTCGTTGCCCTGGACTGACCCGCGCCCCGGTGCCCACGTAGCCCGGGCGTCCATGACGTACCTGCATACCCAGGCCGAAGCCGGCAGTGGTTGCCCGCTGACCATGACCTTTGCCAGCGTTCCGGCGTTGCGTTTGCAGCCGGATGTGGCGCAGATCTGGCTGCCCAAAGTACTCGCAACCGAATACGACCCGCGCAACGTCGACATCAGCCAGAAGGCCGGTGTCACGCTGGGCATGGCCATGACCGAGAAACAGGGTGGCACCGATGTCCGCGCCAATACGACCCGTGCCTTTGCGGTCGGCGCCCCGGGGCCGGGGCAGGCCTATGAGCTACTGGGCCACAAATGGTTTTGTTCGGCGCCTATGTGCGATGGTTTCCTGACGCTGGCGCAAACTGACAAGGGGCTAAGTTGCTTTTTACTGCCGCGCCATCGCCCGGACGGCACCCGCAACGCGTTTTACATCCAGCGCCTGAAAAACAAGCTCGGTAACAGCTCCAATGCGTCCAGCGAGGTTGAGTTTCGCGGGGCGCTGGCCTGGATGCTGGGTGAAGAAGGGCGTGGGGTACCGACCATCATCGAGATGGTCGCCATGACCCGGTTTGATTGCATGGTGGGCTCCAGCGCCTTGATGCGTCAGGCATTGACCCAGGCCAGTCATCATTGTGCGCACCGCAGGGTGGGCGGCCGGGTGCTGGCGGACCAGCCGTTGATGCAAAACGTGCTGGCGGACCTGGCGCTAGAAAGCGAAGCCGCACTGGCCTTGAGTTTGCGCATGGGCCAGGCACTCGATCATCCCGACGACCCGCAGCAGGCGAAGTTCTCGCGTCTGGTGACCGCCGTGGGCAAGTACTGGATCTGCAAACGGGCGCCCGCGATGATCAATGAAGCCGCCGAATGCATGGGGGGCGCGGGGTATGTCGAGGACAGCATTCTGCCGCGCCTGTACCGCGAAGCCCCGGTCAATTCAACGTGGGAGGGCTCGGGTAACGTGCAGTGCCTGGATGTGTTGCGCGCCTTGTCCAAAGAGCCGGGAGTGCTGGATGCGTTGTTCTTGGAACTCGGTGACGGGCATGGCGACCGGCGACTGGCGCAGCACATCGTGCAGCTCAAGACGGCGTTCATGGACACGGGTGACATTCAATACCGGGCGCGGCAACTGACAGAAGACATCGCGTTGGGGCTGCAGGCGAAATTGCTGCTGGAAGCTGGAAACAGCGACGTGAGTGACGCCTTCATTGCCAGCCGCCTGCAAGGCAGCGGCCGAACCTATGGCGCCTTGCCTCGCGGGTTGAATGTCGCGGCCATTGTGGCGCGGTCAACGCCGCACGTGGGTTGATTGTTTGGTCACGGCCTTCGCAACCTGTAACGGGCTGTGTTTTGCTCAGTGATGCAGGCAAGATAACGGCCTGCCCGTTCAGAAGACAGGATGCTTATCGTGACTGAAGCTTTTATTGTCGTCTCCACCGCTGAAGAGGCTGTCGACCGCCTCGCGGCCTTGCATGAGCGCGCGACCACGGCGTTAAGCCTGGCACTCAAGCGTTATCTCAAAGACCGTATTGAGCCGTCTGCCGAAGAGCGCGCCTTGTTTCGTTACCCGGAACTGCGCTTGACCTACCGCTTCCATGGCGAAGTGCCTGCAACCACGCGCGCGTATGCCAAGGTGCAATTGCCTGGCACCTACAGCGTGACCGTCACCCACCCCGCAGCGTTCCGTAATTACTTGCTGGAGCAGTTGGTGCCGCTGATGCGCGATTTCACCGTTGAAATCGAAGTGGGCGTCAGCCAGCAAGACATCCCTTACCCCTACGTGGTTGAACAGGGCGATGAACTCGCCGGCTCTGGCGTGACCGCCGCCGCGCTGGCCCGTGTGTTCCCGAGCACCGATTTGTCGGCCGCCACGGATGGCATCGCTGACGGCCTGTATGACTGGGAAAACACCGACCCATTGCCGCTGGCGCTGTTCGATGCCGCCCGCGTCGATTTCTCGCTGCGGCGTCTGGTGCATTACACCGGCAGCGACTGGCGCCATGTTCAGCCATGGATTTTGTTGACCAACTACCACCGCTATGTCGACCAGTTCATCCTCCACGGCCTTGAGCAACTGCGCGATAACCCGCGTTTTGTGCGCATGGTTCTGCCGGGCAATGTGCTGATCGAAAAGTCCATGGATTACGGCGAAGCGCAGGCGATCGCGGCCGGTGTGGTGTGGCACCGCTACCAAATGCCGGCGTATCACTTGCAGGCCAGCGATGGTCATGGCGTAACCCTGGTGAACATCGGCGTCGGCCCTTCGAATGCGAAAAACATCACCGACCATTTGGCGGTTCTGCGTCCGCACTGCTGGCTGATGATCGGCCACTGCGGCGGTCTGCGTCAGTCGCAGACCATTGGCGACTATGTGCTGGCCCATGCCTACATGCGCCGCGACGGCATTCTTGATCGCGTGGTGCCGCCGAACATTCCGATCCCGGCCCTGGCAGAAGTGCAAATGGCGCTTCAGGAAGCCGCGGCGCAGGTCACCGGCGAGCATGGCGATGAGCTGAAAAAGCGGTTGCGCACCGGCACTGTGTTGACCTACGACGACCGTAACTGGGAGTTGCGCTGGGCGCAGGAGCGCCCGCTGATCAACCTGTCTCGCGCTGTGGCTGTGGACATGGAAAGCGGCACCATCGCCGCGCAAGGTTACCGTTTGCGCGTTCCGTATGGCACGTTGCTGTGCGTCTCGGACAAGCCGTTGCACAGTGAAATCAAATTGCCCGGTTCGGCCAACGCGTTTTATGAGCGTGCTGTCAGCCAGCATCTGAAGATCGGCATTGCCGCCGTGGACTTGATGCGTAATCAGTTGCACGCATTGCATTCGCGCAAATTGCGCAGCTTCGACGAACCGCCGTTCCGTTGATCGGTGATGGTCATTTAGCGATCAGGCGGCTAGCATTGCCCGCCCTGATCGCTAGATGTCCGGTTTGCCATGTCCCGTCCTGCTCGTCCCGCCCCACGCCGTCCGGCGTCTAAAAGCCCTCAAGCACACACCACCGGTCGTCGGGTGGCCAAGGCGCCACCTGCTGAACCCAAGCTGTACCTGTTCAACAAACCGTTCGATGTACTGACGCAATTCAGCGATGAAGGCGGGCGGGCGACGCTCAAGGACTTCATTCCCATCCCCGGCATTTACCCTGCCGGACGGTTGGACCGGGACAGTGAAGGTTTGCTGCTGCTGACCAATGATGGCCAGTTGCAAGCGCGGATTGCGGACCCGAAACATAAGCTACCCAAGACGTATTGGGTGCAAGTGGAGGGCGAACCGACCCCGGAGCAGTTGCAACAGCTGCGCGAAGGGGTGGTGCTCAACGATGGCAAGACGCTGCCAGCCGAGGCGCGGGCTCTTGAAGAACCGCAGTTATGGCCGCGCAACCCGCCCGTGCGTTTTCGCAAAAGCGTGCCCACCGCCTGGCTGGAACTGGTGATTCGCGAAGGGCGTAACCGTCAGGTCAGGCGCATGACCGCCGCTGTCGGTTTACCAACGTTGCGGCTGGTGCGCGTGCGTATTGGCGACTGGAGCATCGAGGGGCTGGAGCAGGGGCACTACAGGGAAGTACCGGCACGGCTATAGCGCGCCAGACTCAATCAAGCCGATCACCACACTTTTGATGATGAACGCGGCCACGCCCAGGCCCAATACGAAAAACAGGATAAACGAGCCGAAGCGCCCGGCTTTGGACTTCTTCGCCAGATCCCAGACGATAAAGGCCATGAACATGATCAGGATGCTGACCAGAATCGTCATCATCCACTCTTCAAATACGGCAGGATCCATCAGTGTTCTCCAGCGTCATCGGGGGTGAAA
Source organism: Pseudomonas sp. WS 5071 (assembly GCF_012985765.1). Lineage (NCBI taxonomy): Bacteria > Pseudomonadati > Pseudomonadota > Gammaproteobacteria > Pseudomonadales > Pseudomonadaceae > Pseudomonas > Pseudomonas sp. WS 5071. Next base: position 27,429 of record NZ_JAAQWY010000022.1, on the reverse strand, counting down.
AGCCGAGCGAGTATACGCCAATGCCCGCTGCGGATATTGACCTGTAGCGGCTGGCGAGCAGCGGTCAGGCACGGTTTACGTCCGCAAATGCGTGAGCGGCAACTCGGTGCTGTTAAGCACCTGATTGAGCACAAAGCTCGAACGCACGCTGGTCACGCCCTCGATCCGGGTCAGATGCCCCAGTAGCAGCTGTTGATAGTGGTCCATGTCCGGCACCACGATTTTCAATTGATAGTCCGCGTCAACCCCGGTCACAAGGCTGCATTCCAGCACTTGCGGCAGGCTGCGGATGGCGGATTCAAAGTTCTCGAAACGCTCCGGGGTGTGACGGTCCATGCCGATCAGTACGTAAGCGGTCAGGCTCAACCCCAGCTTTTTACGGTCCAGCAACGCGACCTGACGCGAGATGTAGCCATCGTCTTCAAGTTGCTTGACCCGTCTTGAGCACGGCGAAGGCGAGAGGCCGATGCGTTCGGCCAGTTCTTGATTGGAGATGCGTGCATCACGCTGCAATTCCGCCAAAATACTCAAGTCGTATCGGTCGAGTTTGCTCACGAAGTAACCCTTTGTCATAACTATTGCGTGAAAGTATCCACCTTAAGTCAAAAATTGCGCAAGTAATGTTTTATTGAGCAATCTTCGCAATCGTGTGCCGTCTCTACAGGCCTATGCTTTACACCAGAATCACTGCCCGGACATAGAGTCCACTGCGGCCCGCCGAATCAGGCCAGCCGCGGCCGCCAACCCCACAGGGTTGCCCCGGCCCCCGGGCTACGCACTGTCCAGAAGACGGCGCGAGGTGAGCCAACACCACACGTGTTGAGCCAGGACGAAAAAATTCAAAGGGCGGCCGACGGGTCGCCCTTTTTTATGCCCAAAAATAAGTGCCGGACCTGCTAACCTGCCGCCGAACCGGTTCCCGGATTTCCAGTCTTATGCGTACGCCCCAACCTGCAGTGAGGAACATCATGAAATCGCGTTTCTGGCGTTTGGCTGTCGTCAGTGTGCTCAGTGTCGGTGTCAGCGCTCAGTTGTTGGCTGATGAGCGGGGCGAAGGCAACCCTCAGCAAGGTCGTCCCGGTGGCGGTGAGCATCGCCCTCAAGGGCAAGGGGGCCAAACCCCTTCGCGACCGGAACACAATCAGCAGGCTGGCGGCCATGGCCAGCCGCAAGGTGGCCAATGGCAAAGCCGTCCTCAAGGCGAAAACCCGCAAGTGCGCCCGTCACCGCCCGGCAATCACCTGAGCATCCAGCCACGGCCTGATGCCGTGCAGCAGACTCAGCCTCCACGGCAAGGTCACTATCAGGATATTCCGCGCCGTCCCGGCGACTATTCCCAGTGGCAAGGACACTCACGGCCCAACGACGGCCCAAACCCCGGCTTCAACAACGGGCGTCCCAATGGCCACCCTTGGCAGGGGAGGCCGGACGGGCATGGCAACGGCTGGGGAGCGGGGCCGCAGTATCGGCCCGGCTATATAGTTGATCGCTTCCCCGACCGTCATTGGCAAGTGCCTTACCGTGGGCAGGACTATTTCTACTCTGGCGGTTATTGGTACCGCCCCCACGGCCCGCGTTACGTCGTGGTGCAGCCGCCCTACGGGATTCGCGTAGGTTATTTGCCCGATTATGCGCGTGAAGTGTGGATTGGTAGCTCGCTGTTATTTCTCGCAGCGGGTGCCTATTACGCCTATCAGCCCGCAACACAGGACTACATCGTGGTGCCACCCCCTGCGCCCGTCCCCGTGGCCGCGCCGCAACCGGTGAGCAACGGCTACGACGTCGTGGCGTATCCCGCCAATGGCCAGACACCGGCGCAAGTGGATCAGGATCGCTACGACTGTTACCGCTGGGCCGTGGACCAGAGCGGCTTTGATCCGGCCCGCGTCACGTACGCGCCTTCACCTGCGGTGGTGCAAACCTACCGGCAGGCCCAGGGCAACTGCCTGAGCAGTCGCGGTTACCAGGTCACCTACTGATCGTTGGGTTTGACCACTTCCTGCGGGTCGGCGTGCACCAGCACTTCGGCCTGTGGATAAACGCTTTCGATTGCCTCGGCGGCGCGGTCACTGAGGCCATGAGCCACTGAGAGCGACAGTTCGCCCGGTAACTCCAGGTGCAATTGCACGTACCAGATGTTGCCCGAGATCCGCGTACGCAGGTCATGGGCGCCGAGGACGCCAGGCACGCTGCACGCCAGTGCCAACATGCGCTCGCTGACTTCTGTCGGTAACTCTTCATCCATCAACACGGAAAAACTCTGACGGGCGATTTGAACCGCGCTCCACAGGATATAAGCCGCAATACCCAGACCAAACCACGCATCCAGTTGCGGCCAACCGAAGCTGGCCATCACCAGCGCGACCAAAATACTGCCATTGAGCAACAGGTCGGAGCGGTAATGCAGTGAGTCGGCGTGCACCGCGTTCGACCCGGTGGCCTTGACCACCCGGTGTTGCAACGCCAGCAGCGCCACGGTCATTACCAGCGAGAACACAATCACGCCAATGCCGATCCATGGTGCGCCAATAGGCTCGGGGTTTTTCAGGCGCTCGATGGCCTGGAACGCAATCAGCACGGCGCTCACGGCAATAAACAGCGCCTGAGCCATCCCGGCGAGGGACTCGGCCTTGCCGTGGCCGTAGCGGTGATCGTCGTCGGCAGGGCGCAAGGCGTAATGCACGGCCAACAGGTTGAGAAACGATGTCACGCCGTCCAGCAACGAGTCGGTCAACCCGGCCAGCATGCTGATCGAGCCGCTTAGCCACCAGGCGATGGCCTTGGTGACGATCAAAATACCTGCCACTGCCACCGATGCGCGGGTGGCGAGGCGTAACAGGCGTGCGTGTTCCGTGCTGCTGGTCATGAACGTTCCTTGTGTCAGGCGGCGGGGGCAAGGCCGTAAAGGGCCAATTGCTGCACGCTGCCTGTGTGCTGGATCAGGCGCGGATCGTTGAGTGGAAAGCTGCCGCCCAGTTCACGTTCCAGGAGGGTTTGCAGCTTGCTGTTATCCACCTTGCCGTCCGCGCCGATGGCTTCTTGCAGTTTTTCCGGGGCGATCTGCGCGGTCTTGCCTGGCGGGAAGTAAATCGCGCCGGTGGCAAAGTCGACGCCAAAGGCAATCAGGCCCGGGATCACATAAAACAGCAAGCCCACGGCATCCAGCACGGCAATCATCGGATCGATCTTGCCGTCGATCTGACCCCGGCGGTCAGGGAAGAAAATACTGCCGCAGGCAGTCAGTTGAGTGAACAGGGCTGCAATCACAACGCCACCAATCACACGCGAAGACATACGCATAGCAAAACCTCATAAACGTTGAAGGGCCAAACCCAACACTAAGACGGTGCTTAATGCCGAACTGTTCGCCGTTATACTCGCCGCACTGTTCTGGAGCCACCATGATTTCTCTGCCGATTGATGAAGTTTTACCCGCGCTGCGCCTTGCCTTGGCTGAACGTCACGAAGCGGTGCTCGAAGCACCGCCCGGCGCCGGTAAAACCACTCGCGTGCCTCTGGCCTTACTCAACGAGCCGTGGCTTGCGGGGCAGAAGATTGTGATGCTCGAACCCCGACGGCTCGCCGCCCGCGCCGCGGCCGAACGGTTGGCCAGCGAACTGGGCGAAAAAGTCGGCGAGACCGTGGGCTACCGCATTCGCCTCGACAGTAAAGTCGGCCCCGATACGCGCATTGAAGTGGTCACCGAAGGCATCCTCACCCGGCGTTTGCAACAGGATCCGGCGCTCGAAGGTGTCGGTCTGCTGATCTTCGACGAATTCCATGAGCGTAGTCTGGATGCCGATCTGGCGTTGGCCCTGAGCCTGAACGGCCGTGAGTTGTTTCGTGATGAGCTGCCGCTGAAGATCTTGCTGATGTCGGCGACGCTTGAGGGCGATCGGCTCGCCAGCGTGCTCAATGACGCGCCTGTGTTGCGCAGTGAGGGGCGCATGTACCCGGTTGCCATGCGCTGGGGCCGGCCGTTTGTGCCCGGTGAGTTCATCGAGCCACGAGTGGTCCAGACCGTGCTGGAAGCCATCAACGATGAGACAGGCAGTCTGCTGGTGTTCTTGCCCGGTCAGGCAGAGATCCGCAGGGTTTATCAACAGTTGGCACAAGCGCTGGAATCGCGCAGCGACATCCTGCTGTGCCCGCTGCACGGTGATCTTGAGCTGGGCGCGCAACGGGCGGCTATCGAGCCTGCGCCTGCGGGCCAGCGCAAAGTGGTGCTGGCCACCAATATTGCGGAAACCAGCCTCACCATCGACGGCGTGCGCGTGGTGATTGATGCCGGGCTGGCGCGTGTCCCGCGGTTTGACCCGGGCAGTGGCATGACCCGCCTCGACACGCAGCGTATTTCCCGCGCCAGCGCCACGCAACGGGCTGGCCGCGCCGGGCGACTTGAGCCGGGCGTGTGTTATCGATTGTGGTCTGAAGACCAGCATGCGCAGTTGGTGGCCTATGGCAGTGCCGAGGTCTTGCAGGCCGATCTCGCGGGGTTGGCGCTGCAATTGGCGCGCTGGGGCGTGACCCCGCACGAGCTGATTTGGCTCGATGCGCCGCCATCGTCCAGTTATGCACAGGCGCAACAGCTGCTGGAACGCCTGGGTGCCTTGCAGCGGTCGTCGAATCAAGGCTGCACCCTGACGGCACATGGCGAGGCAATGGCCGAGTTGCCGGCGCACCCGCGTATCGCGCACTTGTTATTGCGCGGGCAGGCATGGGGGCTGGCGGACATGGCCTGTAATGTCGCAGCGCTGCTGGGTGAGCGAGATATTCTCCGCGGTGCCGGTGCCGATCTGCACAGCCGTTTGGCTTTGTTGGACGCAGAGGCACGCGCGACGCGGGGCGGGCAGGGCGGCGTACAGCGTGCCAGACAACTGGCGCGCCAGTACCGAGCGCAGTTACGCGGCAAACCGACGCGCCCGGTGGCTGATCCCGAGCACCCGCGCTGGCTCGGTGCCTTGCTGGCCTTGGCCTATCCCGACCGCATTGCCCAGCAGCGCAAGCCCGGCGGTGCCGAATACCGTCTGGCCAATGGCCGGGCCGCGCTGTTCAGCGAGGTCGATGCACTGATGAAGCAGCCATGGCTGGTCATTGCCGACCTGGGCAGCCGTCAGGGACAGCGCGAAGAACGCATTTACCTGGCGGCAGAATTTGATCCCGCGTTACTCGACGGTGTGCTGAGTGAACAGGTCAGTGTGGTCGATCAATTGGACTGGGACGAGCGCGAAGGCGTACTGCGCGCAGAGCGTCAACGTAAAGTGGGTGAGCTGGTGCTGAGCCGCGAACCGTTGACGGGCCTTGATGAAACGGCGCGTTCCCGGGCATTGGTCAATCTGGTACGGCGCAAGGGCCTGGAACTGTTGCCGTGGACGCCTGAACTGCGTCAATGGCAAGCCCGGGTAGGGCTGTTGCGTCAGTTGGACCTTGAGGCCCACGGCCAGAGTGACTGGCCGGATGTCAGTGATGCGGCGCTCTTGACCAGCCTGGAAGACTGGCTGGCGCCGTACGTGGGGCGTGTCTCGCGGCTCAGCCACTTCGCCAGCCTCGATTTGTCGAGCATTGTGCACAATTTGCTGCCGTGGCCGTTGCCGCAACGGCTTGAAGAACAGGCGCCGCATTACATCAAAGTGCCATCTGGTTCATCGGTGCGACTGGACTACAGCGAACACCCACCGATTTTGGCGGTGCGTCTGCAAGAACTGTTCGGGTTGGTGGATACCCCGCGCATTGCGGGTGGGCGGCAGGTGGTCAAGTTGCACCTGTTGTCGCCGGCGCGACGTCCGGTGCAGGTGACCCAGGACTTGGCCAACTTTTGGCGCAGCACCTATGCCGAGGTCAAGAAAGACCTTAAAGGACGTTATCCCAAGCATTACTGGCCCGACGATCCACTCGTTGCCGAAGCCACGGCGCGCATCAAACCCAGAAAAACGTAGCCGCCCACGGGGGGCCTCGATTCAATCCAGCGGCAGCAAAAAGCGGCCTGTAACTGGCAAGTGGTCGGAGAGGGTGAGCGTGTCTTCCTGCCGCACGTAGCCCTCGATGCGTTTGAGTTTCGGGCTGTAAAACAGGTAGTCGAGGGTACGGTCGGGCTCCTCGACACGCGGATTGTTCGGGAAGTGCGTGAGCCACAGTTCGCGGTCGATGCCGGTCGCTTCAGGGTTGCTGGGAATCATTGGGTACTTTTCCCACAGCAAATGCAGCTCGCTGTCAGGCGAGTAACCTGTGCGCAATTCGGCTGGCAGGCGCAGGAACTGGCCGATAGGGAGCAAGTTGAAGTCCCCGCCGATCAGCCAAGGGGTGCCATACCCCTCAAACTTGTCCACCACCGCAGCGGTCGCTTGCATTTGTCGAAGCAGGTTACTGTTGTTCTGCGTCGGGCGGTCGAGTTGGGTATTGATGGCCACCAATTGCCCGCCATCGTTCAGGGGCAGGTAGCTGACGAGCAGGGCGGGTTTGGGTTGAAACTGGCGGCTGACGAAATTGGCCTCGGCCACCGGTAATTGCACGCGTTCGGCGTGTTCGATCTGGAAGCGGCTCAGCGTCACCAGGGTGCGCCCGACACTGCCGAAAATATGCCGGTCGGGGACGAAGTCGGCTTTCCAGGTGAACGCTTGCGCGCTGCAGGGGTAAAGGTCGATCAGGCGTTCCTGCAACAGTTTTAACTGATCCTGATAGGCACTGGCCTTGGCGTTTTGGTCGACCTCTTGCAGCAAGACCAGATCGGGCTTTTCATCGCGGATGATGCGCGCCACCTGATCCAGGCTGAAAGCCATGTCTTCGCGGTTGGGCCGGGTATCCGGCCCGCTGCCGTCGCTCAGGTTGTACCAAAACACATAACGCTTGCCCGCCAGGTATTGCACGTTCCAGGTCATGACCTTGAGCGCCTGACCGGGCACCAGCACCGGCGCATTGGCGGGGCAACTGACAGTCAGTACCTCTTTGGCCTCCGGACGCCACGTCAGGCTGTAGATCAGGCATGCCAACAGCGCTGCTGTCAGCAAGAAACCCACTACGGTATTACGCAAAAGACGTGACATGGACTCGGCTTATAAAGGTTGCAGAGAAGGCAGAGCATACGCGCCCCATGCGCGGCATCCCACCGTCTAAGTTGTAGGTGAACCTTCTATTACTTGTCGGAAGTTTCTCGAATCAGCATAAATAAACGGAAGAGGACCACCGATAAAAACAACTGCAAGAAGCTGTTGATGCTTTCGAGCACCAATGACAACACCGGATTTTCGGCCCGCGGGTACACCGAAAAACCTGTTTCCTTGAGCAGCATCAAGGGTCCGAGTACCGCCAGAATGCACACGAAGATGCGCCAGAAGTGGCCCCGGCTCAGTTCAAAACTCGACTTCAAGGCGGCCAGCGGCGGTTCGTCGCGCAGGACCAGTTGGTATTCGGCAAAGGCAAACACTACGGTCAGGTAGATCCCGGGCACAAAGAACATCGACAGCCCCAGCACGATGAGCAGGGTGCTGATGGCCGCCAGCAACGCGAACTTTGGCCACAGCTGCAACGCTCTGGCCAGCAGGTCACGGTTGCGCGGGCTTTCGCCACGGCTACGCGCGTCGAGAAACAGGATCAGGGCCGCGGTGTAGATGGGGTACACCAGCAAGCCGACGACCAACCCGTAGCCGGGTGACGCATCCGGCCCTGTGGCATGGTCGACGAGTTGTTGCAGCACGGCTTCAAGAATCACCAGCGGCAAGCACAGCGTCGCAATCTGGCCCAGGTTGCGCTGGAAGAAGTACAGGGAGTCGCGAATAACAGTCAGCGGATTCATGGTTCGGTATCAGCATTCAAAAGCGGTGCGCCACTTTAACCGATCAAGCCCGGCATCAAGCAAATGCAAGTGTTTAAGTTGCTGTAAGACGCAGGCGGTATCGGGCGCGGCGGGCGGTTTATCCACGCAAACCTTACGCGGGCTGGCATACTGCCCCCCTTGTTTTCAGTCGTGCGCCCATTTGCCTGGACGCCTTGAGGTGTCCCCGGTGAAAAAAATTGCAGTCTTTGCAGATGTGCAGAACCTCTATTACACGGTTCGCCAGGCGTATGGCTGCCATTTCAATTACGCCGCCCTGTGGGCCGATATCAGCCAACGCGGTGAGATTGTTGAAGCCTATGCGTACGCCATCGACCGTGGTGACAGCAAACAGCAGCAGTTTCAGCAAATTTTGCGCAACCTCGGTTTTACGGTGAAGCTCAAGCCTTATATCCAGCGCAGTGATGGCTCGGCCAAAGGCGACTGGGACGTGGGCATCACCATCGACATCATGGACGCCGCGGCCAATGTGGATGAAGTGGTACTGGCCTCGGGCGATGGCGATTTCGACCTGCTGCTCGAGCGCATTGCCAGCAAGCACGGGGTCGAAACCGTGGCTTACGGCGTGCCGGGCCTGACCGCCAACTCCTTGATCCGCGCGGCCACGCGCTACGTGCCGATTGAAGGCAATTTGCTGCTCAAGTAACGCTCATTTTTTACAGGATTGACCCCGTTTGGAACGTATCGCCGTCATCGACTTTGAAACCACTGGCATTTCCCCGAGCAGCACGTGCCGGGCCACTGAAATCGCTGTGGTGATTCTGGAACAGGGCCGCATTGTCGACCGTTACCAGAGCCTGATGAACGCAGGCGTGCGCGTGCCCGGTTTCATCGAGCAGTTGACGGGTATCAGCAACGCCATGTTGCGCACCGCGCCATCGGCCGAACAGGTGATGAACGAGGTCAACGAATTCGTCGGCATTACCCCGTTGCTGGCGCATAACGCCGCGTTCGACCAAAAATTCTGGGACTTCGAGATGGGCCGCATCAAGCGTACCCGCTTGCAGAACTTTGCCTGCTCGCTGCTGTTGGCGCGGCGTTTGATGCCCGCCGCGCCCAATCACAAGCTTGGTACGCTGACCACGTTTGCCGACCTGCCTCACACCGGCAAGGCGCACCGGGCGATGGCCGACGCCGAAATGGCCGCCAACCTGACCGCACATCTGGCCCGGCAACTGCGCGAACACCACGGTCTGCGTGAGCTGAATCACGATTTGCTGTGCAGCCTGCAAAAAGTGCCGGCCGCCAAGATCAATGACCACCTCAAGCGTTACCGCGGTTTCTGATTGTCAGCCTGCGGCTGCAAAACGGTAAAAGTGTACGGCCACTTTTCATGCATTCTGTTACTTCTGCTCCACCCGCCACTTGTCTAGACTCCCAGGTCCCCTGCCTTTGCCTTTGAGCTGAACCATGCCTGCCGCACGTCGTTTCCCGTTGCAATTGATCGGTGCTTTTTTCGCGTTGTATGTGATCTGGGGTTCGACCTATCTGGTGATCCGTATTGGCATTGAGTCCTGGCCGCCATTGATGATGGCCGGGGTGCGTTTCCTCGTGGCGGGCAGCTTGATGTATGCGTTCATGCGCTGGCGCGGATCCCCACGCCCAACGTGGGTACAGTGGCGTTCGGCAGCAATGATCGGCTTTTTGCTGTTGGCTTGCGGCAATGGTGGCGTGACGCTGGCTGAGCATTCGGGCGTGGCCTCAGGGGTGGCAGCGTTAGCCGTGGCCACTGTGCCGCTGTTCACCTTGCTGTTCGGCTATTTTTGGGGGGCACGCAATACCCGGCTGGAATGGGCCGGGATCGTGCTCGGGTTGATCGGTATTGCCATGCTCAACCTCGGCTCCAACCTGCAAGCCAGTCCGCTGGGGGCGGCGATGATTTTATTCGCAGCGGCGGCATGGGCGTTTGGTTCGGTCTGGAGCCGCCATTTGCCTCTTCCTGCGGGGCCAATGGCCAGCGCTGCAGAAATGCTCACTGCCGGCGCTGTGTTGCTCATTGGCAGCCTGGTGAGTGGGGAGCGTCTGACCCATATGCCGACGGCTGCCGGGTGGGGCGCCTTACTGTACCTGGTGTTTTTCGGCTCGATCATCGCCTTCAGTGCTTACATGTATTTGCTCAAAAACGTACGTCCGGCAGCGGCCACCAGCTACGCCTATGTCAACCCGGCTGTGGCGGTGATGCTCGGCATCGCCTTTGCGGGCGAGACCATCGGTTTCGAAGAGTGCCTGGCTATGGCGGTCATCATCAGCGCTGTGGTGTTGATCGGGTTGCCGCAGTGGCGCAAGCAGAAACCCGTCTGAATTAGGGTAAACTGCGCGCCATTGCAACGTATGCACCCACGCGCTGACCTTTTTCGACGGTATCCCCATGACATTCGCCTCCCTTGGCCTGATCGAACCCTTGCTGCGCGCCCTTGAGACGCTCGGCTACCAGACCCCGACCCCGGTTCAGGCACAAGCCATTCCCGCCGTGCTGGCGGGGCGCGACCTGATGGCCGCCGCCCAGACCGGCACCGGTAAAACCGGTGGCTTTGCCCTGCCGCTCTTGCAGTCGTTGACCATGGAAGGCCCGAAAGTCGCCAGTAACGCTGTGCGTGCGCTGGTGCTGGTGCCGACCCGTGAGTTGGCCGAACAGGTTCACGAAAGCATTCGCCAGTACGCCGAACACCTGCCCCTGAGCACCTACGCGGTGTATGGCGGCGTCAGCATCAACCCGCAAATGATGAAAATGCGCAAAGGTGTTGATGTGTTAGTGGCCACGCCGGGTCGGTTGCTTGATCTGTATCGCCAGAAAGCGATCAAGTTCAACCAGCTGCAAACCCTGATTCTGGACGAAGCCGATCGCATGCTCGATCTGGGCTTCAGCGAAGAACTGCGTGACATCTACCGCGCCTTGCCAAAAAAGCGTCAGACCCTGTTGTTCTCGGCCACGTTCTCGGATGCGATCCGGGCGCTGGGCGAGCAAATGCTCGATAACCCGCTGAGCATTGAAGTCAGCCCGCGTAACGTTGCGGCCAGCAGCGTCAAGCAATGGGTGATCCCGGTCGACAAGAAACGCAAAGCCGAGCTGTTCCTGCATTTGCTGCGCACCCAGCGCTGGAAGCAGGTGCTGGTGTTCGCCAAAACCCGCAATGGCGTGGATGACCTGGTGGGCAAACTGCAAGCGCTGGGCATCAACGCTGACGGCATCCATGGCGATAAACCGCAGGCAACGCGTCAACGGGCGCTGGATCGCTTCAAGGCCAGTGAAGTGCAGATTCTTGTGGCCACCGACGTGGCGGCCCGTGGTCTGGACATCGAAGACCTGCCGCTGGTGGTCAACTTCGACCTGCCGATCGTGGCCGAAGACTACATCCATCGCATTGGCCGTACCGGCCGCGCCGGTCAGAAGGGCGAGGCGATTTCGCTGGTGTGTGCCGATGAAGTGAACATGCTCTCGGCCATTGAGATGCTGACTCGCCAGACCTTGGCGCGTCATGAAGAGCAGGACTTCGAGCCTGAGCACCGCGTGCCCGAAACGGATGCCTCGGGTCAGGTGATCAAAAAGCCGAAGAAGCCTAAAAAGCCGAAAACCTCAGGCGGTGGCGGTAAGCGTAACCTGGGCAAATGGGTCGATAGCGGTGAAGTGGCCCCGGCCGAACCGACGGTCAAGCCTGTGCGTAAAGTACCCGTGTTCAATACGGGCCCGCGCAAACGCAAGTAAGGTTTTAACCGCTACCTCGGGCTGCCGGGTAGCGGTTTAATTCAGGCCTGATGGTGCAACCAGCTTAATACCCCCAACCCGGCGGCGCGGCCACTGGCGAAACAGCCGGTGAGCAAATAGCCGCCAGTGGGCGCTTCCCAGTCCAGCATCTCGCCTGCGCAGAACACCCCCGGCAACTGTTTGAGCATCAAATGCTCGTCCAGCGCCTCAAAGGATACGCCGCCTGCGCTGCTGATGGCCTCGTCCAGCGGACGTGGCGTGATCAGTTGCAATGGCAGCGCTTTGATCGCACGCGCCAGTTGGGCAGGGTTCGTGAAACATTCGGGGGGGGCCAATTCGCGCAGCAGCGCTGCTTTTACTCCGTCCAGCCCGAGCTGGCTGTGCAGATGCTTGCTCATCGAGCGTGAGCCGCGCGGTTTGGCCAGCGCCTTTTCCACGTTATCCACAGCCTTGCCCGGTAACAGGTCGATCAGAACCGTGGCTGCCCCTTGCTGGTTGATCGCTTCTCGAATCGGTGCCGACCACGCGTAAATCAGGCTGCCTTCTATACCACTGGCCGTGATCACGCATTCACCCAAACGCGGGCTGTGATGCTCCAGTGCGAGGGCGATATTTTTCAGCGGCGCACCGGCGAATTTGTTGCGCAACACCTCGCTCCAACCTGCCACCTCAAACCCGCAGTTGCTAGGTTGCAGCGGCGCCAGCGCGACACCGCGCTCAGCCAGCAGCGGCATCCACGCCCCATCGGACCCGAGCCGCGCCCAACTGCCGCCTCCCAGTGCCAAAACCGTTGCGTCGGGGGTGATGTGTTTTTCACCTTCCGGGCTGTCGACGCGCAATGTGCCATCGGGCAGCCAGCCTAACCAGCGATGGCGGGTGTGGATAACGACACCGGACTCGCGCAAACGCTTGAGCCAGGCGCGTAAAAGCGGCGCGGCTTTCATGTCGGTGGGGAACACCCGGCCCGAGCTGCCAACGAAGGTCTCGATCCCTAGCCCGTGAATCCACCGGCACAGCGCATTGGCATCAAAGGCACGCAACAGTGGCGCAATCTTTGGCGCCCGTTCGGCATAGCGTGAAAGAAAGGCAGGGTACGCTTCGGAATGGGTGATGTTCATGCCCCCGACCCCGGCCAGTAAAAACTTGCGCCCAACCGACGGCATGGCGTCGTACACATCAACGCGCACACCCGCCTGACTCAGCACTTCTGCGGCCATAAGGCCCGCCGGGCCACCGCCAATAATGGCGACATGAGGGGGAAGGGAAGTGATGGCGTCAGTCATGGCAAGCTGCAAATCGGCGAAATAAGCGGCGCATTCTACCTGACTGCGCAAACCCGTAGTCGCTGCCCAGGCATGAGGCCGCGATCGGCCGTCACGTTGCGTTAAATACCCACCGCGACGTCATGGCTCACGCGCCCGGTGCAGAGCGGCCCGGCAGCGGTTTTAGCCTGTGGCGACTGGATCTGTATGAAAAACATACAGCGCCTTGCAGGCCCCGTTCTGTATGGGCTGCAAGGGCTTTCACTCAGGTTATCCACAAGCAGCTCCACAGGCATTGTGGGTAATTAATCGCAGCCCATTGAGCGCCAGACGCTGTGCGCGCTGTGATGCAAAATCCCATGGCGGCGCGCGAGCGCTTTACGGTCTTTGCTGTAGCCACCGCCGATTACCCCGACCACCGGTATGTCACGGCCCAGACAATGGCGCAGGACGGCTTCGTCACGCGCCGCGAGGCCTGCGTCAGTCAGTTTCAAATACCCCAACGCGTCATCCTGGTGGACATCGACCCCGGCGTCGTACAACACCAAGTCCGGCTGGTACAGCGGCAATAAGTAATTCAGCGCTTCATCCACCACTTGTAAATAGGCCGCATCGCCCATACCCATGGGCAGGCCAATGTCCCAGTCGCTTTGCGCCTTGCGCGCCGGAAAGTTCTTTTCGCAGTGCAGCGAAACAGTAACCGCCTCTGGCGTAGATTCCAGAATGCGGGCAGTGCCATCACCTTGGTGCACGTCGCAGTCAAAAATCAGCACGCGACTTACGCGCCCGCTTTCCAGCAAATAACGGCTGATGACTGCCAGATCATTGAAGATGCAAAAGCCCGCAGGGTGATCGTAGTGCGCGTGATGGGTGCCACCGGCCAAGTGGCAGGCCAAGCCGTGGCTCAATGCCTGTTCCGCGGCGAGCAAGGAGCCGCCGACTGCGCGAATCGTGCGCCGCGCCAGGGCTTCGCTCCAGGGCAGGCCCAGACGACGCTGATCTTCACGCGCCAGCTCGCCCGCCATGTAGCGCTCGATGTACGCCGGATCATGGGCGAGGGCGAGGATATCCACAGGGCATAGCTCGGGGCGAAGCAGGTCGGTGTCCCGGGTCAGCCCGGTTTCCACCAGGTGGTCGCGCAGCAGGCGGAATTTATCCATTGGGAAACGATGCTCGGGCGGGAACGCCGGGCTGTAGTCATCGTGATAAATCAGCGGTAAAGGCATGGGGATTTCACGTCGGAACGAGCGCCGGATCTTAACAGCGCGGTACACTGCCCGACAGATGAAAAGCCCGGTCATCAATCGGAGGGGTTTGATGGAGCAAATTCAGGAGCTCGAAAGTGCCCGTCTGCGCTTGCGTCCCTGGCGCGACACGGATCTGGCAGAGTTCGCTGCCATGTGCGCCGATCCCCAGGTCATGCGGTATTTTCCGGGGCTGCTTACTCGCCTCGAAAGTGCTGCCATGATTGGCCGTATTCGCGGTCACTTTGCTGAATATGGTTACGGGCTGTGGGCATTGGAGCGTAAAGACACGGGTGCGTTTATCGGCTTTACCGGTTTATGGAACGTCGGGTTCGATGCACCGTTCACGCCGGCTGTCGAGATTGGCTGGCGCCTGGCGCCCGAACATTGGGGGTTGGGCTACGCCAGTGAAGCCGCCTGGGCAGTGTTGCGCTGCGCGTTTGACCGACTGGCGCTGGATCAAGTGGTGTCTTTTACCACCGAGGCCAATTTGCCCTCGCAAAAAGTGATGCAGGCCATCGGTATGCAGCGTGACCTGGCGGGAGATTTTGAACACCCGAAGCTCCCGGAGGGGCATGCATTGCGGCCCCACGTGCTGTATCGGATCAGTCGGGCGCAATGGTTGGAAACACTGCACGGATAAGCAGGCAAATGACTTTCAAGTTGTAGGTTAGGCGGCGAGTGCCGAATTTTGTTTGACCGTCGCAGCGAAGATTGCGCCGGTATTGCTCTGTGTGAGGAAAAACTGAATGAGCCAAGTGTTGGATGATCTGGTCAATTTGCTGACCCTGGAACCGATCGAAGAGAACCTCTTTCGCGGCCGCAGTCAGGACTTGGGCTTTCGCCAGTTGTTCGGCGGTCAGGTGCTCGGCCAATCGTTGTCCGCCATGAGCCAGACGGTTGAAGACGCCCGGCACGTGCATTCGATGCATGGTTACTTCCTGCGGCCCGGCGATGCCGGACTGGCCGTGGTGTATCAGGTCGACCGGGTGCGCGATGGCGGCAGCTTCAGCACGCGCAGGGTGACGGCGATCCAGAAGGGCCAGCCGATTTTTACCTGCAGCGCGTCGTTTCAATACGATGAAGGCGGATTCGAGCATCAGATTCCGATGCCCCAGGTGGTCGGCCCTGAGAATCTGCCCTCCGAGCTGGAGCTGATCCGTCAGCGCGCGCACCTGATTCCTGAGGCCATGCGCGAAAAACTGCTGTGTGCCAAACCCATCGAATTCCGTCCGGTGGTGGGGGAAGACCCGTTCAACCCCAAGGTCTGCGACCCGATCAAGTACGTCTGGTTTCGGGCCGACGGCGCGCTGGCCGATACCCCCGCGCTGCATAAGTACCTGCTGGCTTACGCCTCGGACTTCGGCTTGCTGACCACCTCGCTGCTGCCTCATGGCAAAGGCGTGTGGCAAAAAGACATGCAAGTGGCCAGCCTCGACCACGCCCTGTGGTTCCACGCAGACCTGCGTGCTGACGACTGGTTGCTGTATGCCATGGACAGCCCTTGGGCAGGCAACTCCCGGGGCTTCTCCCGCGGCAGCGTGTATAACCGCGCCGGGCAGTTAGTGGCATCGGTCACTCAGGAAGGTTTAATTCGCCATCGCAAGGACTGGGCATGACGCTAAAAGATGTAAAGCATTGGGTGTTCGACATGGACGGCACGCTAACCGTGGCGGTGCATGACTTCCAACTGATTCATCGCGAACTGTGTATCCCGGACGATGAAGACATCCTTACTCACCTCGCCGGTTTGCCGCCCGCCGAATCGGCCGAAAAGCACGCCTGGCTGCTGGAGCACGAGCGTGAGCTGGCGCTGGCCTCGAAAGCGGCCCCTGGCGCGGTCGAGTTGGTTCTCGATCTCGTCGAGCGCGGCGTGCGTTTAGGCGTGTTGACCCGCAACGCACAGGAACTGGCGCGCATCACCCTCAAGGCCATCGGTCTTGAGCAATGTTTCGCGGCTCAAGACGTGTTGGGACGTGACAACGCAGCGCACAAACCCGACCCCGATGGCCTGCTGAAACTGGCCAAAGCGTGGAACGTTGAGCCTGCGCAGATGGTGATGGTAGGGGATTTTCGTTTTGACCTTGAGTGCGGGCGTGCTGCTGGCAGCAAGACTGTGCTGGTCAACGTCCCTGAAAACCCGTGGCCCGGTCTGGCCGACTGGCACGCCAGGGATTGTTTTGAACTGCGGCGTTTGTTGGCCTGACCTCGGCCAGTCTCACGTGTCACATGCGCAGCCCGATAGCCGCTACTTGTCAGCGGCTTTGCGGGTTGCGATATTGTTAAAACCGTTACAGGCTCGGTGCGGAAAAGGTGTCGCACTGATTAATGTCGCCATGCGCGAAACCGGTCTTGAACCACTTCACCCGTTGCGCCGAAGTACCGTGGGTAAAGGAGTCTGGCACTACGCGTCCTTGGCCTTGCTGCTGCAAACGGTCATCACCAATGGCGTTTGCCGCGTTCAGCGCTTCCTCAATGTCACCCGGCTCCAGCCAGTTCAAGCGTTTTTGCGCAATGCTGGCCCACACGCCTGCCAGACAGTCCGCTTGTAATTCCTGACGTACCAGCAAACCGCCATCGCCTTTCATGGGTTTGCCTTGCTGACGGGCCATTTGCATTTTCGACGACACGCCCAACAACGTTTGCACGTGATGGCCCACTTCATGGGCAATCACATACGCCTGGGCAAAATCCCCTGCGGCTTGAAAGCGCTGAGCCATCTCCTGGAAAAAGCTCATGTCCAGGTAGACTTTCTGGTCGGCTGGGCAGTAAAAAGGTCCGCTGGCGGAGGAGGCAGAGCCGCACGCCGAGTTGATCTGACCACTGAACAACACCAGGGTCGGGTCTTTATAGGTGCGGCCAGACTGCTGAAAGACCTGACGCCATGTGTCTTCGGTGTCGCCCAGCACGGCACGCACGAACTCGGCTTGTTGATCGTTGGCAGGCGGCGCATGGCCTGTTTGTTGCGAGACCTGCGGCGATGATTGCTCCGTCAACTGGCCGCTCAACTGCCCGAGAATTTGCATGGGGTCCTGCCCGGTCAGCAAGCCGAAACCGACGATGACCACAACGGCCATCAGGCTCAAGCCTTTACCGCCCCCGATGCGCATCCCGCCGCCGCCTCCGGTACTTTGATCGCGCACGTCTTCCACGTTGTCGCTACGCCGGCCTTTTTTCCAAAGCATGGAGGTTTCCTCTATCAATCGTTTTCATAAGTGTTGTTGCTGACGGAGGGCTGCGCCAGCCCGGCTGTCAGACGCTCTTGCACAGACCGCGGAGTGTGGCACTTAGTGCTATGACGCCGCAGTGATAAGTTCAGGTAGATGGCAGTCACCCTGAGGGTCAATCGAAAAACATTCTCGAGAAAAACTAAAAGGGGGCCGCTTTCCTTCATGCTCCAGGGAGCCGGTTTTTCGGGGATGGATCTCAGCGGCTTGTTCCTCGGGGAAGTGACCTGCCTAAGGTTGAGCATGGACGAAAAGCTCAAATCGACAACTCACTCTGTTTCCTTTGCGGCAAGCCAAGAAACCCTGGTAGAAGCCGAGGATGAACGGGCAAGGCATGGAACCCCATGCAAAGGTCGGAAAACAGCGCAAGCCCTGAAGCAGACGCTTTTCACGCTGCCCTGACGGGGTCAGGGCATTGGTCGTCTCAACGTGATTGAGGGACTGGCCTCCGTTGCAGCTTCACGCTGAATTGAAATTTCTGACGGCTTATTACAGACGTATCGTTCTAGATCGTTGGCCTATGTCACGCAGTGTCTTCAGACGCATGCCTCAGTATTTTCCTGCGTATTGACGAAAGGCTTGCTGCGAAGCGTCAAGAAAGACGTCACTGCTGACGCTTAACCAGAGAATAGCCAAGGCCTCGAACAGCGGTGGGCGGTGCTGGGCGGTTAGGGTTTGGCCGTAAGAAGTGGCAGTGGGGTCCCCGAGCGCAGGGTGCAAACGACGTTAAAAAACGTACTCGGCGGAGTGCCGGGGCAGGGGGAAGGTTTTACGAACGCTTCGCGTCCGATTACAGCCTCGGGGCTCTTGAGCGACGACAGGTGAGCTTGTGTAGTCGCTCAAGAGCCCCGAGGTTTTTTACAGCCGCTTATCGGCGAACCAGCAGCACACCGGATTCCATGTGGTGGGTCCACGGGAATTGGTCAAACACCGCGCAACGCTCGATGCGGTGGGTGTCGTGCAGTTGGGCGATGTTCTCGGCCAGGGTCAGCGGGTTACACGAGATATACAGAATGTTGTCGAAGCGTCGGGTCAGTTCGCAGGTGTCCGGGTCCATGCCAGCACGGGGCGGGTCAACGAACACACTGCCAAAGTCGTAGCTTTTCAGGTCAATGCCCTGCAAACGCCGGAACGGACGCACTTCATTCAGCGCCTCGGTCAACTCTTCAGCCGACAACCTGACCAGCGTGACGTTATCCACAGCGTTGTCGCTGAGGTTGTTGAGCGCGGCATACACTGAGGTCTTGCTGATTTCAGTGGCCAGCACTTTGCGCACACGGGTGGCCAGCGGCAAGGTGAAGTTGCCGTTGCCGCAATACAGCTCCAGCAAGTCATCCGAACGCTCGCCGAGCGCCTCGTAGGCCCAATTGAGCATCTTTTGGTTCACCGTGCCGTTAGGCTGGGTGAACGCGCCTTCAGGCTGTTGATAACTGAAGGTGCGACCTGCCACCTCAAGTTTTTCCACCACATGATCGCGCCCGATCACGACACGCTTGCCTTTGGAACGGCCAATCACGCTGATGTCGAGGTCTTGAGCCAGCTGTTCGGCTGCCTGTTGCCAGTGCTCATCCAGCGGGCGGTGGTAGCACAACGTGACCATCGCATCGCCTGCGAGGGTGGTCTGGAACTCCACCTGAAACAGCTTGTGGCTCAACGCGGAGCTGGCTTTCCAGGCGGCCTTGAGCTGCGGCATCAACTGATTGATCCGCAGGCTGGCAATCGGAAAATCTTCGATCAGGATCGGCGTGCGTTTGTCTTCCGGGGAAAACATCGCGTAGTGACGCTCGCCGGCTTCGCGCCACAGGCGGAACTCGGCGCGCAGACGAAAGTGTGTCATCGGCGAGTCGAAGACTTGAGGTTCCGGCGCGTCGAACGGCGCCAGCAACTCGCGCAGACGGTTGGCCTTGGCCTCCAGCTCTACGGCGTACGTTGCAGAATCAAACGGCAAGGCACTCATGCGTTAAACCAACCCAATTTGACCACGAACAAGACCGACAGAATGATTAATGGCGCATTCAGCTCGCGGGCGCGGCCCGACAGCAACTTGATCACTGTCCAGGAAATGAAGCCGAAGGCGATACCGTTGGCGATGGAATACGTGAACGGCATGGCCAGGGCGGTAATGACCACCGGCGCGGCAACGGTCACGTCGTCCCATTCGATCTCGGCCAGGCCGCTCATCATCAGCACGGCCACGAACATCAGGGCTGGCGCGGTGGCGAATGCCGGTACGCTGGCGGCCAAGGGCGAGAAGAACAGTGCCAGCAAGAACATGATGCCGACCACGATGGCGGTCAGACCGGTACGGCCCCCGGCGCTCACGCCAGCAGCCGATTCGATGTAGCTGGTGGTGGTGGAGGTACCCAGCAGCGAACCGGCCATGGCCGCGGTGCTGTCAGCAATCAGGGCACGGCCCATTTTCGGCATATGGCCGTCTTTGCCCATCAGGCCTGCACGCTTGGCAACCCCGATCAGGGTGCCCGAGTTGTCAAACAGGTCAACGAACAGGAACGCAAAGATCACGCTGACCAGGCCGATGTCCAGCGCGCCTTTGATGTCCAGTTGCAGGAAGGTTGGGGCCAGCGAAGGCGGCATCGACATCACACCACCGAACGCGGTCACGCCCATCAGGATAGAGGCGACGGTCACGCCCAGAATGCCGATCAGCACTGCGCCCCGAACTTTCATGGCTTCCAGCGCCACGATCACGGCAAAGCCCAGCGAAGCCAGGATGACTTTTGGTTGAGTCAGGTCGCCCATGCCGACCAGTGTGGCCTGGTTGGCCACCACGATGCCGGCGTTACCCAGTGCGATCAGCGCCAAAAACAGGCCGATACCGGCGGCAATCGCTGAGCGCAGGGGCAGCGGAATGCTGTTGATGATCCATTCGCGGATGCGAAAAATCGACAGCAGGAAGAACAATACGGCGGAAATGAAGACGGCACCCAGCGCAACTTGCCAGGTGTGACCCATGTGCAGGACCACGGTGTAGGTGAAGAAGGCGTTCAGGCCCATGCCCGGAGCCAGCGCAATCGGGTAGTTGGCGATGATGCCCATGATTGCCGAACCGATGGCGGCCGCCAGGCAGGTTGCGACAAACACTGCGCCTTTATCCATGCCGGTTTCGCCGAGGATGCTCGGGTTTACGAACAGGATATAGGCCATTGCCAGAAACGTGGTGATCCCCGCAAGGATCTCGGTACGCACGTTGGTGTTGTGTGCCTTGAGTTGAAACAGCCTTTCCAGCATGCCAGTCCCCGTGGCGCCCCCAGGCGCCGTCATTAAATCGTTTTCAACAGCAAAGCACAGACTTGTAACGCCTGAAGTTTTTCTGTCTGTCGGAAAAAGCCGCGCATCATACCAGCAGCTTCAGCGTATGGCTGCTTTGGTTTGGGTGAGCGGCGATGTTTTGTAACGTCTGGGTGACAGGCATACTGTGTGCCAGTTTTTCGGGGGGCTTATGACACGCACTATCAAATCTGTTTTGGCTTGTTTGAGCCTGTTCCTCAGCGCAGGCCTCAATGCGGCACCCGCGCTGCCCTTGAGTGCGCTCGAAGTTTTGCAGGTGGTGTCTAAGACGGGCGCGACAGAGGAGGTGCGTGGTAATGAGAAAACCCGTAGAGCGCACCATGGCGCCACTATCAAGGTGCATGTGCTGGAGCGGGGTTATGGCAGTAACCAGCCGTGGGTAACCTTCAATGGGCATGAGGTAGATGGCACGCGCACACCGGTGTGTAACCGGGGTGAGGGGCTTGTGACCTGTAATGGTGCAGGCACCACAGTGGGTTACCTCTATACCTTCACGTTTCGTAACACCGATGGCGGGTGGTTCGAGTTTACTAATACCTCGCTGGTGCCACCGCATAACCGGCTGAGTGCACGCCTCTATATAAAGTAGCTGCTCCCAATCGGTAGCGACTACAGGGCTTTTTCTTCTAGCATCCGGTCGCGCCTGGCCAACCCGGGGAACAGTTTTATCCACAGCCCGGTGACGACCAGCGTTCCGAGGCCGCCCAACACCACCGCTGGCACGGTGCCCAACCAATGAGCCGTTGCGCCTGACTCGAACTCGCCCAGTTGGTTAGACGCGCCGATAAACAGGCCATTGACCGCGCTTACGCGACCGCGCATTTCATCCGGGGTTTGCAGTTGCACAAACGATGCGCGAATCACCATGCTGATCATGTCCGCCGCGCCAAGCACGACGAGTACTGCCATTGAGAACCAGAACGATGTCGACAGCCCGAAGGCGATGGTTGCGACGCCGAACACGCCCACGGCTGTAAACATGATGCGCCCGACCTTGCGCTCCACCGGGAAACGGGCCAGCCACAGGGACATCAGCAGCGCACCGACTGCCGGTGCCGATCGCAGCATGCCCAAGCCCCACGGCCCGGTAAGCAGGATGTCTTTGGCAAATACCGGCAACAGCGCCGTCGCGCCGCCCAGCAGCACGGCAAATAAGTCCAGCGATATCGCGCCCAGCACATCCGGGTGACGGCGGATAAAGCGAATGCCCCCCAGCAGTGAGTCCAACGTGGCTTTGCCTTTGTTCAATGCCGCTTGCCGTGCAGGCAAGTTGCTCATCAACAGCGCAGCAATGAAGTACAGCGCGACGGCAGGGCCATACACCCAGACACTGCCAAAGGCGTAGAGCAAACCGCCAAACGCCGGGGCAATAATGGTGGCCGATTGTTGCGCGGCCTGTGCCGCCGCCACCGCGCGGGGGAACAGGCTGGCGGGCACGATGGAGGGCAGCAGCGCCTGTGTGCTGGGCATTTCAAAGGAGCGGGCGCTGCCCAACAGGAACGCCAGGAGAAAAATCATTTCCCGCGTGACGTTGTCGGTTGCACTGCTGATGGCCAGCGTCAGCGCAATCATGCCCTGCAGGGTTTGGCAAAGCGCAGCGACTTTGCGCCGGTCATAGCGATCCGCCACATGCCCGGTGTGCAACATAAACAGCACACGCGGAGTGAACTCGATGAGACCGACCCAGCCCAGGTCCATGACGTTGCCAGTGAGCTGATACAAGTTCCAGCCGATGGCCACGGTCAGCATTTGAAATGCACTGGCAGTAAAGATGCGGGCAAACCAAAAGGCGATAAACGGACGGTGATGGCGAAGTAATAAAGGCGGGTGATTCATTAAACGGCCGTCACTGCGGGTAAAGGAGGTGGCGAGGTTATCATTAAGTTGTAACAAGTAATGACGCAAAAAGGGGGCCTTAAAGCGGACAAACGGCAAGCGCGAAAACCTTCCAAAACGATTACCTGCATTTCTTGCAAAGGTCTATTCCGGGGCCTGGGACATCCTGTCACGCGACAACAAACCACATTAGCCGCTCGCCAGGAATGGACTACTCTTTCAGCATTGCTTGATCCAGATCAAAACACCTCACGTTTAATCTGGAGTGGCCAGCCGGCCAGATCCCCTTCGTGTTGTGGTTGAAAGAGCGAACGCCGATTCGTGGTGCCACGGCCTGCGGGACAGTTGGATACAGGCGCCGTGCCTGTGTTCTGAACGACCTGATACCTGATAGAGGATGGCTTATGTTCGGTTTGGAGGCTTTAGATCTCGCCCGAATTCAGTTTGCGTTTACCGTATCGTTCCACATTATTTTTCCCGCCATTACCATCGGTCTCGCCAGTTACCTGATGGTGCTTGAAGGGATGTGGCTGAAAACCCGTGACGATACCTACCGCGATCTGTATCACTTTTGGTCGAAGATTTTCGCTGTCAACTTTGGTATGGGCGTGGTTTCCGGCGTGGTCATGGCGTATCAGTTCGGCACGAACTGGTCGCAGTTTTCCGACTTCGCAGGGTCTGTCACCGGGCCTCTGCTGACCTATGAAGTGCTCACTGCGTTCTTCCTTGAAGCCGGGTTTTTGGGCGTCATGCTCTTCGGCTGGAACCGCGTGGGTCGCGGCATGCACTTCTTCTCGACCGCGATGGTGGCCCTCGGGACACTGGTGTCGACCTTCTGGATTCTGGCATCCAACAGCTGGATGCAAACCCCGCAGGGCTACGAGATCATCGACGGCCGGGTGATTCCGGTGGACTGGCTGGCGGTGATTTTCAACCCGTCGTTCCCGTACCGTCTGGCGCACATGGCGACGGCCGCATTTGTGGCCACGGCGTTCTTCGTCGGTGCTTCGGCAGCCTGGCACCTGTTGCGCGGTCGTAACACACCGGCCATACGTCGGATGTTCTCCATGGCTATGTGGATGGCGCTGGTGGTTGCTCCGCTGCAAGCCTTTATCGGCGATGCCCATGGCCTGAATACGCTGAAGTATCAGCCTGTGAAAATCGCGGCGATTGAAGGTCACTGGGAGAACAAACCCGGCGAACCTACGCCACTGATCCTGTTCGGCATCCCGAACATGAAAACCGAAACCACTGATTACAAGATTGAAGTGCCGTACCTGGGCAGCCTGATCCTCACCCACAGCCTGGATAAACAAATCCCGGCGATGAAGGATTACCCGGCCGCCGACCGTCCGAACTCGACCATTGTGTTCTTCAGCTTCCGCATCATGGTCGCGCTGGGGATGCTCATGATCTTCATCGGGCTGTGGAGCCTCTGGCTGCGCAAGCGGGGCACGCTGTACGAGAACCGCTGGTTCTTGCGTCTGGTGTTGTGGATGGGACCGTCCGGCCTGATCGCCATTCTGGCAGGCTGGTTTACCACTGAGATCGGTCGTCAACCGTGGGTTGTTTACGGGTTGATGCGCACTGCTGATGCGTCCTCCAATCACAGCGTGACGCAGATGAGCATCACCCTGATCCTGTTTGTGCTGGTCTACTTCTCACTGTTTGGTGTTGGTCTGGGCTACATGATGCGTCTGGTGCGCAAAGGTCCGGTCACCCATGAAGGGGATGAGCGCCCGTCGGGTGGTCCAGGTCAGCAACGCACGCCTGCCCGTCCTTTGTCTGCTGCCGACGAAGGCACAGAAGAAGGCTACAGCGACAGCCTGAACAAGGGGAATTGAGTCATGGGTATTGATCTGCCACTTATCTGGGCAATCATCATCATCTTCGGGATCATGATGTACGTGGTCATGGATGGCTTCGATCTCGGCATCGGCATCCTCTTTCCGTTCATCCAGGGCGAGAAAGACCGAGACGTGATGATGAACACTGTTGCCCCCGTCTGGGACGGTAACGAAACCTGGCTGGTACTGGGCGGCGCAGCGCTGTATGGCGCTTTCCCGCTGGCGTACTCCGTGGTGCTGTCGGCGCTGTACCTGCCGCTGGTACTGATGCTGATCGGTTTGATCTTTCGGGGTGTGGCCTTTGAGTTCCGCTTCAAGGCCCGGGCCGAGAAACGCCATATTTGGGACAAAGCGTTCATCGGCGGCTCTATTGCGGCGACGTTCTTCCAGGGTGTAGCGCTGGGTGCGTTCATTGATGGCATCCCGGTGGTCAATCGCCAATACGCCGGTGGCGGGCTGGACTGGCTTTCGCCCTTCACGGTGTTCTGCGGGATTGCACTGATCGTGGCGTACGCCTTGCTGGGTTGCACGTGGTTGATCATGAAAACCGAAGGCTCCCTGCAAGAACGGATGCACAAGCTGGGCCGCCCACTGGCATTGGCTGTACTGGTTTTGATGGGGGTTGTAAGCCTGTGGACACCGCTGGCGCATTCCGACATCGCGGCGCGCTGGTTCACGTTGCCTAATCTGTTCTGGTTCTTACCGGTGCCGATTCTGGTGTTGGTAACCATGTATGCGTTGCTCAAGGCGATTGCTCGCAATGCGCATTACGCCCCGTTCCTGTTGACCCTGGTGCTGATTTTCCTGGGGTATAGCGGGCTGGGCATCAGCCTGTGGCCAAACATCGTCCCGCCTGCGATTTCGATCTGGGATGCAGCGGCGCCGCCGCAAAGTCAGGGCTTCATGCTGGTCGGAACCCTGTTCATCATTCCGTTCATCCTGGGTTACACCTACTGGAGCTACTACGTGTTCCGCGGCAAGGTGACCCACGAAGACGGATACCACTAGTCGCACGTGCCGCTGCGGCCCAAGGGTCGCAGCCATTGCTTGCAGAGGAGTGCCGAACATGGCTGGAAAAGATTATCTGAACGACGTGCAAGAGTGCGAGAAGAAGCCGCTGTGGCAACGCATTGGCTGGTTGCTGGTGATCTGGACCGCCAGTGTGGCGAGCCTGGCTGTATTTGCCCTGCTGATACGCCTGTTTATGACGGCGGCCGGCATGAAAAGCCACTGACTTCCCATCCCGTTGCCTTGCAGCACGGATTTATAACCCGCTTCGGCGGGTTTTTTTTGACGTGGAAAACGTGGTGTTGTTGACCCTGGCGCGGCACAAAGATCTCCACGTACGGTCCGCGATCCCTCGCAAACTCACGCGCCCGGGCAGTGACGACAGTGCTTTTATTTGCGCGCTTTGAGAATCACGAACTTGGGGGTCGCTGCCACTTGTTCGACCCCCCTAAACAGCTTCGCCAGCTTGCTGTGGTAGCCCAGATGGCGATTGCCGACGATGTACAGCGCGCCCCCCACCACCAGCGCATCACGGGCCTGATTGAACATGCGCCAGGCCAGAAAGTCGCCCACGACCTGCTGTTGATGGAAGGGCGGGTTACACAGCACCACGTCCAGCGATTGTGGCGCCTGACCTGCCAACCCGTCGTCAGCACGCACGACAACCTCGCGTTCACCCAATGCTGCCTGCCAGTTTTCACGTGCCGATTGCACAGCCATAAACGACTCATCGACCAACGTGTATTGGGCATCCGGATTACTCAACGCACTGGCAATCGCCAGAACGCCATTGCCACATCCCAGGTCCGCTACCCGCGCAGCCCCCAGATTTTTTGGCAGGTGTGGCAGAAACGCCCGCGTGCCGATATCCAGTCCTTCGCGGCAGAAAACGTTGGCGTGGTTAATCAACTCGATGGCGGGCTCATCCAGTCGGTAGCGGGTCGGATAAGGTGAAGTGAAAGCCTCTTTGTCTTCCACTGTTGCGCTCAACAGACGCGCTTTTTTCACGGCCAGCGAGGCCTGCACCGGGCCGATGTAGCGCTCCAACAGATCACCGGCCGCGCGGGGCAGGTGCTTGATCATGGCGCCGGCTATTACCTTGGCGCCCGGCGCCAGTTGGCCTTGTAAGCGGATCAGTTGTTCTTCAAGCAGGGCCAGGGTTTTAGGCACTTTGACCACTACGCAATCGAACGGACCGATCAGTGGCTGACTCGCCGCAATGACGGTCACGGCATTGAATGCAAACTGGTTACGGGTGAGGTTTTTTTCCAGTGCCTGAATGGCCAGGAACGAGTCGCTGCTGCTGGTGACATTCATTGAGCTGACCAGGCTGATAGCCAGCGCACCAAAACTGTCGTTAAGCACCAGAACACGGCTGCCCTTTGGCAACCCCTGTTCGGCCAGGTGATTGAGTAAATACTCGTCCGCAGCATCGAAGGCCTGTAGCGGCTCATTCTGTTGTTCAGGCTGGCGGATCAAGTGGAGATGGGCGAACGGGGTGTCGAGCACAGGCATTGGGACAAACTCTGGGGAATCGACAGCGGCATCTCTGCCCTGAAGGGCAAGAATCAACACTGGAGTCCGTGGGGTTTACAGGTGTGCGCGATTTTACTTTTTTTTGCAGGGGATTACCTGATGCGTTTATCAGGTGATGGTCTGGATGCAGACAACTCGCCGGTTTGGCTATAACAAGCCCGACTTTGTCGCGATTACCACGGCTGACGTTTTATTGTTCGCACCCATTTTGCGAATGGCACTACTGATATGGAAATTCACTGTGCGCGTGGTCAGGCTCAGGATCATGCCAATGTCAAACGCGGTCTTGCCTTCCGCCGTCCACTTCAGGACTTCGGACTCACGTGCCGAAAGTCGCATGGCTTGAGGGGGAGGCTCGTCCTGCCTGGGCAAATACCGTGCGGTCATAGACGTGTGCAGTTGGTTGCACAACCACAGCACATGGGCGGCCTTTTCGGAAAATTCGAAGGCTGTGACCGGTGTTTTTGATCTGGCCAGGCTCAGAATACTGATAACACCCTTGCCCCCGGTGTCAGGCTAGTTGTCGCCTGAGCTGATTTATCAAAACGATAGATCGGGGGCGTCAAAGAGAGCTGTAATGTCGAGCTATTCACCTGAGCGTAAAGCTGCCCTGCTGAACAAGTTACTCC
>NZ_JAAQWY010000021.1:0-94836 GCF_012985765.1 Pseudomonas sp. WS 5071 | reverse complement strand
AGAATACCCGGGCACCACTAACCCGTTCCCGTGGATGAGCGAAATCATGGACTTGAAGAAAGAGAAAAACTTCTTCGAGACTCGCGTGATCGAGTACCAAACGGGCGGCGCACTGAGCTGGGACTGATTCCAGACGTGACAAAACGCTGACTATAAAGGCTGCCCAAGGGCAGCCTTTTTTATGGCCAGGGAATAAGCAACGGGCTATATCGAATTTCTCGACAGATCAGGTCTGTTGCAGACCGGCTCAAATCAAGGGTTAAGCACACTGCGGCTCCGCAGGAACAGATCAAAAAAATGGATTTGTTCAAATTTTGAAATAACTGTATAAAAACACAGTGTTTTCAAACCTAGACTCAGCCCCGGAGAATGCCCATGTCGAACTCAGCGATGCGCACTACGTTTGAGCGAATCGTCCTCAACCAATTCACCCCGTTGCACTGCGCTCAGGCACGCGAAATGCTGGGCTGGAGCTTTGAACGACTGAGCGAAGCGTCCCGAGTTTCGGTAGCGGCCATTAAACGTTTTGAGTCCGGGGAGCCCGTTCGTGACGTAACCCTGCTGGCCCTGGCTCACCGCCTTGAGGCTGAAGGCCTGGTGTTCTTTCCGGGGTTCGCTCCAGGCAGAGGTGAGAACATTCGCGGCACGACGCCGGACCCGATGGGTCGCAGCGATTACGCAATGATCGAGTAAACACCGGCGGTGTAGATTCAACGCCACGCCAGCCGTCACCCGGCGGGCAGATGCATCCGAGCAAAGGCGTCGTGCCGGCCATGGAAGGCCAGATCCAACGTGGTGGGGTCAGTTGCCAATGACGGCGCCCGGAAACATCTCGGTTGTACCCGTAAAAGGGCCTGGCACCTCCGGCATGCAACGGCCCACCTCAATCGACCAAAACAGATCAAAAGGCTCGCGCTGACCCCGATTGCCGCCCCATCGCTGTTTGCTGAGCCCTGCGTCAACACACCGCCACACGGTCAGATTAAATGAGGTCCTTGAGAAACGTTCAGCAGCTACGCTTGAACACAGTTGATCTTAAGTGCATAAAGCACGCGCGGCCTCTATCAAACCCAATTCACGTTGAACGACCTTTTTCTGTAGACCACGCCATGGACTATAAAAGAGGCAAAGGCCTGTCATTCGCCAAACGCATCTACGTGCCACGCATCGTAGGGTTGGGCATTGGCTGTTTCAGCGTGATGGCGACTCTCTATCCACTCGACAGGCCTGCCTGGGTATGGGTATTGCTGCTGTTCAACGGGTTCATATGGCCACACTTGGCCCTGCTGCTCTCGACACGTTCGGCGTATCCGTTTCAGGCCGAGCGCCGCAACATGTTGATCGACTCACTGTGGGGCGGGTTTTGGGCGGCGAGTATGCAGTTCAATCCATTGCCCACGGTTACCATCCTGTCAATGATGACCATGAATAACGTCGCAGCGGGTGGCCAAAAAATGCTGCTTCGTGGCGCGATAGCCCAACTGAGCGGCGTACTGATTTCTTGGTCGTTATTGGGCGCGGCGTTTAACACGACCATCACGCCCCTGCAGATCTACGCCTGCTTGCCCATGCTGACGCTCTACCCGTTCGCGGTGGGCATGGTCTGTTATCGGCTGGCCATCAAGCTGGCCGAACACAAGCGCACCCTCAGTGCACTCAGCCGTACCGACAGCCTGACTGGACTTTTAAACCACGGCTCCTGGAAAGACCTTCTAAAGCTCAGCTTTGAGCAGTGTCGGCAAAATAACGCACGTGCGACGCTGGCCTTGATTGATATCGACCATTTCAAGTGCATCAATGACACCTACGGGCATATCGTCGGCGACAGCGTACTGCGCCAGTTCAGTAAGCAATTGAAGGACAACTTGAGGGCTGAGGACTTGGCGGGGCGTTACGGCGGGGACGAGTTTTGCGTCATTCTCCCCGACCGCAACCTGGAGCAGGCGCAAGACATTATGGAGCGGCTGCGACAGGTCTTCTGCAATGACCTGCATAACAATGACCCGGCGTTGCGCGTCAGCTTGAGCATCGGGCTGGCGTCATACCGCGCCGAATTCAACGATGCCTCCCTATGGCTTGGCGAAGCCGACAAAGCGCTGTATATCGCCAAAAATACCGGCCGCAACAAAATCAGCATTGCTGCGGCCGATGTGTTTCCGGAACCCGCATTGCGCAACCCCGGATAAACACGCGCCCCGCCAACCTAAGGGGTAACGCAACGTCGTACGGCACTGATTTCAGGAACATCCTGCCTGCGCATGTACACACGCAACGGCTCGGTGATGTTCAGCCGATCATCGATATTTTGATCCAGCAGCAACTGAACCAGCTCGCGCTTGAGTGTCATGGTGTCGGCATTGCCGGCTTGCCATACAAATTCGCTGGTGGGGGTGATGTTGTCGTCAGCAACGTCCATCCCGAAGGAATCTTCACTAAAACGGACAATGTACTGCCCTGTCTTACGATTGAAACCGACGAAGCCGTTAAGTTGATCGGCGGCTTGGCAGATCAGTTCTGAAGTGATGCGCATGGTAAACCTCACTAATGAGCACTAAAGGCTCTAGGACGATGGTTTACACGCAAGGATAAAGGCTTGCTCCCTCTGCTGGGGACGCTGCTGCGCGCCAGAATACTGCAGAACACACCTTTAAAGCGCTGCAAATTGAACCTCACGTACATTTATGTCGGGTTCTCGATAGCCCTCACGGCTGTCAGTTGTTAAAAAGACGCCCTTAATTTTACTGACCGAAAGGAACTCACCCCATGCCGGATATGTTTGGCAAAAGCGCCCTGCTCCTCAGCCTGCTGCTGGGCATGAGCGGCGCAAACGCCGCCAGCCCGTCTGACACTGCTCAAGCGGAGCTGGCCAAGGCTCAGGGCATCCCGCGTCCGGCAGTTATTGCCCATCGTGGCGCCTCATTCGACGCTCCTGAGTCAACGGCCGCGGCGTATACCGTTGCCCGCGACCTGGGTGCCGATTACCTGGAAATGGATGTACAGCGCAGTAAAGATGGTGTGTTGTTTGCTTTGCATGACAACAGCCTGTTGCGTACCACCGACGTCGCTAAAAAATTCCCGGACCGCAAGGACAGCCCTGCCAACGCCTTCACCATGGCCGAGCTAAAAACCCTGGATGCGGGCAGTTGGTTCAACGCAGCCTATCCTGAGCGCGCTCGAGCGTCTTATAAGGGGCTGCAAATCCTTACCTTGGATGAAATCATCGACATCGCCGAGGCCAACCCGCAGCACAAACCCGGCCTGTACATCGAAACCAAGGAGCCCAAGCAGTTCCCGGGCCTTGAACATGACCTTAAAAATGCCCTGAGCAAGCGCGGCTGGCTGCAACCTGTCACCACGCTCAGCGGCGAACCTCAAACGGGTCAGGGCAAAGGCCGCGTGATCCTGCAAACGTTTGAAAAAAGCAGCCTTGAACTGCTGCAAAAAGAAATGCCCAACACCCCGAAAATATTGCTGCTGTGGGTGGGTGAAGGCGCAATGGCGCCCAACTCCGAGGTGAGTTTTGCTGATTCGGGCGAGAAAGATAAAGCGGCCTACTACGCCAAACTGCAACCCAAAGATAAAGCCGAGTTCATACACTGGCTGGACGTTGCCAAAGCCCACGGCGCCATTGGAACAGGGCCGTCGGCAGCGCTGGTGGCCGGTGGCGATCAGAGCTACTTTGACCTCGTGCAGCCTTGGATGAACAAGGCGACGCACGACAAAGGCATGTTGGTGCATGTGTACACCCTCGATGAACCCACCGACTTCAACAATGTCATGCAGGCAGGCGTAGACGGCATCTTTACCAACCGCGCCTCTGCGCTGCTGAAGTTCTATCAACGCCCCGCCCCCTTCACGGTCAATCAATTGTTGGAAAAGAACGGTTACTGATTGATGTGTCGCCTTCATCAGCCTCAGGGCAAAAATTAAGGGTGAGTTAAGTTGCGGCGTTTAATCTGGTCCCACTTAAACAGCTCACCCAAGAGGGATTAAACATGAAAGCACTTAACGTACTGTTTGCTACGGCCGCCCTGACACTGACTGCGGGCCTGGCTCAAGCCGATGTTCGTCCGGACCTTATTCCCGAGATGCTCAAAAAGGGTGACATCAGCTCTTTTGAGAAGCTCAATGCCAAAGCACTGGAGCTGCATCCGGACGCTACTATTGTTGATACTGAACTTGATAAGACATACGGCAAATTTGTGTACGAAGTTGAAATGCGCGACGCCAAAGGCATTAAGTGGGATGTAGAGCTGGACGCAAAAACAGTTGACGTATTGAAGAACAAACAAGACACCTGAGTTGTAGCGTTAATAAACAGCCGCGCCCTTTCATTAAGAGGCGCGGCTTTTTTATGTCCTCGGCAACGCTATTTAATAAAAAACCTACTCTGTTGTAGCGCATAAGCGAGTACTCGCTAAAATTGCCTCTACCCCCGCTCAACCGAGACCCCGATCCATGGTGCAAGGCGTAGATACTGACATCGCAACGATCAATCGCATCAGTGCGGTCCCGGCCATGTTGCAAGTCATCAGTGAAATGACCGGCATGCGATTCGCGGCCATCGCCCGCGTGACATCCACTCGCTGGACGGCCTGTGCCGTGCTCGACAAGCTCGGTTTCGGGTTAGAAACCGGCGGCGAACTGGATTTGACCACCACCTTGTGCTTCGAAAGCATGGGATCGCATCAGCCGATCATCATCGACCACGTCAGCCTCGACCCGCATTATTGCGAGCACCAAACACCCAAAATGTATCGCTTCGAAAGTTACATCACGATTCCGGTGTTCCGCACCGATGGCAGCTTTTTCGGCACAATTTGCGCACTGGATCCAGAGCCCGCGCAACTCAAAAGCAGCACGATCCAGGCCACCATGGAGTCGTTCGCGCGACTGATTTCGTTGCAAATGGACGCCGAAGAAAACCAGCAGCGCACCGAATCTGCCTTGCTACTGGAGCGTGAAACCGCCGAATTGCGCGAACAATTTATTGCCGTGCTGGGCCATGACTTGCGTAACCCATTGTTCGCCATTACCACTGCCGCCGAACGACTCTTACGTAAATACCCCAACCCGGTATCCGATCACCTGGTGCAGCATATTCTGACCAGTGGCCGCCGCGCTGCACGCTTGGTTGAAGACGTACTGGACTTCGCCCGGGGTCGCCTGGGGGCAGGCATCCCGCTCATGCTGCACGAATCTGCCGACCTCAATGACGTCTTCACGCATGTGATCTCGGAAGTCCAGAGTGTGCACCCGCAACGCCTGATTCAGGCTGACATCGGCTCTATTGATGGCGTGTATTGTGACAGCGGACGCCTGTCGCAATTGCTCTCCAATCTGCTGTCCAATGCCATCCACCATGGCGCAACGGATGGCGTGGTGGAAGTACAGGCGCAGGTACATGAAAACGTGTTTACCCTGACCGTGACCAATCAGGGCAATCCCATTGCACCTCACGTACAAGCGCAATTGTTTCAGCCCTACTCACGCCCTGCCAACGACACCCCGCAAGCCGGACTCGGGCTGGGACTGTACATTGCCAGCCAGATTGCCCAATCCCACGGCGGCCGCCTAGAAGTCGATTCAAGTGCGGCACATGGCACTGTGTTTTCCTTCCATTTGCCCTTGCGGGCCAAACAGTGAGTGCTCAGGCATCACTGCATTTGAAGGGCTGAACCTAGACGAGACCTCTTTTCGACACGACCAGCGGCACGTCGGGGTGTCTACGTTGGGCTTTGGTTGACACACTTATCGCGCTAATAGCGATACGCCATGCTCGAAAGGAGTCGATCATGCATAGCCACACTCGCCTCAAACCTTCCCTCCTCACACTGGCCGGTCGACTGTCCGGTTTGGCATACAGCCTGGTCAGCTACGTATTTTTCCTTCTTGTCTTTATTTACCTCATGGGATTTATTGCCACGATCGGGGTGCCCAAAGGCATCGATACCGGCGTCAGCGCACTGAGCTGGCCGTGGGCGATCGCGATGGATGTGCTGCTGATCACGTTATTTGCGGTACAACACAGCGGCATGGCGCGCAACAGATTCAAGACCTGGTGGCTCAGGTATGTACCTGCGCCAATCGAGCGGGCGACTTACGTCCTGTTCACCAGCCTTGTGTTGGCGCTGATGTACTGGCTATGGCAACCCGTCAGCATCACGGTCTGGGACATTCAGTCACCGCTCGCCACGCTCCTGCTCACGGGCGCTTACTGGTTGGGCTGGATCGTCGTGCTGGTCGCCACTTTCCTGATCAGTCACTTTGAATTGTTCGGTATCAAACAAGCACTCGACAGCGTCAAACAATCCCCGCCGTCCGACGTGTCTTTCAAAACGCCGCTGCTTTACAAACTGGTGCGGCACCCCATGTATTTCGGGTTACTGCTGGCCTTTTGGGCCACACCGCACATGAGCGTAGGCCGATTGGTCTTCGCGGTGACCTGTACGCTGTACATCGTCATCGGCACCCGTCTTGAGGAAAAGGACCTGGTGGCGTTGTTCGGTGACCATTACCGGCGCTACCAACAACGCATCGGCATGCTGATCCCGTTTGCAGGACGCAAAAAATCTCACGATCACTGAACACACAAAAACCTGTATTTGCAGCAGGGATCAGTAGACACTGGCGCACTGTTTTAACGCTCTCAGGGCAGATGTTGCCTGTGAGCCATCCCAGCGCACCACGACAGACCTCACCATGCTCAACCGCTTGTGCACGTACGAAGACCTGTCGGCAGACCAACGCCTGCAACTGCTCAAGATTCAGGTTCACCCGGAGCAACTACCTTTCTGCGGCGACATTGAATGCGCCCTGTACTCCCTTCCGGCGTCGCCGCATGCCGCAATCAAGGGGTTTGTGCTACTCGCTGATGAAAGCCCGGTGGCGTTTTTGCTGCTCAAGCGGACCCCGTTCCTGGCGCACTGGGCCGCACCGCAGAGCGCCACCCTGCATGCATTTCAGGTCGACAAACGTTTTCAGGGCCAAGGGCTCGGCAAGACCTGTCTCCACCTGCTTGCACAGCAACTCCCTCAGCACTGGCCCGAGATCACTCACATAATGCTCTCGGTCAGCCCGTCCAACACGACGGCCATAAACCTTTACAAACGCCAGGGGTGGATTGAGGGTGGCGAGGCGTACCAAGGCGAGCGGCGCTTGATACGCGCGCTGCAAAACACCGGACTGACTCGCCCAACTCACGTGAAGTGAGCAAAGCACTTCGCGGTCAGCTAAGAGAACCCATACAGAATCAACCCGGTTTTGGCCAAAAACACCCGCTCACTGTATCTAGACAAAGTGCCAGCATCGCCCTTATTGTTTCGCCCTGACCACCGCAGTGGTCAACGTCGCTCGGACGGTTCCGGGCGCTTACGTATCAGAGGCCAACATGGCAGACCAAGGTTCGCCGCGCCGCTTTGCGCGCATCGATCGACTCCCCCCGTACGTGTTCAACATCACCGCAGAGCTGAAAATGGCTGCGCGGCGCCGTGGCGAAGACATTATCGACTTCAGCATGGGCAACCCCGACGGTCCGACACCACCGCATATCGTTGAAAAACTCTGCACGGTGGCACAACGCGAAGACACCCACGGCTACTCCACTTCACGCGGTATCCCGCGCCTGCGTCGGGCTATATCCCGCTGGTACGCCGACCGCTATAACGTTGAAATAGACCCCGAAGAAGAAGCCATTGTTACCATCGGCTCGAAAGAAGGCCTCGCCCATTTGATGCTGGCCACGCTGGATCAGGGCGACACTGTGCTCGTGCCAAACCCCAGCTATCCGATCCACATCTACGGTGCCGTGATTGCTGGCGCTCAAGTACGGTCAGTGCCTTTGATACCCGGCGTAGACTTTTTTGCCGAGCTGGAAAAAGCCATCCGCGGATCAATTCCCAAACCAAAAATGATGATTCTGGGGTTCCCGTCCAACCCCACCGCGCAGTGCGTTGAACTGGATTTCTTCGAGCGCGTGGTTGCGCTGGCCAAACAATATGATGTGCTGGTAGTGCACGACCTGGCCTACGCCGACATCGTGTACGACGGCTGGAAAGCCCCTTCCATCATGCAAGTGCCGGGGGCAAAAGACATCGCCGTGGAATTTTTCACCCTGTCAAAAAGCTACAACATGGCAGGTTGGCGCATCGGCTTCATGGTGGGTAATCCCGAGTTGGTCAGCGCGCTGGCGCGCATCAAGAGCTACCACGACTACGGCACCTTCACACCGTTGCAAGTCGCCGCCATTGCCGCCCTGGAAGGCGATCAACAATGCGTAAAAGACATTGCCGAGCAGTATCGCCAGCGCCGTAATGTGCTGGTCAAAGGGCTGCATGAGCTGGGCTGGATGGTGGAAAACCCGAAAGCGTCCATGTATGTATGGGCAAAGATCCCTGAGGCCTACGCGCAGATGGGATCGCTGGAGTTTGCCAAGAAACTGCTGGCGGACGCCAAAGTCTGCGTCTCACCGGGTGTAGGGTTTGGTGAATATGGCGATGATCATGTGCGTTTTGCACTGATCGAAAATCAGGACCGAATCCGTCAGGCTGTGCGCGGTATTCGCGCTATGTTCCGTGCAGATGGCGTGAGCGCCAGCTGAAATAACCTGCCTGAGCGAACGCGTTCGCTCAGGCAGGGCCGGGGCTTCAGACCACCAGCGACAGCAGCAGAATGAAGATCAAACCGACGACCGACAGAATGGTTTCCATCGCGGTCCAGGTTTTGAATGTTTCAGCCACGGTCATGTTGAAGTACTGCTTGACCAGCCAGAACCCCGCATCGTTTACATGGGACAGGATCAACGAACCTGCACCCGTGGCCAGCACCAACAATTCGCGGTTCACGCCCGGGATCAAGTCCACCACTGGCAGCACAATGCCTGCCCCGGTAATGGTTGCAACGGTCGCAGAACCTGTCGCGATCCGAATCACCGCCGCCACCAGCCACGCCAGAAGAATCGGTGATATTTGCGCATTCACCGCCATGTGACCGATCACATCGCCCACACCGCTGGCCACCAGCATTTGCTTGAAACCACCGCCGGCACCAATGATCAAAATGATGGCCGCAGTCGGCGCCAGGCTTGCGTCCAGCAATTTGAGAATGCGCTTGGAGTCGATGCCCTGACGCGCTCCAAAGGTGTACAGCGACAGCAGCAGTGCCAGCAACAACGCAGTGATCGGGTGACCGATCATGTCCATCCAGCCCCGGAAAAAGTTGCCGTCAGGCAGTGCCACGTCGGCAAATGTCTTGAGCAACATCAAGAACACCGGCAATAGCACGGTGGTCAGGGTGATGCCGAAACTCGGCAAGCTACTGGACTCAGGCTCGCTGGCCAGTTGATCCACCAGTTCCTGCGACGGGTTGCCGGGAATGTATTTCGAGATAAAGGTGCCGTAAATCGGCCCCGCGATGATTGCCGTTGGCAAAGCCACTATCAGGCCATAAAGGATGGTCTTGCCGATGTCCGCGCCGAACACGCCAATGGCCAGCAACGGCCCCGGATGTGGTGGCACCAGGCCATGAACGGCCGACAAACCGGCCAGCAACGGAATGCCGATTTTGATCAGCGACACCCCTGTGCGACGCGCCACGATAAATACCAACGGGATCAGCAGAACAAAACCGATCTCGAAGAACAGCGGAATGCCCACCAGAAACGCCGCAAACATCATCGCCCACTGCACACGCTCTTTACCGAACGCACGAATCAGGGTGCGCGCGATTTGATCGGCCCCGCCGGAGTCAGCCATCATTTTGCCGAGCATGGTTCCCAGCGCGAGGATGATGCCCACAAAGCCCAGCACGCCACCAAAACCGTCCTGGAAGGATTTGATGATCTTGTCTGTCGGCATGCCCGAGGTCAGGCCGAGAAACGCCGATGCAATGATCAAGGCGATAAACGGGTGCAACTTGAACCGGGTGATCAACACGATCAGCCCGATGATGGTAATGACCGCGTCAAGCAGTAGAAAGGTGTTCTGGGACATGCCTAGCATGGGGCGTCTCCTGGCTTGTTTTTGTTATCTGGCGCGGATGTGCAACCGGGGCTGATGCGGATAGCGCTGTCTTTTTTAAGCGAAATCATGGGGTTGTCTGCAACGAATGTTCACGCCACCAATCGCGGGCCTTGGTCGCCAGCTCATCGATGTCATGGGTGCCAGCGTTAAGCGTTAAGACCAACGGTTCATTGACCGGCGATTCAAGGGTCGCGAACTGGCTGTCAATCAGGGTTTTTGGCATGAAATGCCCAGGGCGATGAGCCACCCGGTCGGCCGCCACTTCGGGCGTCAGCTCTAGAAACACAAACCCCAAGCCGTCGACTGCGCTGCGCAAACGATCGCGGTAACGCAACTTCAGCGCCGAACAGGTCAATACCGGGCGCTGGCCCCGTTCAATCGCACGCTGCAACTCGTTTGCCAGGCTGGCAAGCCATCCGGCACGGTCGTCATCGGTCAGGGGAATACCGGCACTCATCTTGGCAATATTGGCCGCGGGGTGGAACGCGTCACCCTCAATCGGGGTCGCGCCATTGAGCTGGCACAACGCCTGGCTCACGCTGGATTTGCCGCAGCCAGCGACACCCATAATGACCAGGGCAGTGATAGGTTGACTCATGAAACACCTCAGTCCGTAGACAGCGCTGTCTTTGTCCGTGCGTTCAATAGTTGAAAGCAAAGCACAAAGCCGGGGCTACCGACGTCTATTTCTCATTTTTGTGGGGAGACGCGGTGACGCTCTCGACATACAAAGCTGGGGTAACCGGAGTGCCGACAATCAGGCAATTGCGGGCATCCGTGGACAGCGCTACCTTAGTGGCTTGTTTTTTGTTTGGCAAGCCGCGATGACCTCCGTCAAAAACGATAAAAATACCCGCACAACGGGCCGCCCGACCCTCAATGAAGTCGCCCGACTGGCAGGCGTCAGCCCCATTACAGCCTCGCGCGCGCTGCGCGGCATCAGCAGTGTGGCCACCGAACTGGCCGAAAAAGTGCGCCAGGCCGCTGCCGATCTGAACTACGTGGTCAATCCCGCCGCCCGCGCCTTGGCCTCGGCTCAGAGCCATTCTGTAGTGGTTTTGGTGCCGTCATTGTCCAACCTGCTGTTTATCGACACCCTCGAAGCCATCCATTCGGTATTGCGACCCAAGGGCTTTGAAGTGTTGATCGGCAACTTCCATTACTCGCGTGATGAAGAAGAAGACTTGCTGCGTAACTACATGGCGTACCAGCCGCGTGGCCTGCTGCTCACCGGGTTCGATCGCTCTGAAAGTTCACGGCGCATGATCGAATCCAGCAATGTGCCTTGCGTGTACATGATGGAACTGGACGCAGGCGCCGGCCTGAACTGTGTAGGGTTCTCCCAGTTGAAAGCTGGCGAGACCGCCGCGCACCATTTGATATCCAGCGGTCGTAAACACCTGGCGTATATCGGTGCGCAACTCGACCAGCGAACCTTGCTGCGCGGTGAAGGTTATCGGCGCGCCCTGCAAACAGTCGGTCTCTACAACCCCGATCTTGAGGTGCTGACACCCCGCCCTTCATCCGTGGGTTTGGGTGGCGAATTATTCCTGCAATTGATGGCCGCGCACCCGCATGTGGATGCCATTTTCTTCGGCAATGACGACCTTGCCCACGGCGCCTTGCTGGAAGCGGCGCGCTTCGGCATCAAAATCCCTGAGCAAATCGCCATTCTGGGGTTCAACGACCTGCCCTCCTCCGAGTTTATGGTGCCGCGGCTGAGCAGCATTCGTACGCCTCGCGAAGCCATTGGCCGTCGTGCGGCGGAACAAATGCTGACCCTGATGGCGGGTAATCAGGTCGCCAATCCTGTGCAAGACATGGGATTTGAATTGATGGTGCGCGAAAGCAGTTAATCCCGATGTGGCCCCAAAGCGGCAGGCGGGCGGCAAGTTTTGTCCGCCTCGCCTTGCCATTGATGGCCAAGCCCCGCGTATTACGAGGGTTAGCGGGCCCGGCATGCTAATTGCTCGTGGAGTGACTATCTACGATTTGAACAGGGCTCACTCATGCTGATTACTGCGCAAACTACCTCGACGCTACTGAAAACTCAACGCCCGGACCTGGACCCTGTCACTGGGGCTGCCAGCGCCCTGTACAGCGGCCAATTGCAAAACAGCCAGCCACTGACCAATATTCAGGCCACACCGACTTCAGCAGCCGGGAATGCTCAAGCTGATAACGTCAACGCCGCCTTCGCCAAAACCCGCGTGCTGTTGCAAGCCAGCGTGCCTGAAACCGCCGCCGCCCAAGGGACCGCAGCTGAAGCGTTCAAGGAGTACATGGATAAGCCCGTGGCGCAGCGGATTCGTGAACAGTTCCTGAAGGAAATGGGCTTGACTGAGGACGACGTGAAAGCCATGCCGCCTGAGAAACAGCAGGCAATCAACGATAAAATCAGCGATTTGCTGAAACAGAAAGAGGCCGTCAAACAGGCTGAAATTGCCCTGCAGAAACAGGAAAGTCAGGTCTGACGCGACCGTCCATCCAGGTGCCGGCAGTCCGTCAGCCCGATCGCAGCTTCGCACCCGACCGTGTCAGGTGCGGCACGCTTCCTTAGTGCAACTGCAACGTAGAGTTGAACTGGCTGATGGCGTCCACCACGTGCCTGGAGCCTTGCTGAATTTCCAGAATCGCCACACCGGCCTCATTGGCCAATTCAACGCCCAGTCCTGTCCGACTCAAACTCGATTGCATGCTGTTCACGGCATTGAGGGACAGGTCATGGTTCTTGCGCACCACTTCGACAATTTCCACCGTCGCCGCACTCGTGCGCGCCGCCAGGCTTCGAACTTCATCGGCCACCACAGCAAAACCCCGTCCGTGCTCCCCGGCCCGTGCAGCTTCAATGGCTGCGTTGAGCGCAAGCAAGTTGGTCTGATCGGCAATGCCGCGAATCGTTTGCACAATCTTGCCAATGATGTCGGATTGCTTGCTCACGGCATCGATGCTTTGGGCCGCCTCGTTGAGATCCCGAGAAATGGCCTCGATGATTTGCACGGTTTGCTGAACCACTTGAGA
Organism: Pseudomonas sp. WS 5071; assembly: GCF_012985765.1. Taxonomy (NCBI): domain Bacteria; kingdom Pseudomonadati; phylum Pseudomonadota; class Gammaproteobacteria; order Pseudomonadales; family Pseudomonadaceae; genus Pseudomonas; species Pseudomonas sp. WS 5071. Next base: position 81,796 of record NZ_JAAQWY010000021.1, on the reverse strand, counting down.
GCCTTTTTGCGCACTCGCATCGTTTTGCACCGAGGTGGCATGGGCGGATTCTGCTGCCGTTTGCAGATTGGTCACTTGTGCGGTGATATCACTGGCGAACTTCACCACTTTGTATAAACGGCCCTTGGCATCAAAAATCGGGTTGTACGAGGCTTCCAGGAACACGGTACGGCCATATTTATCGACCCGCTCAAACCGCCGCGAGTGGACCTCGCCACGGTTGAGCGAGGCCCAAAACGCTTTGTATTGCGCAGACTCACGCTCAATGGGTGTGCAAAACATGCCATGGTGCTGGCCCACGATCTCAGCCAACGAATAATGCATGGTGTTGAGAAAGTTCTGGTTGGCATTGATCACACGGCCATCCGGCGAAAATTCAATGAGCGCCATCGAGCGGCTCAACGCGTTGACGATGCTTTCGTTCTCATGTTCGGTGTGGATACGGTCGGTGATGTCCGATGCCACCTTGATCACACTGCTGACCTGCTTGTCGGCGCCGATAATGGGCATGTAACTGGCTTCCAGCCACACCTCGCGGCCCGATTTGTCGAGCCGCAAATAGGTGCCGCTCATGGCTTCGCCATCGCCTAAGTCACGCCAGAAGCGTGCGTATTCTTCGGTTCGGGTGTAAGGCTCTTCGCAAAAGAGTCGGTGATGTTTGCCACGAAGCTCGTCGACGGGGTAACCCATAACCCGACAAAAATTGTCATTCGCATCAAGAATGGTGCCATCGGGCGCAAATTCGATAATGGCCATGGAGCGGCTGATGGCCATAACTTTGGCCTTCATTTCGCTGAGGGAACAGTTCAGGCGTTGATTTTCAAGCAGGTCGGCTTTGCGGTGTAAATCAAACATGGCTCAATCCCTGGAGATGTTGTCATTGATAATTCAAAGGTTTCAAGACACAACTAACCACCTGCGTACCTGGCTCATGACCTTAGAACCAAACGCATCTCGGGGAGTTAAGCATTGAGCATTCGGGCCCCGTGTTTAATGAGCATAGCCAGCCCACAAAGGCGTGCAAGCCAATGGCTATCAGAATGCGAAAAAACGCTCACTTCGAAAAAAGATAACAAATGGACGATGCGCACGGTGCCAGGGCTCGATGTATATACTGGCGGCCGCCTTCAGCCACCGATCAGCGCCTTATGACTGCCCTTGCTTACACCCTGCTTGATGCGCCCTTGTGGCCATTGATGAACAAGTTTTACCGCAGCCATCAGTCGTCGATGAAGGCCGTCAAAGACGCGCAATTGTGGGTGGCGCGCCATGAAGAAATCATCGCCGGTCTGTGCCTGAGGCCTGTGGCGGACGGTTTTTGGTTGACCGGCTTGTTCGTGGCGCCCGAGTCGCGCAGACAAGGCGTCGCCGCAGCGCTGATTGACCGAGCGGTAACAGCGTGCGGCGGACCTGTATGGTTGTTTTGCGAGCCCGGATTGCAGGGCTTTTATGAAGGGGTGGGTTTTTCGCTAGAAACGCGGTTGCCCGCTGCTCTGCATGAACGGCTGGTTCGTTATCAACGCAGTAAAGCGATGATCGCACTGGGTATAGGTTCATAGTCGCCGTCGAAGCCAGACACGGCGACTACCGATGTACGACGTTTATTCCAGGGTGCCAGGTTCCAGCTCGGGGAATAACACGTCGATAAAACCAAACTTACTGAAATCCCTGATCCGCGACGGATACAGGCGGCCGATCAGGTGATCGCACTCGTGTTGCACCACCCGTGCGTGGAAACCTTCAGCTTCGCGCACCACGGGTTCGCCCTTGGGCGTAAAGCCTTCATAGCGAATGCGCTGGTAACGCTCAACCGCGCCCCGTAAACCCGGCACCGACAAGCACCCCTCCCAATCCTCTTCAACAACCGGGCTCAACGGCGTAATCAGCGGGTTGATCAGAATGGTTTGCGGCACCGCTTCAGCATCCGGATACCGCTCACTGTGCTCAAACCCGAAAATCACCAATTGCAGATCTACCCCGATCTGCGGCGCAGCCAGGCCGACGCCACCAGCATGTTCCATGGTCTGCAACATGTCATCGATCAATTGCCACAACTCGGGCGAGTCGAACATGTCATCTGGCACTGGTTTAGCCACACGTAGCAGACGTTCATCGCCCATTTTCAAAATTTCACGAATCATAGTCAGGCTTCATCAGAAGTGGAGGTAAGGGAATGGTCGCGACCAAGGCCAGAGACATGCTGCTTGGGATTGGGATCGTCCGCTTCATCAAACGTCTTCTCCCCGGGGTCCTTGCCTTCGGCGGACATGTGTTCGATCACCGCGTTCATTTCGGCGCCCAGCAACAACACCGCTGCCGAGATGTAGAAGTACAACAACAACACGATGATTGCCCCGATGCTGCCGTACATGGCGTTGTAGTCAGCGAAGGTCTTGACGTAGAAAGCAAACCCCAACGAAGCGGCGATCCACACCACCACGGCCAATACCGAGCCCGGCGTAATGAAACGAAACTTCTGCTCTACATCGGGCATCACGTAATACATCACCGCCACGGCCACCATCATCAGCAGCACAATCACCGGCCAGCGCAAGATCGTCCACAGCGTGACGACAAATTCTTCAAGACCGACCTGCCCCGCCAGCCAGCTCATCACCTGCGGGCCCAGCACCATCAAGGCGGCGGCGGCCAGTAACATGCCCGCAAGACCGATGGTGTAAAAAATCGAGAGCGGTAAACGCTTCCAGATAGGACGCCCTTCCACCACGTCGTAGGCCGCATTCATGGCGCTCATCATCAGGCGCACACCGGCCGAGGCAGTCCACAAGGCAATCACAATACCCACCGAGAGCAACCCGCCTTTGGACTGTTGCAACTGGTCGATCACCGGATTGACCTGTTCCAGCGCCTGTGGCGGCAGGACCAGTTCCGATTGCAGGCGCAGCCAACTGAAGAAGTCCGGCAGGTGCAAAAAACCGATCAACGCGATCAGAAACAGAATGAACGGGAACAATGAAAACAACATTTGATAGGCCAACGCAGAGGCGTACGTCGACATCTCATCGTCAATGAATTCCTTGACCGTACGGATCAATACTTTGCCCAACGGCAGGCCATTCAAGACCGGAAATAACATAGCGTCTCCTTTCGCCGCTCAATGAGAGGGTTTACAAGCCATACAACGACTTTAGCTGAGGGGTTTTACCTCAAAGTAGTCGAGTTGGCGACTTTGGAAACATGTCCGCGCCCAAGGTGTAAAAACGGCCATCACAGGATGGCCGTCATTTGTTTCTTCAGGCAAATCAATTGCCCACAGGATCCAGCGCCGTTCAGGCTTTGTCGACGGTCTTTTTAACCGCGTCTTTGGCCTTGCCGACCGCCTGCTGACCTTCGCCTTTCACTTCTTGGGCTTTGCCTTCTGCGCGCAGCTTGTCGTTGTCAGTGGCTTTACCAACCGTTTGTTTGACATTGCCTACTGCTTCGTTCGCCATGCCTTTGATCTTATCGCCAGTGCTGCTCATGGGATTTCTCCTAGTGAAATTTCGGATGTCATTAACTCGACAATAGGATTGACCCGAGGCTTTACAGAGGAGTTTCATTTATTTTCTGTGAGTCATTTCATCGCCCGACGCAGGTTGGGCTTTATGTTTGCCCGCGAACCCCCGAGAATGCGCGACGTATTCAGGCTCAGGCGCTGAAGATCCAGAAAGACAGGAAGGTTATGAAACTCGATAAAAAGCAGGCCATTGCCCGCAGAAACCAGGCACTTGGCGGTGCAGTGATCGGCGTCAACAACGGTCACTTCGCCTCACTCAACACCAACAAAAATATTTGGTGGTTCGACATCCCGCTGGCCCGCCTGGCCATTGGTCAGTACGAATGGGTGCACCTGCTGCTGCACACCCCAAGCACCGATGAACTGCTGCACGTGAAAGTGACCACGGCGTTTCTGCGCGAGAAGCGCGAAGGCATGGTGGTACGTGCGACCCACAAGCGCACGCCGACCATGAGCCTGGAACTGAGCGCTGACAAGGATTCGTTTTTGCAGGACGTACGCCCGACCGGCACCGGTGTGAACTTCGCCCAGTTCTTGCAGAAGTAGCCCGCTGCAGAAACGACAAAGCCCCGCATTGCGGGGCTTTGTCGTATTCGGGCAGTTACTTTTTCAGGCCCAGCTTTTTCAGCTCTTCGTCACGTAACTCGCGACGCAGGATTTTGCCCACGTTGGTGGTAGGCAATGAGTCCCGGAACTCAACGATCTTCGGCGCCTTGTAAGCCGTCAGGTTGGCACGCATATGCGCCATGACTTGCTCCTTGGTCAGCGTCATGCCCGGCTTGACCACGATGAAGACCTTGATCAACTCGCCGGTTTTCTCGTCCGGAATGCCGATGGCCGCTGATTGCAGCACGCCCGGCAGCGAGGCCATCACGTCTTCCAGCTCGTTGGGGTACACATTGAAGCCCGAGACCAGAATCATGTCTTTCTTGCGATCGACAATGCGCATGTAGCCGTCCGGCTGGATGATGGCAATGTCACCCGACTTCAACCAGCCTTCGCTGTCCATGATTTCGTCGGTGGCGTCAGGGCGCTCCCAGTACCCTTTCATGACCTGCGGGCCCTTGATGCAGAGTTCGCCCACTTCACCCAGCGGCAACTCTTCACCGGCATCGTTGATGACTTTGCACAGGGTCGACGGGACCGGAATACCGATGGTGCCGACCTGGATGTTCTGAATCGGGTTGACCGACGCCACTGGGCTGGTTTCGGTCATGCCGTAGCCTTCGCAGATCGGGCAGCCGGTCACGGCTTTCCAGCGTTCGGCCACGGACAACTGCAAGGCCATGCCGCCCGACAACGTGACTTTAAGCGCGGAGAAGTCCAGCTTGCGGAATGCTTCGCTGTTGCACAGCGCCACAAACAAGGTGTTCAGGCCCACGAAACCGCTGAACTTCCATTTCGACAGTTCTTTGACCATGGCCGGCAGGTCACGGGGGTTGCTGATCAGCACGTTGTGGTTACCGATCAGCATCATCGCCATGCAGTGAAAGGTGAACGCGTAGATGTGGTAAAGCGGCAATGGCGTAATGAGGATTTCGCAACCTTCATTGAGGTTGGAGCCCATCAGCGCCTTGCACTGCAACATGTTGGCGATCAGGTTGCGATGGGTCAGCATCGCACCCTTGGCCACGCCGGTGGTGCCACCGGTGTATTGCAGCACGGCTACATCGCTGCTCGGCGGGTTGGCATCCCTGACCGGCTGGCCGTGCCCTTTGCTCAGCACATCGTTGAACTTGATGGCATTGGGCAAGTGATAGGCCGGCACCATTTTTTTCACGTACTTGATGACGCTGTTGATCAGCACGCGCTTGAACGGAGACAGCAGGTCGGCCACTTCGGTGATGAATACGTATTTGACGGACGTTTGGGGCACGACTTTTTCGGCCAGGTGCGCCATGTTCGCCAGACACACCAGCGCCTTGGCGCCCGAGTCATTGAATTGGTGTTCCATTTCCCGCGCGGTGTACAGCGGGTTGGTGTTGACCACGATCAAGCCGGCGCGGATGGCTCCGAACACAGCGATGGGGTATTGCAGCAGATTAGGCAATTGAACAGCGATGCGATCGCCGGGTTGCAAGTCAGTGTGCTGTTGCAGATAGGCCGCAAAGGCACCCGACAATTCGTACAGTTCACCGTAGGTGATGGTTTTGCCAAGGTTGCTGAACGCCGGTTTGTCGGCGAAGCGTTGGCAAGATTGTTTCAGTACCGTCTGGATATTTGGATATTCGTCCGGATTGATTTCAGCAGCAATCCCAGCTGGGTACTTATCCTTCCAAAAGCCTTCAAACATGGAAGCCCACTCCTCAGCGACGCGAATTCTTCACCGCATTTGATGCGGTTATTATTTGTTTGATTTTTATAATTGATAACTCTGGCTTTTTACTTACCGAGAAGTCACAAAGCGCGCCGAGAGTAGCAGCTTTGCCAAAGGCCGCCTAGAGCCAAAAGTGGGCTTCAAAGTAACCAACCTGACTGTAGGACAATCCTAAGTCATCATTAGAATAAAAACTCAATATCGTTCAAACCCCTTCTATTCCGGGCCTCTCCGGGCGGAGGCGGCACGCGGGTCCTATTAATGGAGACGAATAAAAACGCCCGTTCACGTCGCGTAAACGGGCGTTTGTCGCCTGGTTGAACGAATCAGGCGATATCACGCAACTCACGGCGCAAGATCTTGCCCACCGGGGTCATGGGCAATGACTCGCGCAGCACGATTTGCTTGGGGACTTTATAACCGGTGAAGTTGTCTTTGCAGTAGGCCTTGAGTTCTTCAACCGTGACCCCGCCCTCACGTGCCACCACGAACAATTTGACCGCCTCCCCGGTGCGCTCGTCCGGCACACCGATGACCGCACAGTTCGCCACTTTCGGGTGAGCCATGACGATGTCTTCGATTTCGTTGGGGTACACATTGAAACCGGACACGATGATCAGGTCTTTTTTGCGGTCCACGATGCGCACGAATCCGTCCGGGTCAATCACCGCCACATCGCCGGTTCTGAACCAGCCTTCAGCGTCGAGCACTTCAGCGGTGGCTTGCGGATTTTGCCAGTAGCCTTTCATTACCTGCGGGCCCTTGACGCACAACTCGCCTCGCTCCCCCAACCCGAGATCGACCCCGTCGTCACTGATGACTTTCATCGCAGTGCCTGGCACTGGCGTACCCACCGTGCCCAGCCGTGCCAACGAACCACACGGGTTGGCGCTGGCCACCGGCGACGTTTCGGTCAGGCCATAGCCTTCGACGATGCGGCAACCGGTGAGTTTCTCCCAGCGTTCGGCCGTGGCCTTGACCAAGGCCGTACCGCCGGAGTTGGTGACTTTAAGCCCGGAGAAGTCCAGCGCCTTGAAATCCGGGTGATCCATCAACGCCACGAACAACGTGTTAAGCCCCAGAAACGCCGTGAAGCGCCAGTTGCTCAGCTCTTTGACAAACCCCTTGATGTCACGCGGGTTGGTAATCAGTACGTTGTGGTTGCCGGTGACCATCATGCACATGCAATTCGCGGTGAAGGCATAGATATGGTAAAGCGGCAACGGCGCGATCATGATTTCGCGTCCGTCGCGCAGGATCGACTGCCCCTGGGCGTCATGCTGCGACAGGCACGCTCGCACTTGCAGCATGTTGGCAACCAGATTGCCGTGGGTGAGCATCGCGCCTTTGGGCAAACCGGTGGTGCCACCGGTGTATTGCAGCACGGCAATGTCATCCAGGGTCGCGTTCAGGGCATGAAGCGGCTGACCGGCGCCACGGTGCAAAACGGTTTTGAAAGACACCGCCTGCGCCACGTTGTAGGCCGGTACCAGCTTTTTGACTTTGTCGACCACCAGGTTAGTCACCCAGCCCTTAACCGCGGGCATCATGTCGCCCATTTTGGCTTCAATCAGGTAGTCGATGTCGGTGTCTTGCAAGACTTCCTGCACCCGCTTGCCGAACATGTTCAAGTACACCAGCGCACGAATACCGGCGCTTTGGAACTGATGGCGCATTTCACGGGAGGTGTACAGCGGGTTGGTGTTGACCACCACTAACCCGGCACGTAGCGCACCGAATACCGCGATGGGGTATTGCAGGATATTGGGCATTTGCACCGCGATGCGGTCACCCGGCTTGAGGTCGGTGTGCTGCTGCAAATACCCGGCAAATGCCGCACTGTGACGCTCAAGCTCGGCATACGTGAGGGTCACCCCCAAATTGCTGAAAGCGGGCCGGTCGGCGAATTTCTTGCAGGAGCGTTCAAACACATCCACGACCGACGTAAAAGCCGTCATATCGATGTCCAGCGGTACACCGGCGGGACGTTTGTCATTCCAGAAATCAGGTTGCATTGTTTTTATCCTCTTACCTGAGCCAGTCTGGCCGCCTCTTTCATGCACTAAAAAGCGGAACCTGCGGACGTTAACAGTTCTCAAGTAGTAGGCAAATACAGCGATCTTCGCCATTTACATCTTGAATTGTTTTGCTGCGACGCCGCCGGTTGAGTGGCCAGCGCGCAAATGCGCTATACACTGCTACGACTCGCGAGGAAGGACTCACCATGACCACGGACAGTTTTTGGCTGGATGCAAATGACCGCACCGGTCTTTTCGTCAATCGCTGGCTGCCCGCTGGCGCAGCGAAAGCCATTGTGTTGCTGGCCCATGGCATGGCGGAACATGGCGGGCGCTATGCACGGCTGGGGGACGCCCTGTGCAGTGCCGGTTTTGGGTTGTACGCCCACGATCAGCGTGGCCACGGCAAGACCGCCGAACGCGGCACGCCGGGCTATTTTGCCGATCACGACGGCTGGTGTGCCATGGTCAGCGACGTGGCCACCCTGCAACAGCACATCAATCAGGCACATCCCGGTGTTCCGGTGTTTTTGCTGGGGCACAGCATGGGCAGTTACGTCGCTCAATCTTATTTGCTGCACCACAGCGCCAGCCTGCACGGCGCGATCCTCAGTGCGTCGAACTTCCAGCCGGCCATGCTCTACCGCGCGGCCAGCCTGATTGCCCGCTTTGAACGCTGGCGCCAGGGACCAACGGGGCGCAGTGCGCTGATCGACTGGCTGTCGTTCGGTTCATTCAACAAAGCCTTCAAGCCCAATCGCACCCGCTATGACTGGCTCAGCCGCGACCCTGCCGAGGTCGATGCCTACGCGGCAGATCCGTTGTGCGGGTTTCGCTGTACCAACCAGTTCTGGATCGATCTGTTGGGCGGTTTGCAGCAAATCAGCACACCCGCGAACCTGTCGCAGATCGACGCGAGCCTGCCAATACTGATCATTGGCGGGGAATGTGATCCGGTCAGTGCAGGCAAGCGTCTCACTGACTTGGCCAATGCCTTGCGCCAGTCGGGCAATCAGTCGGTACAACTGAAGGTGTACCCCCAGGCGCGGCACGAACTGTTTAATGAAACCAATCGCGATGCGGTGATGGCCGACGTGATTGCCTGGCTCGAACAGGCACTGACTCACCCACGGCCCGCGCGCAGCGAATGAACACCCAGCATCATTAAAAAAGCCATTAGAATCAAAAACTTGCAATTAAAACCGGCACAGGACATGCGCTAGATGACTCAAGTTACCAACACCCCGTACGAAGCCCTCGAAGTCGGCCAGACGGCCAGCTACAGCAAAACTGTGGAAGAGCGTGACATTCAACTGTTTGCGGCCATGTCCGGCGACCACAACCCGGTCCACCTTGACCCGGAGTTCGCCGCGGCAACCATGTTCAAGGAGCGCATTGCGCACGGCATGTTCAGCGGCGCTCTGATCAGCGCGGCCGTCGCCTGCGAGTTGCCCGGCCCCGGCACCATTTACATCGGTCAGCAAATGAGCTTCCAAAAACCGGTGAAGATTGGCGACACCCTGACCGTACGCTTGGAAATCCTGGAAAAACTGCCAAAATTTCGCGTCCGTATTGCCACCCGCGTATTCAATCAGCGCGACGAACTGGTGGTGGACGGTGAGGCCGAAATCCTCGCCCCGCGCAAGCAACAGACCGTCACCCTGCCCACCTTGCCCGCCATCAGCATTGGCTGAATGACACGCATAAAAAAACGCCGGATAACCGGCGTTTTTTCATTTCAGCCTGAACTTAAGACTGAGCACGCGCCTGGTTGCGCAGCGCTTTCACCTGATCGTGATTGCGTTGCACGCCGTGATATTGGCGCTCTACCAGGTCACGGATACCCAGCAGGTTATGCTTGGTGATTTTCTCAAGGGCTTCTTTGTAAGCCTTCAGCGCATGGTCTTCACCGCGCTCGGCTTCGTTCAGCACAGCCTCTTCATCCTTACCGGTAAACATGGACTTCACGTCCACCCAACGGCGGTGCAAATCACCGGCAACGCTGGTGCTGGTCTCCGGGTCGCCGCCAAGTTTGCGCACTTCTGCCTGAAGTTCAGCGGCGGCGGTTGCGCAATCAGCGGAACGTTTGGCAAACAGGGCTTTGAGTTCAGGGTGCTTGATGTCTTCTGCACAGGTTTTGAAACCTTCCTGGCCGTCTTTGCTGGTTTCGATCAGATCGTTCAAAACTTTGATGGATTCTTTATTGATGTCAGTCATTGTTCAATTCCTTACAAGGTTGAGGATCGTGCAATAGAGATTGCATGGCCCGTGCCAGACTTTTAATTTTTATAAAACCCTTTAAAAACAAAGACTTAATAATTAACTGAACTTCTGTATCCGGTTTTTTTGCATGATCTGTCAATTGGCCTGCATGCAGAATGCCTGTATTTTCCAGATCAACGTTTCACGCCAGAAAAGGCCGAACCATGAACCCCGAAAAACTCGAACTGCTGGTAACCCGCGAAATGCCGTTCGGCAAATACAAAGGCCGGCTCATTGCTGACTTGCCCGGCCAGTACCTGAACTGGTTTGCCCGCGAAGGTTTCCCCCATGGAGAGCTGGGTGGCTTGCTGGCCTTGATGCAAGAGATCGATCACAACGGGCTGTCCGATCTGCTTGACCCGTTGCGCGCCAAACACGGAAAACCCAAACCTCGCCATTGACAGAGCGCCCCCTATGCCAAGGATTGAAGACAACGCCCGCGACGAACACTTCTGGCACGCCATCGCTCAACGCTACGACGTGGCCCCCGGCCCGATCAATCTTGAGAACGGCTACTTTGGACGCATGACCCGCGGCGTCGCGCAGGACTACCAGCGTCAGGTCGACTTTATTAACCGCAGCAACTCAGTGCACGTGCGTCAGCGCTTCGACGACACGCAAAGCCTTGAAATCCGTGCTCACTTGGCCGACATGCTGAAGGTCGAGCCCGCCAGTATTGCCCTGACCAACCGCGCGTCGGACGCCTTGCAGTCGCTGATCCGCAACTACACAGGCTTGCAGCCCGGTGACCAGTTGCTGATCTGCGACCTCGAATACCACAGCGTCGAATACGCCATGCGCTGGGTGGCACAGCAACACGGGCTGGAGATGATTGAAATCACCCATGCCCACCCCGCCACGTACGAGAGCCTGCTCAACGGCTATCGAGAAGCCTTTACGCAACACCCGCGCATCAAACTGATGGCCCTGACCCACGTCACCCATCGCACAGGGCTGGTGATGCCGGTGCAGGCGATTATCGAATTAGCGAAAGAGCATGGGGTCGATGTCATTCTGGACGGCGCCCACGCGCTGGGGCAGATCGACTTCGACCTGCCGGGCATGGGCGTGGCATTTGCCGGTTTTAACTTGCACAAGTGGATCGGTGCGCCATTGACGCTGGGCTTTATGTACATCGACCCGCAGCGGTTGGCCGACATTGCGCCGGACATGGGCAGCCAGCACTACCCGGAACCGGACATCCGCAACCGTGCCCCATACGGAACACCCAACATTCCGGCGTGGTTGAGCCTGCCCAAAGTGCTGCAAGAACACCTCGACCTGGGAGGTTCCAAGGCCAAGGGCGAGCGCCTCAGGGCCCTGCGCGATCTGTGGGTGCGTGAAGCGCGCACGCTGCCGGGTATCGAAGTGCTGACGCCCGACGACCCGCGCCTGTATTGCGCCATCACCTCGTTGCGCTTTACCCACCTGGATGATCAGCAGCCGATGGTCGAGCGCCTGCTCAAGGACTACAACCTATTGACTGTGGCGCGTAATGGCTCGGCGTGCGGCAGTTGCATTCGCATCACCGTGGGCATGGCCACGACGCGGGATGACATCCATCAATTGATCCGGGCGTTGCGTGAGCTGGCTGTGGGCTAACAATCGCGCCTCACGGCAAAACACACAGGAAAAAAAAAGGTGCGCCGACCAAGCGCACCGAAAAACCGTAGAACACACAACACATTCGTGAAACAACCCTTAGTCCAGCAGCGCCAGCGCCTCCGCTGTGCATTCCTGGATGCGGGCCCAATCGCCGTTTTTGATCCACTCGCTGTCGAGCATCCAGCTGCCGCCTACACACATGACGTTTTTAAGCGCCATGTAACTGCGGATGTTGGCCGGGCTGACGCCCCCGGTCGGGCAAAACTTCACTTCACCGAACGGCCCGCCCAGCGCCTTGATGGCCGCAACGCCACCGCTGACCTCGGCCGGGAACAATTTGAAACGGCGATACCCCAGCCCGTAGCCTTCCATGATCCCCGAGGCATTGCTGATACCCGGCAGCAGTGGAATGTCGCTGGCCACACTGGCTTGCAACAGGTCGCGGGTGATGCCCGGCGTGACGATAAATTGCGAGCCGGCTTCTTCGGCTGCTGCCAGCATATGGCGGTCCAGGATGGTGCCAGCGCCCGTCACCAGCTCGGGGCGCTGGTCGCGCAGGATGCGAATCGCCTCCAGCCCGAACTCCGAACGCAGGGTCACTTCAAGGGCATTGAGACCGCCCGCGGCCAGCGCATCGGCCAGCGGCAAGATGTCCTGCTTACGCGCAATGGTGATGACCGGCAGGATCCGGGCCTTGGCACACAGCGCATCGATCAGGGCGACTTTCTCAGCCATCGAAACGTTCGGGGTGGTTGTTTGCATGGCAGCTGATCCTTGGCTCATGGGCACCAGTAAATCTCTAACGTAGGTTGCAGAAAGGCTCGAATCGGCAGGGCAGCAACATCATGGCCAGCCAACGCCGTGTTAAGGGTGTTCAATTTGGCCGGCCCCTGAATCGACAGCACAGTGTGCTTTGCACTGCTCAGCAGGCTGCGACTCATGCTCAGGCGCTGATGCGGCACGGTCGGCGCCAGCATCGGCCAGCAGCGGCGCTGGTTATTGAGGTCCAGTGCGCTGGCCAGATTCGGGCTGTCAGGGAACAGCGAGGCCGTGTGACCGTCATCGCCCATGCCGAGGATCAGCACGTCAATTGGCGGTAACTCGGCCAACTGGCGATCGGCCTGCTGCGCGGCCTCTTCCAGATTGGCCGCCACGTTGTACAGCCCCACGAAGCGGGCCTTGGCTGCAGGGCCTTGCAGCAGGTGTTTTTTAAGCAAGCCGGCGTTGCTGTCGGCGTGTTCAACCGGCACCCAGCGCTCATCGGCCAGGCTGACCACCACGCGCGACCAGTCGACAGGCTGTTTGATCAGGCTGTGAAAAAACGCTACCGGGCTGCGACCGCCCGACACCACCAGCGTGGCCGTGCCTTGCTGTTGAATCGCTTCGGTCAATTGCACGGCCACAGCCGCGGCCAGTTCATCGGCCAATACCGCCGGTGATGTGAAGGTGTGCGCAATGACGCCTTCAGGCAGTTTCAAATCAGATATCGCCATACCAGGACCTCCCGTCTCGGGTAATCAGGGCAATGGAACTCATCGGTCCCCAGGAGCCCGCCGCGTAAGGCTTGGGCGCATCGCCAGACTTCTTCCAGCCGGCGATCAACTGGTCGCACCATGTCCATGCCGCTTCAATTTCGTCTTTGCGCACAAACAGGTTTTGGTTACCGCGCATGACTTCCAGCAACAGACGCTCGTAAGCGTCCGGGACCCGAGCACTGTGATACGTGTCGGAAAAATTCAATTGCAATGGCCCGCTGCGCAGTTGCATGCCCTTGTCCAGGCCCTGATCTTTGGTCATCACGCGCAACGAAATGCCTTCGTCCGGTTGCAGGCGAATGATCAGCTTGTTGCCGATTTGCAGACGCTGCTCCGGGGCGAAGATGTAGTGCGAAGGTTCTTTGAAATGGATGACGATCTGCGACAGCTTTTGTGGCATGCGCTTACCGGTGCGCAGGTAAAACGGCACACCCGCCCAACGCCAGTTGCGGATATCAGCCCGCAGCGCGACGAAGGTTTCGGTGTCGCTCTGGGTGTTGGAATTTTCTTCCTCCAGGTAGCCCGGCACCGACTGCCCTTCGCTGTAACCGGCGATGTACTGGCCGCGCACCACTTGGGTGGTGAGACCCTCCGGGGTAATCGGCGCCAGCGCCTTGAGCACTTTGACCTTCTCGTCGCGAATGCTGTCGGCCGAGAGGTCCGCAGGCGGGTCCATCGCGATCAGGCACAACAGCTGCAACAGGTGATTCTGGATCATGTCGCGCAGTTGACCGGCCTTGTCAAAGTAGCCCCAGCGCCCTTCGATCCCGACCTTCTCCGCCACGGTGATTTCCACGTGGGAGATGTAACGCTGGTTCCACTGGGTTTCAAACAGGCTGTTGGCAAAGCGCAGGGCGATCAGGTTTTGAACGGTGTCTTTGCCCAGGTAATGGTCGATGCGGTAGATGCGGTTCTCGGGAAAGAACTGCGCCACGGCGTCGTTGACCTTGCGCGAGGATTCAAGGTCCGAGCCGATCGGTTTTTCAAGCACCACGCGGGTGTTTTCAGTCAGGCCAACGCGGGACAGGTTTTCGCAAATGGCCCCGTACACCGCCGCCGGTGTGGCGAAATAGGCGATCAAGCGTTGTGCGGTGCCCGCCTGTTCGGTCAGCGCCACGTAATCGTCAGTCTTGAGAAAGTCCACATGCAGGTAGCTCAATCGGGCCAAAAAGCGGCCGATGGCTTGATCTTCGATTTCCTTGTCGCCCACGTACTGGCGCAACTGGCTGTCAATATGGGCCAGATGCGTGAGTGCGTCGCCCGGCTCGCGAGCCAACGCCAGAATCCGCGTGTTGTCATGCAGCAAACCGGCGCGATCCAGTTGATACAAAGCAGGGAACAATTTGCGCAACGCCAGATCGCCAAGGGCGCCAAACAAGGCAAAGGTGCACGGTTCAACCGTAATCGAAGACATGATGTTGGTTCTTTTATCAAGTTAAGCTACAAATACCTTTTTTCAAGGCATCACTCAAGGAGAAATGTAGTAATAAACACAACATTTTCTCTAAATGCAGATTGCTACTAGTGGTGGTATCGGGCCAACAGTAGGATAGGCCACCTTTCAGCGCCGCATTCGCATGCGGCTCTTTTGCATCGACGCCCCAAGGAACATAAATGGACCGCGTGCGCAATCTACTCGAACAAATCAAAGGCCGCCTCGAAGAGCTGAACAAGGCCGAGCGTAAGGTGGCCGAGGTCATTCTGCAAAACCCGCAGCAGGCGACCCGCTTCAGCATTGCGGCGCTGGCCCAGGCTGCGTCGGTCAGCGAGCCGACCGTCAACCGTTTCTGCCGCTCGTTCGGCGTCAGCGGTTACCCCGAGCTCAAGCTGCAACTGGCGCAAAGCCTGGCCAGCGGCGCCGCGTATGTCAGCCGTGCCGTGGAAGCGGACGACAACCCCGCCGCTTACACCCAGAAAATTTTCGGCAGCGCCATCGCCTCCCTCGACAGCGCGTGCCAGGCGCTGGACCCCAATCTGATCAGCCGGGCCGTGGACCTGTTGATTCAGGCCCGACAGATCCACTTTTTCGGCCTGGGTGCTTCGGCCCCGGTAGCGCTGGATGCACAGCACAAGTTTTTTCGCTTCAATTTGGCGGTGACGGCCCACGCCGACGTGTTGATGCAACGCATGATTGCGTCGGTGGCCCACACGGGCGAGCTGTTTGTGATTATTTCGTACACCGGGCGCACCCGAGAACTGGTTGAAGTGGCGCGCATTGCACGGGCCAATGGCGCGTCGGTGCTGGGCTTGACGGCTGAAAACTCGCCCCTGGCCAAAGCCAGCACCTTGAGCCTGAACATTCCGCTGCCGGAAGACACGGACATCTACATGCCCATGACGTCGCGCATTATCCAGCTGACCGTGCTGGACGTGCTGGCCACCGGCATGACCCTGCGCCGTGGCGTCGACTTCCAGCCACACCTGCGCAAGATCAAAGAAAGCCTCAACGCCAGCCGTTACCCGGTGGGCGATGAGCTGGAGTAAGCGCCGGGCCGGTCAAGTCCAAGCGCGAGCCGCAGGCTCATCAGGCATGACATAACCCCGCCCGGGCATGCAGGCTCAAATGCGCTTGCTCACCCGGCGCCAGGCTCTGGTGCCGGGTGCCACCACTGGTGGATTCGACACACACAAACCCCATGACTTCACTCCAACTGACGCCCAATAGCGGCCGTTTGCCGGGGTGCCACACCACTGTGTTGCCGCTGTCGCCTGTATCAATGCTCAGCGCGCGCTGCCAGGCATGGTCGTTGAGTTGCATTTCACCGTCGTGGTGAAACACGCGCTGGCAACCGCCTTCCACCCGCAACTCGCCTTTTTGTTCGCACGGCTCACGATTCAACTGGTCATAACCCACCACCCCGTCCAGCCCGGACAGCGCTACCTCAGCAACGTCACCAATACGCCAATAGGCGCGCAGTGCCTGACTCATGTGGCAAGGTTCGTCGTCCTGGTGTTCGGTACTCAGGCGCAGCGTCATGCTTTCACCCAAGCGGGCGTGCAGGTCCACTTGCCAGTCGCACAGTTGCAAACGCCAGTGCAGGCTCACGCCTTCTTCGTCGGCATGACTGTCCAGCAACTTCCAGTCAATCAACCGCGCCCACCCATGGGACGGCCAGGCATTTTCGCTAGGATGACGGCCATACCAGGGCCAACAGATCGGTACACCACCACGAATGGCGCCCACCTGCGGCCATTTCGCCGCGCACCATAGCCAGGGCTTTTGCCCCGTCGGCTTGAAGTGCAACAACTGCGCGCCCTGACGGCTGAACACGGCCTGACAATGCGGGTGATCGATTACCAGCACGTCGCGCTGCTGAAAGCGCTCCCACTGAAAGACGGGCTGTTCACGTTTGGACTTGAAAAAGCGATGAAGCGGATGCTCGTGCATGTGCCGCAATCCTGAAAAATCATGCGTCGGGTTGGGTCGACCCGAAAAAAAGCGGATAGCCAAGGCTACCCGCCAGATAAAGCGCAAGCTTGGCGCGATCAGAACGTCGACTGAATTTTCAGCCCGGCGACCAGTGCGTTATCCACCTTGTCCACCCCCCCCGGATGGGTGATGTACTGCAGGTTTGGACGCACGGTCAGCCAATTGGTCACGTGGAAACCGTAGTTGAGTTCGTAGTTGTACTCGGTGGAACGCAGAGGCGAGTACAGCGGGTCACTGTAGTCAGTGGCGCCGATGGATGCGTTGATCAGCTCAGCGCTTTTTTTCACGTCATCGTTGACATGAATACGGGCGGCACCAATACCGATGTCATCCTTTGGACGCGCATCGAAGGGGCCTTTGTACACAAACATCAGCGACTGGTAGTTGTCGACGATGTTGGTGGCCTTGTCATGGAAGGTGGCATTGGCGGCTACGTGCAGGCCGCGGGTGGGGTCACCATTGTGCTGAGTGAGCTGTTGCTGCACGACAAACCAGTAACCGTGTTTGCTGTCGCGCACGCGGTAACTTTGGCCATCATTGGTGAGGTCGACTTTCACGTCATCCGCCGGGGCGGTGCTTTTGTAGTAACCGACACGGTATTCGCCCGGCAACTCATTGACCTTGGGCGACCACACCAATTCAACCGGCAGCACGGTACCTTTGGTGCCGCTGCCACTGAGCTTGAAGCCGTTGCCGTGTTCCAGTTGCGACGGGTTCTGGTTGTAGGCACCGATTTGCGCATACAGCTCGGGCGTGATGTTGTACTTGACCCGCAACGCCGCCTGACTGACCGGCCAGTTGTACCAGATGTTGGTGGCCCAGTTGCCCACCTGGGAGCCGCAGAACGCCAGGTTCTGGAAGTCGCAAGGGAAGGTGTTGAAATCCTCGCCTTCGCCAAAGTACCCCGCTTTGACGTCCAGCTTGCCTTCCAGGAACTGGTGCTGGATCCACAGCTGGGTCAGACGCACCATGTGGCCACGGCCGTAGACTTCCTGCGATGAACTCAACGTGCCAGCACGCGGATCGCCAACGCGGTCATTGGAGATGTTTTCACCATTACGGTTGGTGAGCTGAATCTTGGCCTGGGTGTTATCCCATCCCCAGAGTTTTTCCAGGTCCAAGGCCACGCCCAAACCAAACTGATCGCTGTAGCGCGCCGTTTTGTCGTGGTTGTAACCCCCGTGCAGGTTGGCCCCCACCTCACCGACGTAATCGGCCTTGATGTCGATACCCTGCTCGATCAACTTGGTCCGCTCGCCGCCCCAGTCGCCGGTCATCCATTTCGAGTCGGCGCTGAACGCGTCGGCTGCATAACTGCCGGTTGCACCCAGGCTGAGTGCGGCCATCACCGACAGTTGGCAGGCCAGACGGGTGCGGGTCATTGTGTTGTTCATCCCTTGGATCCTCGTTGGTTTCTTATTGGCTTTGTTTAACGCGGCACCGCTCAAGAAGCACCTGATGACAGGCTCCCTGTACAGATTCAACGCCCCTTGAAATGCGCCACGTTATCCGCCCGGCCCTGCGCAGGGGGCGCATTCATCGCCCCCAATCGCTCACCTGTGTTCGCATCAAACAGTAGCACTTTCGCAGGATCGAACTGCAAGTTGAGGCTTTGACCGACCTGAGGCGCATCATCAGGGGCCAGACGGCAGCACACTTTGCTGCCATTGAGGTTCACAAACACCAGCGTGTCCGGCCCGGTGGGCTCTACCACCTGCACTTCAGCCCGAATGGTCGGCAACCCGTTGGGCTCGTTAGCCGCCAGCACGATCTGCTCGGCGCGAATGCCGACGATCACGTCACGGTCCTCCAGACCTGCATCACGGGTGCCCAACGGCAGCTCGCAACGCGCCTGCCCGCTGTCGAGCAACGCCACCAATCGCCCTTCCTGACGCTGCAAACGCAACGGGATGAAATTCATCGGCGGCGAGCCGATAAAACTGGCGACAAACAGGTTGGCCGGATCGTTGTAGATCTGTTTCGGGGTGCCGAACTGTTGGATGATCCCGTCTTTCATCACCGCCACTTTGTCGCCCAGGGTCATGGCTTCGATCTGGTCATGGGTGACATACACGGTGGTGGTTTTCAGACGCTGGTGCATCAACTTCATTTCCGTGCGCATCTCGACCCGCAGCTTGGCGTCGAGGTTGGACAACGGCTCATCGAACAAATAGATCTTCGGTCGCCGCGCCAGCGCCCTGCCCATGGCCACCCGCTGCTGCTGCCCGCCCGACAGTTGGCCGGGCTTACGGTTGAGCAGGTGCTCGATCTGCAGCAGCTTGGCCACCCGCGCCACTTCTTCATCAATGGCGGCCGTGCTCATTTTGCGAATCTTGAGACCGAAGGCGATGTTGTCGCGCACGTTCATCGTCGGGTACAGCGCGTACGACTGAAACACCATCGCAATGTCGCGGTCCTTGGGGCTCATGCCGCTGATGTCGGCGTCGTCCACCAGAATCGCACCACCGCTGATGCTCTCCAGCCCCGCGATGCAGTTCATCAACGTGGATTTGCCGCACCCCGACGGGCCGACCAGAATCAAAAATTCGCCGTCGTCGATTCTCAGTTCGATGTTTTTCAGCGTGTCCGGCAAACCCTTGCCATAGGTTTTGTTGACATTGCGTAATTCGAGCGTTGCCATGCGTTACCCCTTGACCGCGCCGGACGTCAGCCCGCGCAGGAAATACTTGCCCGCAAAAATGTAGACCAGCAGTGTCGGCAGCCCGGCAATCATGGCCGCAGCCATGTCGACGTTGTATTCCTTGGCCCCGGTGCTGGTATTGACCAGGTTGTTCAGCGCCACAGTGATGGGTTGCGCGTCGCCGCTGGCGAACACCACGCCGAACAGAAAGTCGTTCCAGATTTGAGTGAACTGCCAGATCAGGCACACCATGATGATCGGCACCGACATCGGGAGCAGAATGCGCCCGAAAATCGTGAAGAACCCCGCTCCGTCCAGACGCGCCGCCTTGACCAGTGCGTCGGGGATGCTCACGTAGTAGTTGCGGAAAAACAGCGTCGTGAAGGCCAGCCCGTAGACGACGTGCACCAGCACCAGGCCGGTGGTGGTGTTGGCCAGCCCCAGCTTGCCGATGGTGAACGAGGCAGGCAGCAATACGGTCTGGAACGGCAGGAAGCAGCCGAACAACAGCAACCCGAAAAACAGCTGCGAGCCGCGAAAGCGCCACATCGACAGGACGTAGCCGTTCAGGGCGCCGATGAACGTGGAGATCAGCACTGCCGGGACGGTGATTTTGACCGAGTTCCAGAAATAGCCACCCACGGTGTCCCACGCCTTGATCCAGCCAATCCCGTCGATCACCTGCGGCCAGCTCAGCAGGTTGCCGGTGCGGATGTCTTCCGGGCTTTTGAAACTGGTGAGCAGCATCACCACCAGTGGCACCAGATACACCGCTGCGGCGAGGATCAACGTGGCGTAAATCGCCAGACGGCTGAAGGTAAAACGCTGCGCATTAATCATGGCGTTTATTCCTCAGCTCGGAGTACAGGTACGGCACCAGAATGGCCAGAATCGCCCCCAGCATCATGATGGCGCTGGCAGAGCCGACGCCCATTTGCCCACGGCTGAACGTAAAGGAGTACATGAACATGGCCGGTAAATCAGACGAATAACCCGGCCCGCCCGCGGTCATCGCGGACACCAGGTCAAAGCTCTTGATGGCGATGTGCGCCAGAATCATGAACGCACTGAAAAACACCGGACGCAGGCTGGGCAACACAATGCGCAAATAGATGGTCGGCAGGGTTGCGCCATCGACTTGAGCCGCGCGAATGATGGATTGATCCACACCACGCAACCCGGCCAGGAACATCGCCATCACAAAGCCCGAGGCTTGCCACACGGCAGCGATCACCAGGCAGTACACCACGCGGTCCTGATCCAGCAGCCAGTCGAACCGAAACCCCTCCCACCCCCAGTCGCGGAGCATCTTGTCGAGCCCGAGCCCGGGGTTGAGCAGCCATTTCCAGGCCGTACCGGTGACGATCATCGACAGCGCCATCGGGTACAGGTAAATGGTGCGAATGAAGCCCTCTTTGCGAATGCGCTGGTCGAGCAATACGGCCAGAAAAACCCCGATCACCAGGCTGATGGCAATAAACAAACCGCCAAACACCGCCAGGTTTTTACTGGCCACCCACCAGCGATCGTTTTCCATCAACCGCACGTATTGCTGTAAGCCCACCCATTTGTAACTGGGCATAAAGCTGGAGTTGGTGAACGACAGCACAAAGGTCCACAAAATGTAGCCATAAAAACCGACCAACACGATCAGCATGCTGGGTGCCAGGACCAACTTGGGCAACCAGCGTTGCAGCGCATCAAACGGCGAGGCTTTACTCAACACAGCCACGGCACTCATCGAATTGCTCCCGAGAGGGTATGCCGGCATCTGCCTTCGCACATGCCGCACACGCCGGGTATCTAAGGGGGACGCCGCACGGGTGTGCGGCGGTTCATGTCAGCGGATTACTGGGCAGCCTTGATCGCGGAAGCCAATTGCTTGCCAGCCTTTGACGGATCCGCGTTTTTGTCACTCATGAAGTTGGTGACGACATCAAAAATGGCGCCCTGCACCGCCAGAGAGGTGGCCATGTTGTGGGCCATGCTGGGCAACTGCCCTTTTTCACCCGCGCTGGCAAAGTCTTTGGCCGAGGCTTGAGCGCAGCTGTCGAACTTGCTCATGTCCAGGTCATTGCGAACCGGGATCGAGCCTTTGTTCTGGTTGAACACGTACTGGAACTCCGGCTCCAGTGCGACTTTGGCCAGATCGTCACGCGCGGCATTGTTGCCAGGGGTGTCGTTCTTCTTGGCCAGTTTGAACATCGCCAGTGAGTCGATGTTGTAGGTAAAGCTGCCGTCGGTACCGGGGAATGGCACACACTCGTAATCGGTGCCAGCTGTTTTACCGGCAGCCGTCCATTCACTTTTCGCCCAGTCGCCCATGATCTGCATGCCGGCCTTGCCGTTAATGACCTTGGCGGCTTCGAGGTTCCAGTCTTGCCCCGTGCCGTCCGGATCCATGTAACCCTTGAGTTTTTTCAACTGGGTGAAGACCTCGGTCATCTGCGGGCCGGTCAATGTGGCTTCATCTTGATCGACGAAGACCTTTTTGTAGCCCTCCGGCCCCATCACGCTCAGCACCAGGTCCTCGAAGACCGTGCTGTCCTGCCAGGGTTGCCCGCCGTGGGCCAACGGAATAAAACCGGCCGCCTTGAGCTTGTCGCCTGCTGCATACAGCTCGTCGAGGGTGGTAGGTGCCTTTTCGATGCCCGCTTTCTTGAAGACCTCTGGGTTGATCCACAGCCAGTTCACACGGTGGATGTTCACCGGTACGGCAACGTAGTGGCCTTCGTACTTCATGGTCTCGGAGACCGTTTTAGGGAGCAGTGCTTCCCAATTGTTGGCCTTTGCCACATCGTCCACTTGGGTCAGCAACCCTAGCGCGGCCCAGTCCTGAATGTCGGGCCCCTTGATCTGCGCGGCAGACGGCGGGTTACCGGACACGGCACGGGTTTTGAGCACGGTCATGGCCGCGGCACCGCCGCCCCCTGCCACCGCGCTGTCCTGCCAGGTGTAGCCGTCTTTTTCGACCAGTTTTTTCAGCACATCCACCGCTTTGGCTTCGCCACCGGACGTCCACCAGTGCACGACTTCAACGTTGCCTTTGGTGTCGGCGGCGTAAGCATGGAGGGGAAAAATCGAGGCGAGGGAAATAACAAGGGCGAGGCGATTGAACGCATTCATCGGTAGACCTTTCTTGTTGTTATGACGGGGCAAGTCTGGTGCTTGCGCTTGGGACGAGTGTAGTCATCCGGCATAGGCCGCACGTAACGAAGAGATGCGCCTTTGTCACAAGTCAGTGACAAATCACTCACGTGCTACACGCTCAAACAGCAACCGTATTCCACAAGTTGGCGAATCTGAAAAAAAGAAGATTCTTTTCCATCAGACGTGTAAAGCAATTTCCGCTTTGCCTGTAGGACGCATCCCTAAGTCCCTTCCCCACGTTGTACCCATTAAATACATCGGCGAATCTTCTCTACATCGTTACAACTTATGAACGGATGTCGACACCCATCAGGAGATAGCAGCCATGTCCAGAAGTAACCCTTTTCTGCCCAACCAGCATTTTATTTACCCTCTCAAACATCAGAACGGTGAGATTTATGCCTGGAAAGTCGATATCCAGCGTGCAGGAAAAGTTCACGTTCAAGTGTTCGATGCGAGCGAGTATGGCGGTATAGACGCCGCGTTACAGGCCGCTGAACAGGCGCGCAATCAATGGGTGTTGAAGATGCCGCAGGCCTTTAGCTATGAAAACCGTCAACGCTTGATGCCCCATAACACCAGTGGCCATCCCGGGGTTTACCGGATCCAGTCCAACAACATTGAATATTGGCGGGCCACCACCCGTATTCACGGTTACAACTTGAGCAAAAGTTTTCGTATCGACCGTTATGGCGACGAGCAGGCCAAAATGATGGCGTTGCAAGAACGCGAGCGGCAGTTAACCCTGTGTAACGAACCCTACGACGTGGCCATGGAAAAACTGCAGCAGCACTTCAGTCAAACCAGCGCCCGCATTCGCGAAAATCGCATCAAGGCGGCCATGAACAAAAAGGCTCAAGAACCCGAAACCGAGTCCGCGGCCAGTTCGTGCCTGGAGCCCGTACTGCCCATCACGCCAGAACAGGCAAGCCTGTCCATCAGTCGGCATCTGGCGGCAAGCGGCAAGTGAGCCACAGGCCTGTGTGGTTGCTGTTGCAGGGTGCGCCGGGCAAGCGCCGGGGCCGCTTTAATCCGCTGTTCGCGGTACTGACAACGTGACCCGCAGGCCACCGCCGCGCACGTTTTGCAAGCTGACTTCTCCGCCATGGCTATGGGCAATGTTGCGGGCAATGCCCAACCCCAAGCCATAGCCTTGCTGATGCCCTGACAACCGGAAATGCGGCTCGAACACTTGCTCCAGTCGCTGTTCGGGAACCCCGGGGCCGTCATCGTCGACATGCAACACGAACGCGTGCGCGTGGTCTTCAATCACCAGGTGCGCGTGCTTGCCGTATTTGAGCGCATTGTCGATCAGGTTGCCCATGCACCGGCGCAAGGCCAGGGGCTTGCCAGAAAAGGGTCTCGACGCCCGCCCGGTCACCGTCACGCGGCCATTGCCGTCGGGCAGCAAATAGGGCTCGATTAAACATTCGAGCAACAGGTTCAGGTTCACCGGCTCGATGTTTTCGTGGATGTCCGTGTCTTTCACACACTGCAAGGCGCCTTTGACCAGCAGTTCAAGCTCATCCAGATCTCGGCCGAATTTGTGCTGCAACGCTTCGTCTTCCAGTAGCTCGACGCGCAAGCGCAAACGGGTAATCGGGGTTCGCAGGTCGTGGGAAATCGCGCTGAACAACTGGCTGCGCTCGGTGAGGTAACGGCTGATGCGCACCCGCATGGTATTAAACGCTCGCCCGACCTCAGCCACCTCACTGCCGCCCCCGATTTCGACTGGCTCGACTTGCTCCTCGCCCAGTGACAAATCCCGCGCTGCACGGGCCAGACGCTTAAGGGGCCGACTTTGCCAGTGCACCAGCACACCGATGGAGAGCAATAAAAACCCGCTGCTCAGCGCAATAAACCATAACTGCATCGCGGGCAGGCCTTCTTCCTCAAGGCTGGTATAGGGCTGGGGCAACAGGGAAGCGATATAGAGCCACTCGCCGGGGGACATCTGGATTTGCGTCACCAGCACCGGTGGGTTGACCGGTTCCAGGGTCAGGGCAAAGTGCGCCCAAGAGCGCGGCAGCTCATCGAGCGTCAGCCCGGCGTTGAAGATCCGCAGGTCTTGCGGGCTGACAAACTTCACCGACAGGTCGACAGCAGGGCCCAGGGATTGGCGCAGCACTTGGTCCACGGCCTCAAGCACAGCCTGTTTGCGCTGGGTCAGTGGCAACGCGCGCATGTCCAGGGGCCGCTCATTGAGGCTGACGACAAAGCGCGTGCCGCCCATGCTGCGCATCTGGTCCAGCACCAGCGGCCGGTATGCCAGCGGCAATGACTTCATGTAGGTGACGGTGGCGTTCATCGAATGCGCCAGGCTGCGCGCACTGGTGACAAGCCCTTGCAGTTGCGTGGCCCGCAGTTGCGACAGCCAGATCACGCTGGACAAGGTTTGCGCCAGCAAGATGGCGATCAAGGTGAGCAACAACATACGGCCGAGCAATGAGCGGGGCATACGCGGCCGGCGCCAGTACTTAATGGCCATGACCTGTCGTGACCTCGGCGGCCAACTGATAGCCGCTGCCGCGAATGGTGCGGATCAGTCGCGGGGGCTTTTCGGTATCGCGCAGGCGCTGGCGCAAGCGACTGACCGCCATGTCGACGATGCGGTCCAACGGCATCAGGTCGCGGCCACGGGTGGCATTGCCGATGGTGTCACGGTCCAGAATTTGTTGCGGGTGATCGAGAAACAATTTGAGCAAGGCAAAGTCGGCCCCCGAGAGAATGACTTCTTCGCCGTCGGTGTGAAACAGGCGATGGGTCACGGTGTTCAGGCGCCATCCTTCAAAGGCCATGATTTCGTGACCGGCACCGGCACTGGCAAATTGCACACGCCGCAGCAGCGCTTTAATCCTTGCCTGCAATTCACGGGGGCTGAACGGTTTGCCCAGGTAGTCGTCGGCCCCCAGCTCCAACCCCAACACGCGGTCGGTTTCGTCGGAGCTGGCAGTGAGCATGATGATGGGCGTCTGGGCACAACGGGGGTGCTGCCTGACCCAGCGACACAGGCTGAAGCCATCTTCGTCGGGCAGCATGACGTCCAGAATCAATAAGTCGCAGGGCGTGTGTTCGAGGGCTTTGCGAAAGCCCGCGCCATCACTCACCGTGCTCACCTGAAAACCGGCGCGGGTCAGGTAGATGTCCAACAGGTCGCGGATTTCCTGATCGTCGTCGACCAGCAAAATGGATTTACCGAGTGAGCTCACAGCGGTGTTCCTTATTGTTTTTGTGAGTGCGGCGTTTCGCGGTCAGGCGAACGCTTGTTGCAATGCCACGCCCGCCCCCATCAACCCCGGATACGGCGCGGTGACCAGCCAGACCGGTATGCCCGTGAGGTAATCGCTCATGCAACCTTTGTCAGCAAAGCTGCGGGCAAAACCACTGGCCATAAAACGGTCGGCAAAGCGTGGCACCACGCCGCCGACAATGTAGACGCCGCCACGTGCGCCCAGTGTCAGGACGTTGTTGCCCGCCACTCGACCCAGCCAGCAACTGAACTGCTCAAGGACCTGTAAGGCAATTGGGTCGCCTGCCAGGGCAGCGGCCGTGATGGCGCGGTCACTGTCGAGCACAGGTGCATGCCCGTCCACCGCGCAAATCGCGCGATAAAGACGCGGCAAGCCGCTGCCGCTCAGGACGGATTCGGCGCTGACGTGACCGATTTCGTTGTAAATGTGCTGCCACAACAGGACTTCACGCGGGTTACTCATGGGCAAGTCAACGTGCCCGCCCTCGCCGGGCAAGGCCATCCACTGCGCCTCGCCCAGGCTCAGCAAAGTCCCGACGCCCAGGCCGGTGCCGGGCCCGATCACCACCGAAGGGCGCAGCGGTTCGGCCAGGCCGGCACACACCTGGCGCACGTCGCCCGGTTGCAGGCGCGTCATGCCCAGCGCCATGGCACTGAAGTCGTTGATCAGCAGCAGGTTGTCCACCTGCAACGTCTGACAAAACGCCGAACGGCTCAGGCGCCAGTGGTTATTGGTAAAGCGAAATTCATCGCCGCTCACCGGTCCGGCGACGGACAGGCACACCGCGCCGATCGCGCCCAGCGGCAAGTTCAAGCCTTGCAGGTAGAGCTTGATGGCATCTTCCGGGCATGCAAAGTCGGCAGTGGCCAGCACGCTGACTGCGCGCAGTTGATCGTTTTCCCACAAGGCAAACCGCGCGTTGGTGCCGCCGATGTCACCGACCAGAGCAAGCTTCATTTAAGGTTTTCCAGAGACGAGGTAAAGGTACTGGCGCCCTGCTCGGCCGAGCTGAAGGCCTGGCGCATAAACGCAAACAACTCGCGCCCGGTGCCGACCGCGTCGCTCAGGGTGCCGATGGCCGGGGTGCGTGCGGCGAATTCTGCCTCATCCACCAACAGTTGCAACGTACCTTTGACGCCGTCGACGCGAATCATGTCGCCATCCTGCACCCGGGCCAGCGGACCACCGACGGCCGCTTCCGGGCTGACGTGGATCGCCGCCGGAATTTTGCCGGAAGCGCCTGACATGCGTCCGTCGGTAATCAACGCGACCTTGAAACCGCGGTCCTGCAACACCCCCAAAAACGGCGTCATCTTGTGCAGCTCCGGCATGCCGTTCGAACGCGGCCCCTGAAAGCGCATGACGGCGACAAAATCGTGTTCCAGCTCACCCGCCTTGAACGCATCGGCCAGTTGTTGTTGATCCTGAAACACCCGCGCCGGGGCTTCGACAATTTGATGCTCGGGCGCCACGGCCGAAACTTTCATCACCCCGCGCCCCAGGTTGCCTTCCATCACCCGCAATCCGCCCTCGGACGAGAAGGCGCGTGCAACCGGACGCAAGATGCTTTCGTCGAGGCTTTCAATCGGGCCATCACGCCATACCAGCTCGCCGTCCACCAGGAACGGTTCGCGGGTGTAAAGGCTCAGGCCGCGACCCGCCACCGTGTTGACGTCTTCATGCAACAACCCGGCTTCCAGCAGCTCGCGAATCAGGAATGCCATGCCGCCAGCGGCCTGGAAGTGGTTGATGTCGGCCTTGCCGTTGGGATAGACGTGGGACAGGGTCGGCACGACTTCGGAAAGGTCCGCCATGTCTTGCCAGGTCAGTTGAATCCCGGCGGCCCGGGCGATGGCGGGCATGTGCAAGGTGTGGTTGGTGGAACCGCCGGTGGCATGCAACGCCACGATGGAGTTGACCAGCGAACGCTCGTCCACGATCTCGCCCAAAGGCATGAAGTTGCCGCTTTGCCGGGTCAGGCGGGTGACTTGATGCGCGGCCTCGCGTGTCAGCGCATCACGCAAAGGCGTGTAGGGATTGACGAACGAGGCGCCCGGCAAATGCAGGCCCATCACTTCCATCAACAGTTGGTTGGTGTTGGCGGTGCCATAAAACGTGCAGGTGCCGGGGCTGTGGTAGGACTTCATCTCCGATTCGAGCAGCTCTTCGCGGCTGGCTTTGCCTTCGGCGTAGCGCTGGCGCACGTCGGCCTTTTCCTTGTTGGAGATGCCCGATGGCATCGGCCCGCCCGGCACGAAGATCGTCGGCAAATGGCCAAAGCGCAGCGCCCCTATCATCAGACCCGGCACGATCTTGTCACAAATGCCCAGCATCAGCGCCGCGTCGAACATGTTGTGCGACAGCGCGACCGCCGTCGACAGGGCGATCACTTCGCGGCTCAGCAGGCTCAGTTCCATGCCCGCTTCGCCTTGCGTCACGCCATCGCACATGGCCGGGGTGCCGCCTGCGAACTGCCCGACCGAACCCATTTCACGCAGGGCCTTTTTGAGTTGCTCGGGAAAGTGCTCGTAAGGCTGATGCGCCGAGAGCATGTCGTTGTAGGACGAAACAATCGCTACGTTGGCGGCGTTCATCAAGCGCAGGTTGTTTTTATCTTCCGTGCCACACCCGGCCACGCCATGGGCGAAGTTGGCACATTGCAGCTTGCCGCGTTGCGGGCCATCACTGGCGGCGCCACGAATGAGTGTCAGGTATGCCTCACGGGTTGCTCGACTGCGGGCAATAAGACGCTCGGTGACTTCAAGAACGCGGGGATGCATGTGTTGAACTCCAGGCTAACGGATGTGGCGACCTGTGCGTGTCCTATGCTGATCGAGGGGCCAGACACGCACTTCGATCATTTGGACCCGTTGATTCAGGTCACTCGTTGTAGATAAAACAAAATATTGCCACCAAAATGGCTTGTTTTCTATTTCTATGCGAATAATCTTGTAATTCCAACAACAAATCGATGGCAGGCGCTTTCCATGACTCTACGAATCGCAATCAATGGTTTTGGCCGAATCGGCCGCAACGTCCTGCGCGCACTGTATACCCAAGGCTACCGTCAGGACCTGCAGATCGTCGCAATCAACGATCTGGGTGACAGCGCAATCAATGCACACCTGCTCAAGTACGACACCGTTCACGGCACTTTCGATGCAACCGTTGAGCACGATCAGGAAAGCCTGACCGTCAATGGCGACCGCATTGCCGTCACGGCTATTCGTAACCCGGCTGAACTGCCGTGGGCTGCATTGAAGATCGACGTGGTGTTCGAATGTACCGGTTTCTTCACCGAGCGCAGCAAGGCCGAGGCGCATATTAGCGCTGGCGCGCGCAAGGTGATTATCTCCGCGCCGGGCAAAAATGCCGACGCCACGGTGGTGTACGGTGTGAACCACGACATCCTGCGCCAATCGCATCAAATTATTTCCAGCGCCTCCTGCACCACCAACTGCCTGGCGCCGGTTGCCCAAATCCTGCACCGCGAACTGGGCATTGCCAACGGTTTGATGACCACCATTCATGCCTACACCAATGACCAGAACCTGACCGACGTTTACCACAGCGACCCGTACCGCGCGCGCTCGGCCACGCAGAACATGATCCCGAGCAAAACCGGCGCCGCCGAAGCCGTGGGCCTGGTATTGCCCGAACTGGCGGGCAAATTGACCGGCATGGCGGTGCGCGTCCCGGTGATCAACGTGTCGCTGGTTGACCTGACCGTCGAGCTCAAGCGCGAAACCACGGCGGCTGAAGTCAACGCGCTGTTCAAAGAAGCCAGCCAGCATTCCAAAGTGCTGGGCTATAACAGCCTGCCGCTGGTATCGAGCGATTTTAACCACAACCCGCTGTCGTCGATTTTCGATGCCAACCACACCAAAGTCAGCGGCAAGATGCTCAAAGTCCTGGCGTGGTACGACAACGAGTGGGGCTTCTCCAACCGCATGCTCGATAACTGCCTGGCGCTGTGCAACGCGGAGTGACGCGATGATCGGTATCAGCTTCACCACGGCCACCCTGGCGGCGCGCAAGCGTCTCGCCCTGGTGGCGCACGATCACTGCAAAGGGTTCTTGCTGGACTGGGCCGAGCGTCACAAGGCCACCCTCAGCCAGCATCAGTTGTGCGCCACCGGCACCACCGGCCTGTTGCTGAGCCAGCGCTTGGGGCTGCCGATCGAAAGCATGATCAGCGGCCCGCTGGGCGGGGACCAACAAGTGGGGGCACGCATCGCCGAGCAACAGGTCGACATGCTGGTGTTCTTCTGGGACCCGTTCGAGCCGCAACCCCATGACCCGGACATCAAGGCCCTGCTGCGGGTTGCGGCGGTGTGGAACATCCCTGTGGCGTGCAATGAATGCAGCGCGGATTACCTGCTCAGCAGCCCGCTCATGAGCCAGCCCCACGATCACCGGGTGCCGGATTACGCCGCGTATTTGAAAGGACGCGTGTAAACCCGCAGGCACATCGCCGTAAACCGCGCATAAAAGGCGGGAGACAAAAACAGCGCTTGACCAAACGCACAGATGATAAGCATTATCATTCGCTCAAATTCGGTCTGGTAGCACTGTGAGTCAGTCCCACTTCAATCAAGTCTTCCTGACGCAACGGGTGATCCTGTTGCGCACGTTACAGCGGATGGTCAATAACCCCAGTACCGCCGAGGACCTGTTGCAGGAGACTTACCTGCGCGTCACCCGCGCGCTGAGCGAACGCACGGTCGAGCATCTGGAGCCGTTTGTGTTCCAGACTGCGCGTAATCTGGCGCTGGACCACCTGCGCTCACGGCGTATTCAGTCGCGCACGGTGCTCGAAGATGTGCCTACCGAGGTCATCGAAAGCGTCCCCTCCTCACTCAGCACACCCGAAGAAGCCCATCAAGCCGCGCAACTACTGGAGCGTTTGAGTGTGAGCCTGAGCCAGCTAAGCGCACGTCAGCAGCGCATTTTCATTCTCAGTCGCCTGCATGGTTGCAGCTATCAGGAGATCGCACGGGAGCTTGACGTGTCCCTGAGCACCGTTCAAAAGGAACTCAAATTAATCATGGCAATCTGTGTCGGGGTAGCCGATCGAATCAATCGGCCGTAATCTTGCCGGGACAACCCCGTAAGAAAAATCCGACTTGGCCGCTTTCACGCCAAGGATTCCAAGACGTTGAACACCACTGTGCCTGAGACTGCCAAGGATCACCCGTGAAGGACACTCCACCCCCCGCCGTGCCGGAACTGGCGCAGGATGCTCTGCAAGACAGTGCCATGGATCAGGCGCTGGACTGGCTGATCACCCTGGAGTGTGCCGACGCCTGCGAAAAAACAGCGTTCCAGGCCTGGCTCAAGGCAGACCCGGCCCATGCCCAAGCGTTTGCCAAAGCCCATGCCGTCTGGAATGGCCAGCCGCTGATTGACGCGGCACACACCCTGAACACACGCCGTGCGCCCACCGTGTTGCAACGCATTGGCCGTCACTGGAAACACGTGGCCACTGCGGCGGTGCTGGTGATTAGCGTGGGCAGTTACAGCAATGTGCCATTGCGCTTGCAGGCCGATCATTTGACCGTGGTGGGCGAGCGTCAGCGCCTGGAGCTGGAAGACGGCTCGAAAGTGTTGCTCAACACCAATTCGGCGTTCTCCAGCCACCGGGTCAATGCGCAAAGCAATGCGCGGTTGTATCAGGGTGAAGCGTTTTTCGAGGTTCCGGCCAATCTTGAATTCCCGCTGGTGCTCGATGCCGGCCCGGTTCGCGTCAGCGTGCGCGACACCGCTTTCGCCGTCAGCTACCTCAACGGGCAGGCTCAAGTGCGCGTGCAGCGCGGCGATGTCGATTTACGCATGAACAGCGTGGGCACGCAGATGCGGTTGTCTGCCGGGAACAGTGTGAATATCGGCCCCAATGGTTTTGGCCAACCGGTCAAGCTCAACCCGCAAACCGATCTGGCCTGGGTTCAGGGGCGACTGGTGTTCGAAAACTGCCCCATGAGCCAAGTGCTGGAGGAAGTGCGGCGCTATTACCCCGGCTGGATCGTCAATAATAACGAGCAACTGGCCAGCGTCGCAGTGACCGGCAATTACCGTCTGGACCAGCCTCTGGACATCGTTCGTTCCCTCGCCCACATCACCTCGTCCAGCCTCTCGGAATTCCCGGCGCTGGTCATTCTCAACTAAATCCGGTTTTTTTTACGCGATAGCACGAGGTCATACGTCTCGTTGTAGTCAATGCAACTGATTCGCATTTTGAGTCAGCTTCGCAACTATAAGATTCGTTCACCACGGAGCGCTATCAATGCCCACACGTTTCAACAGCCGGTCCTCTTCCAACGGTCGCACCCGCCCAAAACACCCGTGCACCTTGTCGTTGTTGACCGTCGCCGTGCTGATGGCCGGCGCGCACGTCGTTCCGGCCATGGCCGCAACCGATGCGCCACCTGAACGCCGCGCTGTGGGCAATTACAAATTCGCGATATCACAGCAGCCGCTGGTGTCGGCACTCAACGACTTCACGGCCGTCACCGGCTGGCAAGTCGGTTTACCCGCCGAACTGGGGCAGAACGTGTCTTCACCGGGTGTGCGCGGGTCTCTGTCGCCAGAAAAGGCACTCGACCGCCTGTTGATCGGCACCAACCTGGGCTACCGCAAACTGGGCAGCAATAACATCGTCCTCGAAAAACGTTCCGCCGGCAGCGGCACCCTCGCTCTGCAGCAAGTGACCATCAGCGCCACGCGTCAGGAGCAAGACGTCATCAGCGTGCCCAGCACCGTGACCGTGCACGACCGTGAACAACTCGACCGTCAAAACGTCAACACCATCAAAGAACTGGTGCGCTATGAACCGGGCGTGTCCGTGGGCGGCGGCGGTCTGCGCGGCGGCATCAGCGGTTACAACATTCGCGGCATCGACGGTGACCGGATCCTGACTCAAGTCGATGGCGTTGAAATCCCCAACTCGTTCTTCAACGGTCCGTTCGCCAAAACCCAGCGCAACTACGTCGACCCGGAAATCGTCAAGCGCGTAGAAATCCTGCGCGGCCCGGCCTCGGTGCTGTATGGCAGCAACGCCATCGGCGGCGCGGTGAGCTACTTCACCCTCAACCCGGACGACATCATCAAACCGGGCCAGGAGGCAGGCGCGCGTCTGAAGACCGGTTACAGCTCGGCCGACCGCAGCTGGCTCAAGTCCGCCACCGTGGCAGGCCGCGCCGACCAGTTCGACGGCTTGCTGCATGTAAGCCGCCGGGACGGCCACGAAACCGAATCCTATGGCAACCACGGCGGCACCGGCCTGACGCGCACTGCGGCCAACCCGGAAGACGTGAACACCACCAACGTATTGGCCAAGGCGGGCTGGAACTACAACGATGACGACCGACTGGCGTTCACCTACGAGAACTACCGGGACGAGCGCGACATCAACCAGAAAAGCGTGGTAGGCGGCCCGTTCAACCTGGGCCAACCGCTGGGCATGTACAAGTCACGCAACGGCAATGACACCGTGACCCGCGAGCGTTTCGGCATTGAAAACACCTTCGCGCTCGACAGCCTGCTGGCCGACCACGGCAAACTGAGCCTCAACTATCAGGTGGCCAAGACCGACCAAAGCACCGAAGAACGCTACTTCCCGTTCAGCCGTGATGTGTATCGCACCCGCGACACCCGCTATAAAGAGCAGCAATGGGTGTTCGATGCCCAGTTCGACAAAGCCTTCGCAGTCGGCCCCACCGACCATTTGCTGACCTATGGCACCACTTTGAAACACGACAAAGTCACCGGCTCGCGTTCCGGCAGCGCGGTGTGCCTTGCGGTAGGTGCTGGCTGTAAAGCAGTCGGCGCCCTGAGCACGGCCAAAGGCGACGTGTTCGCCAAAGTCAGCGACTTCCCGGACCCGACCATCGACACCTACAGCCTGTTTGCGCAAGACGAAATCAGCTGGAATCAATGGACCTTCATGCCCGGCGTGCGCTACGACTACACGCGCCTCAAGCCCAAGATCACCCAGGAGTTCCAGAACGCGGTCAACCCCGACGGTAAATACCCCGTCAGCGACGATGAAAAAACCTGGCACCGCCTTTCGCCAAAACTGGGCGTGACCTACGCGTTCAACGATAACTACACCTGGTTCGGCCAGTACTCCGAAGGTTTCCGCACCCCGACCGCCAAGGCGCTGTACGGCCGCTTCGAAAACCTGCAGGAAGGTTACGTCGTCGAACCCAACCCCAACCTTGAGCCGGAAAAGAGCAAAAGCTACGAAACCGGCCTGCGCGGCCACTTCGACGAAGGCTCGTTTGACGTGGCGGTGTTCTACAACAAATACCGCGACTTTATCGATGAAGATAACGTCACGCCCGGCTATGACATGGACAGCTTCCAGAGCCGCAACATCAAGCACGCCACCATCAAGGGGGTCGAGCTTAAAGGCCAACTGCAACTGGACGCCTTCGGGGCTCCGCGTGGCCTGTACACCAAAGGGTCGATTGCTTACGCCTATGGCCGCAACGATGACACCGGCCAGCCACTCAACAGCGTGAACCCGCTGACGGGAGTGTTTGGCCTCGGTTATGACCAGGACAACTATGGCGCTCTGGTGAGCTGGACCTTGGTCAAGAAAAAAGACCGCATCGACGACACGGCCTTCAAAGCGCCAGACATTCAGGGCAAACGATTCGAAACCCCGGGGTTCGGCATTGTGGACGTGAGCGCCTATTACAAAGTGACCCAAGACGTGACCGTCAGCGCAGGCGTGTACAACCTGACCGACAAAAAATATTGGCTGTGGGATGACGTGCGCAGCTACGACGGCGTGGGTGAAGCATCGGCCGTAAACCCGGCCAACCTCGACCGCCTGACCCAGCCGGGCCGCAACTTCGCGATCAACCTGGTCTGGGACATCTAGCCGGCGTTCTCACTGCGCGGTGTTTTCGCTGCGCAGTGAGGATTTTTTACTGTCACGCGTCTTCTTGTACGTCTAGTTACCAAGCGCATCTCATTCTCAAGGACATCTTCATGACCTCTCAAGACACTGCACAGCGTCCTGCCCTGCGTTCCCAACGCCTGAACCAGATCACCCACGAGCCTCATCAAAAACTCGACGCGCTGGTCAAGGCCCACAAACCCTTTGAGACCCGGGAAAACTTTGCCCGCTTTGTGGTGGCTCAATACCTCTTTCAATCGGAACTGCAAGCGCTGTACACCGACCCTTCGTTGAAAGAAATCGTCCCGGACTTGCCAGAGCGTTGCCGCGCAGAGCAAGCCAAAGCTGACCTCGCAGACCTCGACACGGAAGTCCCGGCTCCTGTCGCAGGCGCGGTAAACGCGCCAAGCAAGGCTCACGCGCTGGGCTGGATCTTTGTGTCGGAAGGTTCCAAGCTGGGCGCCGCCTTCCTGATCAAACGGGCCGTGGCACTGGAGCTGAGCGACACCTTTGGCGCCCGTCACTTGGGCGAGCCAGCCGGCGGCCGCGCTGAAGGCTGGAAACGCTTCGTCAAAACCCTTGATGGCCTGGAGCTGAGTGCTGAAGAAGAGGCCGATCTAGACAAAGGTGCAGTAGCGGCCTTCGAGCGTTTCACCGTATTACTGGAACACGCCTACGCTGCTCAGCCAGAACTGGCTTAAGCTAGACCTGCTCGGTCGGCGCGCGCTGGCCGAGCACTCTTTTTTGCGTCTTGAGCTTATGACCCGCCAAACCCAATCCCCGTCGAAAATAGCCCAAATCCTCTTCGGCCTGCTGGCCTACGTCAGCCTGGGCATCGGCCTGATCGCCATCGTGGTGCCGGGGCTGCCGACCACCGAGTTCATTTTGCTGGCGGCCTGGGCCGCGACCAAAAGCTCGCCGCGACTGAGCGCCTGGCTGGAAAACCACCGCCTGTTCGGCCCGATCCTGAGCAATTGGCGCAACGGCAAAATCATTCAACGCAAAGCCAAAGTCAGCGCCACCATCAGCATGCTGATCTGCGCGGGGTTGATGTTGTATGTGCTTGAGCATCAATGGCCGGTGTTTCTGGCCATTGCGGGCATGAGCCTGGGCAATCTGTGGATCTGGTCCCGGCCGGAACGGTTACCGCCAGCGCTGTAGCAGGCGGCACCATCGATTCAATCCGGCGCGCTTATAACGTCAATTCACCCGCATACAGCCCATAAGCCGCCGCCAGGGCCGCCACCACCACCGCTCCGAAGATCGCCCGTTCCGCGGCGACAAACAGCGGCTCGCGCTGTTCACGTTTGGCCTGGGCAAAGAAGAACACTCCCGGCGCATACAGCAACGCCGAGAGCAGCAAGTACTTGGGCCCCGCCGCATACAGCAACCACATGGCATAGATCAGGGCGATCAGCCCCACCAACAGGTCTTTGAAACGCGAGCGGCTGGCCTGCGAGTAGGTCTCGCCCTTGATGCACAACAACACCGCATAAGCCGCCGACCACAGGTAAGGCACGAGGATCATCGACGACGCCAGGTAGATCAGGCTGGTGTACGTGCCCGCCGACACCAGGGTGATCAGCAGGAATATCTGGATCATGCTGTTGGTCAGCCACAGGGCATTGACCGGGACATGGTTGGCGTTTTCCTTTTTCAGGAACGCCGGCATGGTGTTGTCTTTGGCCGTGGCAAACAGAATCTCAGCGCATAACAGCGCCCACGAGAGCAGCGCCCCCAGCAACGAGATGGCTAACCCGATGCTGATCAAAATGGCGCCCCACTCCCCCACCACATGCTTGAGCACGCCGGCCATGGACGGGTTTTGCAGTTTGGTCAATTCCGGCTGAGTCATGATGCCCAGCGACAGCACGTTCACCAGCACCAACAATGCCAGCACCCCCAAAAAGCCGATGACCGTGGCTTTGCCCACGTCCGAGCGTTTTTCGGCGCGCCCCGAATAAACACTGGCGCCTTCAATGCCGATAAACACGAATACTGTCACCAGCATCATGTTGCGCACCTGGTCCATCACGCTGCCCAGGCTGGGGGTTTCGGTGCCCCAGAAGTCCAGGGTGAAGATGTCGGCTTTAAACGCGACGCCGGTCAACACGATAAACATCACGATCGGGACGATTTTCGCCACGGTGGTGATCTGGTTGATAAACGCCGCTTCCTTGATGCCGCGCAGCACCAGAAAGTGCACACCCCACAGCAACAGCGAGGCGCAGCCAATGGCGATGGGCGTGTTGCCCTGACCGAAGACCGGTACGAAATACCCCAGCGTACTGAACAGCAACACGAAGTAGCCGACGTTGCCCATCCACGCGCTGATCCAATAGCCCCAGGCCGAGGAGAAGCCCATGTAATCGCCAAAACCGGCCTTGGCGTAGGCGTAGACCCCGGAATCGAGTTCCGGTTTGCGGTTAGCGAGGGTCTGGAACACAAACGCCAGCGCCAGCATCCCCACCGCGGTAATGCCCCAACCAATCAGGACTGCCCCGCCAGCGGCGTGTTCCGCAATATTTTGCGGCAGCGAAAAAATCCCGCCGCCAATCATGGAACCGACCACCAGGGCGATCAAAGCATTAAGCCGAAGCTTCTGGGTTTGTTGCGACATCGCCACCTCGTTATTGGGTCTGGAACTGTTTTCGATACACGCTTAATAGGCTACAGATGTTCACTGACTAAATATATGAGCCGGTTAAACGTCTATAAGCACCCCGCAATAAGCCCCTTCTTTTTAATCGCAAGATTTTCTATTGAAGCCTGAAAAAACAACCCTGTGTACATGACGTTTTTATTTCATGGCGCGGTTCATGAAATATGAAAGCTACATTTGCAAAACTGAAAATAGTGACTAGCTTCAATCCCCACGACCTCGTTGCCACATGCGTATTAAGAACCTGTAAGTCCTCTGGAGCGGGCCTTTCAGGAAGCGTCAAAATAATACGTGATTGCGACCTTCCCACGCGCCACACAATGGAATGTAGTAATGCCCTGATCTAAGTCAAACGGCTGAAATATCAACGGAATTATCTTAAGGCCTCACTTCTCCTGGATTGGAGTTAACACAAATGTCTGATACTCCCGGAAAACTACGATTGGGTGCGTTGGTTGCTCTGGTAGTCGGCTCAATGATTGGTGGCGGTATTTTTTCGCTACCTCAAAACATGGCAGCAAGTGCCGATGTTGGAGCCGTACTTATTGGTTGGGCAATCACCGCAGTCGGTATGCTAACCCTCGCTTTTGTCTTCCAGACCCTCGCTAACCGCAAACCCGACCTCGACGGCGGCGTCTACGCCTATGCCAAGGCCGGTTTTGGCGATTACATGGGTTTCTCATCCGCCTGGGGTTACTGGATCAGTGCCTGGTTGGGCAACGTCGGCTACTTTGTGTTGCTGTTCAGTACTCTGGGGTATTTCTTCCCGATCTTTGGTGAAGGCAACACCCCCGCCGCGATCATCGGCGCGTCGGTCCTGCTGTGGGCCGTTCACTTCCTCGTTCTGCGCGGCATCAAGGAAGCAGCGTTCATCAACCTGGTGACCACGGTGGCCAAGGTCGTGCCGCTGATCCTGTTCATTCTGATCGCGGTCTTCGCTTTCAAACTGGACATCTTCACCAGTGACATCTGGGGACTGAAAAACCCTGATCTGGGCAGCGTGATGGACCAAGTGCGCAACATGATGCTGGTCACCGTCTGGGTGTTCATCGGTATCGAAGGCGCGAGCATCTTCTCTTCCCGTGCCGAGAAACGTTCGGACGTGGGTAAAGCCACTGTGATCGGCTTCATCACCGTGCTGCTGTTGCTGGTACTGGTGAACGTGCTGTCGCTGGGCATCATGACTCAGCCCGAACTGGCCAAACTGCAAAACCCTTCGATGGCGGCCGTGCTTGAGCATGTGGTCGGTCACTGGGGCGCGGTGCTGATCAGCGTCGGTTTGATCATCTCGCTGCTGGGTGCCCTGCTGTCGTGGGTCCTGCTGTGCGCCGAAATCATGTTCTCGGCCGCCAAAGACCACACCATGCCGGCCTTCCTGAAAAAGGAAAACGCCAACCATGTACCGGTCAATGCCCTGTGGCTGACCAACGCCATGGTGCAGGTGTTCCTGGTTATCACCCTGTTCTCGGCCAGCACTTACCTGTCGCTGATCTACCTGGCGACCTCGATGATCCTCGTGCCTTACCTCTGGTCGGCGGCTTACGGCCTGCTGCTGGCGGTGCGCGGCGAGACCTACGAGAACGCACTGGCAGAACGCAAGAAAGACCTGATCATCGGCGGCATCGCCCTGATCTACGCCGTGTGGCTGTTGTATGCCGGCGGCCTGAAATACCTGCTGCTATCAGCCCTGCTGTACGCACCTGGCGCGATCTTCTTCGCCAAGGCTAAACGCGAGACAGGCCAGCAAGTGTTTACCAGCATTGAAAAAGTGATTTTTGCTGCCGTCATCATCGGCGCCCTGGTGGCGGCCTATGGACTGTACGACGGCTTCCTGACCCTGTAAGTCCCTGTTTATGTACTTTGGAGGTTGACTGTAATGACCACGGAAAAAGTGAAATACGGCGTACATTCCGAAGCCGGCAAACTGCGCAAAGTGATGGTTTGCTCCCCTGGCCTGGCTCACCAGCGCCTGACGCCAAACAACTGCGACGAGCTGCTGTTTGATGACGTGTTGTGGGTCAACCAGGCCAAGCGCGACCACTTCGATTTCGTGACCAAGATGCGCGAGCGCGGTATCGATGTACTGGAAATGCACAACCTGCTGACCGACATCGTGGCGATGCCTGAAGCACTGGACTGGATTCTTGACCACAAAGTGACCCCCAATCAGGTGGGTGTGGGTCTGGTGCACGAAGTCAAAGCCTGGATCAAAAGCCTTGAGCCACGCAAAGCGGCTGAGTACCTGATCGGTGGTGTGTCGGCCGACGACCTGCCAGACAGCTTCGGTGGCAAAACCATCGAGATGTTCCGTGACTTCCTCGGTCACACCAGCTTTATCCTGCCACCGCTGCCCAACACCCAGTTCACCCGTGACACCACCTGCTGGATCTACGGTGGCGTGACACTGAATCCGATGTACTGGCCAGCGCGTCGTCAGGAAACCCTGCTGACCACCGCCATCTACAAATTCCACCCTGAGTTCACCAACGCCGACTTCCAGATCTGGTACGGCGACCCGACTCTGGACCACGGCAACGCCAGCCTTGAAGGTGGCGACGTGATGCCAATCGGCAAAGGCGTGGTACTGATCGGTATGGGCGAACGTACATCGCGTCAGGCCATTGGCCAACTGGCGCAGAACCTGTTCAAGAACAAAGCCGTGGAACGCGTGATCGTTGCCGGTATGCCTAAATCCCGCGCCGCGATGCACCTGGACACCGTGTTCAGCTTCTGCGACCGCGATCTGGTCACCATCTTCCCTGAAGTCGTGAACCAAATTGTTGCCTTCTCGCTGTACCCGGACGAGAGCAAACAGGGCGGCATTGACGTTCGACGTGAAGAAAGCAGCTTCCTGGATGTGGTCGCCAAAGCGCTGGGCGTTAAAGCCCTGCGTGTGGTTGAGACCGGCGGCAACTCCTTCGCGGCAGAACGCGAGCAGTGGGACGACGGCAACAACGTTGTGGCACTGGAGCCTGGCGTGGTGATCGGTTACGACCGCAACACCTACACCAACACCCTGCTGCGCAAGGCCGGTGTGGAAGTCATCACCATCAGCGCCTCTGAGCTGGGACGCGGCCGTGGCGGCGGTCACTGCATGACCTGCCCAATCATCCGCGACCCGATTGACTATTAATTCATCCCTTTGAATGCTTGCGCCAGCCCCGAACCGGGCGGCGCAAGCCGGTTACCAGAAACCCAGGAGATTCCCATGGCGTTTAACATGAAAAACCGCAGCCTGCTCAGCTTGGTGCACCACACCCAACGCGAACTGCACTACCTGCTGGACCTGTCTCGTGATCTCAAGCGCGCCAAGTACACCGGTACTGAAGAGCCGCACCTCAAAGGCAAAAACATTGCGCTGATCTTTGAAAAAACGTCGACCCGTACCCGTTGCGCGTTCGAAGTGGCCGCTCACGACCAAGGCGCCCACGTCACCTACATCGACCCGGTTTCTTCGCAGATCGGCCACAAAGAAAGCATGAAAGACACCGCCCGCGTTCTGGGCCGCATGTTTGATGCCATCGAATACCGTGGCTTTGCGCAGGAAATCGTTGAAGAACTGGCCAAGTACGCTGGCGTACCGGTGTTCAACGGCCTTACCGCTGAATTCCACCCGACGCAAATGATCGCTGACGTGCTGACCATGCGCGAACACAGCGACAAGCCTCTGCACGACATCAGCTACGCCTACCTGGGCGACGCCCGCAACAACATGGGTAACTCGCTGCTGCTGATCGGCGCCAAACTGGGCATGGACGTGCGCATCGCCGCCCCTAAAGCCCTGTGGCCAGAAGAGTCGTTCGTTAAGCAATGCCAGGAATTCGCCAAGGAAAGCGGTGCCAAAATCACCCTGACCGAAGACCCTAAAGTAGCCGTCAAAGGCGTGGACTTCATCCACACCGACGTCTGGGTGTCGATGGGCGAGCCGGTTGAAGCCTGGAACGAACGCATCAAACTGCTGCTGCCTTACCAGGTCAACATGGACCTGATCAAAGCCGCCGAAAATATCCGTGTGAAGTTCATGCACTGCCTGCCAGCGTTCCATAACTGTGAAACCAAGGTCGGTAAAGATGTGGCTGAGCACCATCCAAACCTCAAAGACGGCATTGAAGTGACCGAGGAAGTGTTTGAATCCCCCTTCAACATTGCCTTTGAACAAGCCGAAAACCGCATGCACACCATCAAGGCAATCCTGGTTGCAGCCCTGGCTGATATCTAAGGACGTGCATGGCTGCCGGAGCGGGCTCGCCTGCTCCGGCACAACCCGGCTGTTGTGAACTTCCCTTCTATTAAGGAAATACCTATGCGTATCGTCGTTGCACTGGGCGGTAACGCCCTCCTGCGTCGCGGTCAACCCATGACTGCCGAGAATCAACGCGAAAACATCCGCACCGCCACTGCCCAAATCGCCCGCATCGCCACTGGCAATGAACTGGTCGTCGCCCACGGCAACGGCCCGCAAGTGGGTCTGCTGTCCCTTCAAGCTGCCGCCTACACCGCCGTCAGCCCTTACCCGCTGGATGTGCTGGGTGCTGAAACTGAAGGCATGATCGGCTACATGATCGAGCAAGAGCTGGGCAATCTGTTGCCGCAGGACGCGCCCTTCGCCACGTTGTTGACCCAGGT
Organism: Pseudomonas sp. WS 5071; assembly: GCF_012985765.1. Classification (NCBI taxonomy): domain Bacteria; kingdom Pseudomonadati; phylum Pseudomonadota; class Gammaproteobacteria; order Pseudomonadales; family Pseudomonadaceae; genus Pseudomonas; species Pseudomonas sp. WS 5071. The sequence continues at coordinate 39,877 of NZ_JAAQWY010000021.1, read as the reverse complement.
GGAAGTGGACCCCAAAGACCCGGCCTTCCAGAACCCGACCAAGCCGATCGGCCCGGTGTACAGCGAAGCCGAAGCCAAAAGCCTGGCCGCTGAAAAAGGCTGGAACATTGCCCCCGATGGCGACAAGTTCCGCCGCGTGGTGCCCAGCCCTAAACCAAAACGCATCTTTGAAATCCGTCCGATCAAATGGCTGCTGGAAAAAGGCACCATCGTGATCTGCGCGGGCGGTGGCGGCATTCCGACCATGTATGGCGAAGACGGCAAGCTGCAAGGCATTGAGGCGGTGATCGACAAGGATCTGGCCTCTTCCCTGCTGGCGCAGCAACTGGACAGCGACTTGCTGGTCATTGCCACTGACGTCAATGCCGCCTTTATTGACTGGGGCAAGCCAACCCAGAAGGGCATTTCCCAGGCGCACCCTGACGAGCTGGAAAAACTCGGCTTCGCCTCCGGCTCCATGGGGCCAAAAGTGGAAGCGGCCTGTGAGTTTGCCCGTAAAACAGGCAAAACCGCCGTCATTGGCGCCCTGGCCGATATCGAGGCCATCGTTCAGGGCAAAGCCGGTACTCGCGTCAGCACTGAAAAATCTGGTATTACCTACTTCTGAACCACGGGGCGGGCTTTCGGGCCTGCCCTTTTACCCCCTGCCCAAGGAGTCACCCTATGGCCTCGTTCGAACCCGGTCACCTGCATATCCACCGCGAACCGCTGCAACCGGGCGATTTCGGGTATGACATCAAGATTGATTACCAGGTCGTTCAGGATCCCAAGGAAGGCAAGTCCATGCAGTTCGACATGCACGGTCAGATCAACGGAAAGGATTTCAAGGATTCATTCACGCTGCCTAAAGACGTGGCCTTCAATTTTGCCCACGATGCCTTTCAGATTGCTGTCAAACATGGCATTCCCAAGACCGCTGACATCCGTTCGATGCACGGTCACTACGACAAGATGTTTTCGGATGTGATGGCCCAGCTTAACCACAAACCCGGTGACCCGATTAACCTCGATCATCTGGACTGATCCTGCCTGTAGCCGCTGCCGCAGGCTGCGCCAGCCGCTACAGGACGCGTCTCTTTGTCCTGTAGCCTCGCCCAAGGCATACTGGCCGTCTCACGGCCTACAGTGTTCCCCGTTCTCATGCGTATCCATGTCAGCTTTATTGACCGCGTCGGTATTACCCAGGAAGTGCTGGCACTGCTGGGGGCACGCCATCTCAATCTCGACGCCGTGGAGATGATCCCCCCCAACGTGTATATCGATGCCCCGACCTTGAGCCCGCACGTACTCGATGAGTTGCGTGAAGCGCTGTTCCGGGTTCAGGGCGTGCAGTCGGTGATGGTGGTGGACATCCTCCCGGGGCAGCGTCGGCACCTGCAACTCGATGCCCTGCTGGCCGCCATGACCGATCCGGTGCTGGCCCTGGACAGTGAAGGCCATGTGCTGCTGGCCAATCCGGCGCTGGTCTCGCTGTATGGCCGCGAACCTGCCGGCGAAAGCATTGGCGAGTTGTTCACCGATCCCGACTTGCTGAGCGCCTTGCTGGAAAACGGCTTTCGCTTGCCCCTGCGTGAAGTCACGCTCAACGGCCACCCGCTGATGCTCGATGCCACGCCGATTACCGACGCGGGGGCTTTGTTGACCCTGTATCAGCCCAGCCGCATCGGTGAACGTCTGGCCGCGCTGCATCACGACCACGCCGAGGGGTTTGACGCCTTGCTGGGTGAGTCACCGGCAATACGTACCCTGAAGGCACGAGCCCAACGCGTCGCCGCTCTGGATGCGCCGTTATTGATTCAGGGCGAAACCGGCACCGGCAAAGAACTGGTCGCCCGCGCGTGTCATGCCATCAGCGATCGCGTCGGCGCACCGTTTTTGGCCCTCAACTGCGCGGCATTGCCGGAAAACCTGGCCGAAAGCGAGCTGTTCGGCTACGCCCCCGGCGCCTTTACCGGCGCACAACGGGGCGGCAAGCCGGGGCTGATGGAATTGGCCAACAACGGTACGGTGTTTCTGGATGAAATCGCTGAGATGTCGCCCTACCTGCAAGCCAAATTGCTGCGGTTTTTGAATGACGGCAGTTTCCGCCGTGTGGGCGGCGAGCGCGAAGTAAAGGTCAATGTCCGCATCCTCAGCGCTACTCATCGCAACCTCGAAAAAATGGTCAACGAAGGCACGTTTCGCGAAGACCTGTTCTATCGGCTGAACGTGCTCAACATCGAAGTGCCTCCTTTGCGTGAGCGGGGCCAGGACATCCTGCTGCTGGCGCGCACGTTTATGCAGCAGGCCTGCACTCAAATACAGCGTCCGGTGTGTCGCCTGGCGCCCGGTACGTACCCGGCCTTGCTGGGTAACCGCTGGCCGGGGAACGTTCGCCAATTACAAAACGTGATCTTCCGCGCCGCGGCCATCTGCGAAAGCAGCGTGGTCGACATTGGCGACCTCGACATTGCCGGAACCTCCGTCGCACGCCAAAGCGACGCAGACGTCGAAACCCTGGAGCACGCCGTTGAAGGCTTCGAAAAAGCCCTGCTGGAAAAGCTCTACGTCAGCTACCCCTCGACCCGCCAACTGGCCAGCCGCCTGCAAACCAGCCACACCGCCATCGCCCACCGCCTGCGAAAATACGGGATCCCCGACAAGACCTGAAGGTTGCCCGCCCCTTCATACAACCCGCGTTCTACTCGACGTCGACATGATGTAGGTGGCGTCGATGCCCACCGCCCGGCCGTATTGATTTCGTTCCAGTGTAGCGAATTCGCTACAGCCAAAGCCCGACGCAGTGCTGCAAGGCTTTGATCCCCTTCGTTTTTTTAAACCCGGTCGCCGTGTAGCGATTTCGCTACACACTCATCCATCACATTCCATCCTGAAACCCATAACCACTTGATAAATAAACGTTTATTGATTGTGGCAGCCATCTTGCAGAGCACTCCTCAATGCGCTCGATCTTGCACGAGCATTTAACTGCGACCACCAGACGAGTCTGGCCTTGAGGAGTTTCCATGAGCGAATTGCGTTTTACTGAAGACCACGAATGGCTGCGCGCCGAAGCCGATGGCAGCGTGACCGTGGGCATTACCGCGTTTGCGCAAAACGCTCTGGGTGATGTGGTGTTTGTGCAACTGCCCGAGTTGCAGTTTTACGAAAAAGGCGCAGAAGCGGCCACCGTTGAGTCGGTCAAAGCCGCAAGCGGCGTGTACATGCCGCTGGACGGTGAGGTGCTGGAGGTTAACCCGGCGCTCGACAGCAGCCCCGAAGTGGTCAACGAAGATCCGTTGGGCGAAGGCTGGTTCTTCCGGTTCAAGCCGGCGCACGCCAACGCCGTCAGCCAGTTGCTGGATCAGGACGCCTATGACCGCCTGATCAAAGCCAATGCCCAAGCCTGAGGACAGCGCCATGACCATTAACCTGAGCACCGCCAACGAATTCATCGCGCGCCACATCGGCCCGGATCAGGCCGACGAGCACGCCATGCTCGCCTCGCTGGGTTTTGACTCGCTAGAGGCCCTGAGCGCCAGCGTGATCCCCGAAAGCATCAAGGGCACCAGCGTTCTGAACCTGCCCGCCGGGCAAAGCGAAGCCGATGCACTGGCCTCGATCAAAGCCATCGCCGGCAAAAACCAGCTGTGCAAGACCTACATCGGCCAGGGCTATTACAACTGCCACACGCCCGCGCCGATCTTGCGCAACCTGCTGGAAAACCCGGCGTGGTACACGGCCTACACCCCCTATCAACCAGAAATTTCCCAAGGCCGCCTGGAAGCACTGCTCAATTTCCAGACCCTGATCAGCGACCTCAGCGGCCTGCCGATTGCCAACGCGTCGTTGCTCGACGAAGCCACTGCGGCGGCCGAGGCCATGACCTTCTGTAAACGCCTGAGCAAAAACAAATCCGGCCGCGCATTCTTTGCTTCGCGCCATTGCCACCCGCAAACCCTCGACGTGCTGCGCACCCGTGCCGAACCGCTGGGCATCGAAGTGGTGGTGGGCGACGAGCGCGGTCTGAGCGACCTGTCTCCGTTCTTCGGCGCGCTGCTGCAATACCCGGCGAGCAACGGCGATGTGTTCGACTACCGCGAGCTGGTCGAGCGTTTTCACGCCACCCACGCACTGGTGGCCGTGGCCGCTGACTTGCTGGCCCTGACCCTGCTGACCCCTCCGGGGGAATTCGGCGCCGATGTGGCCATCGGGAGCGCCCAGCGTTTTGGCGTGCCCTTGGGCTTCGGCGGCCCGCACGCGGCGTATTTCGCCACCCGTGATGCGTTCAAACGCGACATGCCGGGGCGCCTGGTGGGTGTGTCGGTGGATCGTCACGGCAAACCTGCGCTGCGTCTGGCCATGCAAACCCGCGAGCAACACATCCGCCGCGAGAAGGCCACGAGCAATATCTGCACGGCACAAGTGTTGCTGGCCAACATGGCCAGCATGTACGCCGTCTACCATGGCCCTCAGGGCCTGACTCAAATCGCCCGGCGCGTTCATCAGCTCACGGCCATTCTGGCCAAGGGCCTGACTGCACTGGGACTCAACGTCGAGCAGATCGAGTTTTTCGACACCCTGACCCTGCACACCGGCTCCAGAACAACGGCCCTGCATGCCAAGGCACACGCCAGACACATCAACCTGCGCGTGGTGGATGACGAGCGTCTGGGGGTGTCGCTGGATGAAACCTGCGGCCCGTCCGATGTCACTGCGCTGTGGGCCCTGCTCGCAGCCGAGGGTCAAGCGCTGCCAGACGTCGACACGCTGGCCGCCACCGTGAGCAGCACCCTGCCGCCTGCCCTGCTGCGCCAATCGCCAATCCTCAGCCACCCGGTGTTCAACCGTTATCACTCTGAAACTGAACTGATGCGCTACCTGCGTCGTTTGGCAGACAAGGATCTGGCTCTGGATCGCACCATGATTCCGCTGGGCTCTTGCACCATGAAACTCAACGCGGCCAGCGAGATGATCCCGGTCACCTGGGCCGAGTTTGGCAACCTGCACCCGTTTGCACCGGCCGAACAAAGTCAGGGCTACCAGCAGCTCACGACTGAACTGGAGGCCATGCTGTGCGCTGCCACCGGTTATGACGCCATTTCCCTGCAACCCAACGCCGGTTCACAGGGCGAATACGCCGGGCTATTGGCCATACGTGCCTACCACCAGAGCCGTGGCGACGAGCGCCGCGACATTTGCCTGATCCCGTCCTCGGCCCATGGCACCAACCCGGCAACCGCCAACATGGCGGGCATGCGCGTGGTGGTTACGGCCTGCGACGCCCGTGGCAACGTTGACATCGAAGACCTGCGCGCCAAGGCCATCGAGCACCGCGAACATCTGGCGGCACTGATGATTACCTACCCGTCGACCCACGGCGTGTTCGAAGAAGGTATCCGCGAAATCTGCGGCATCATTCACGACAACGGCGGTCAGGTGTACATCGACGGCGCCAACATGAATGCGATGGTGGGCTTGTGCGCGCCGGGCAAGTTCGGGGGCGACGTGTCTCACCTCAACCTGCATAAGACCTTTTGCATCCCCCACGGCGGTGGCGGCCCGGGCGTCGGCCCGATTGGCGTCAAGTCGCACCTGACCCCCTTCTTGCCAGGCCATGCCAGCTTGCCTCGCACACAGGGCGCCGTGTGCGCCGCGCCGTTTGGCAGCGCGAGCATTCTGCCCATTACCTGGATGTACATCCGCATGATGGGCGGCGAAGGGCTCAAGCGCGCGTCGCAAATGGCCATTCTCAATGCCAACTACATCGCCCGTCGCCTCGAAGAGCACTACCCCGTGCTGTATTCGGGCAGCAACGGACTGGTGGCACACGAATGCATCCTCGACCTGCGCCCGCTCAAAGACAGCAGCGGGATCAGCGTGGATGACGTGGCCAAGCGCCTGATCGACTTTGGGTTCCACGCGCCAACCATGTCGTTCCCGGTGGCCGGCACGCTGATGATCGAACCTACCGAAAGTGAGTCCAAACACGAACTGGATCGCTTCTGCGACGCCATGATCCGCATCCGTGAAGAAATCCGCGCGGTAGAAAACGGCACGCTGGACAAAGAAGACAACCCGCTGAAAAACGCCCCGCACACGGCAGCGGAAATGGTCGGCGAATGGACCCACCCGTACAGCCGCGAACAGGCGGTGTACCCGGTCGAGTCGTTGATCGAAGGCAAATACTGGCCGCCAGTGGGGCGTGTCGACAACGTCTTCGGCGATCGCAATCTGGTCTGCGCCTGCCCGTCAATCGAGAGCTATCAGGAGGCCTGACACCCCCTCAGTTCCCGCCGCAGCGATTTAAACCGGTGCGGCGGGAGCATTGACCTTATGCCAATCCTTTTATAAGAAACCGGAGAACCCCATGTCGTTAAGCGTGTTCGACCTGTTCAAAATTGGCATCGGCCCTTCCAGCTCACACACCGTTGGTCCCATGCGGGCCGCTGCGCGGTTTGTTGAAGGGTTGCAGCGTGATGCGTTATTGCAACAAACAGCCTGCGTCAAAGTGGAACTGTATGGCTCGCTCGGGGCCACCGGCAAAGGTCACGGCAGTGACAAGGCGGTGCTGCTGGGGCTCGAAGGCGAACACCCGGACACCGTCAATACGGACACCGTGGACGAACGTCTGGCCACGATTCGCCACAGCGGCCACCTCAACTTGCTGGGCCGCCACAGCATCGAATTCAACGAAAAACTGCACTTGGCGATGATTCGTAAACCCCTTCCCTATCACCCGAACGGCATGATTTTTCGCGCCCTGGACGACGCAGGCATTCAGATCCGCAGCCGCGAGTATTACTCGGTGGGGGGCGGCTTTGTGGTGGACGAAGGGGCGGCGGGGGCTGACCGGATCGTCGAGGACAGCACTGAACTCACTTACCCGTTCAAGACCGCCAAAGACCTGTTGCGCCACTGCGTCACCCACCACCTGTCGATCAGCCAGGTCATGCTGGCCAACGAGCGGGCGTGGCGACCCGAAGCCGAGACCCGAAGCGGGTTGTTGAACATCTGGCAAGTGATGCAGGACTGCGTCAGCGCGGGCTGTCGACATGAAGGCATTCTACCTGGCGGGTTGAAGGTCAAACGTCGGGCCGCGGCCTTGCATCGTCAGTTATGTGCCCACCCTGAAGCCTCATTGCGCGACGCGTTGTCGGTGCTCGACTGGGTCAACCTGTACGCGCTGGCGGTGAACGAAGAAAACGCCAACGGTGGCCGTGTGGTCACGGCACCGACCAACGGCGCGGCCGGCATTATTCCCGCGGTGCTGCATTACTACATGCGCTTTATCGGTGGTGCCAATGAAGACGGCGTGGTGCGCTTTTTGCTGACGGCGGCGGCCATCGGCATTTTGTACAAAGAAAACGCGTCGATTTCCGGGGCCGAAGTGGGCTGCCAGGGTGAAGTCGGCGTGGCGTGCTCCATGGCCGCAGGTGCCTTGTGCGAGGTGCTCGGCGGCACGGTGCAGCAAGTCGAAAACGCCGCCGAAATTGGCATGGAACACAACCTGGGGCTGACCTGCGACCCCATTGGCGGTCTGGTGCAAGTGCCTTGTATCGAGCGCAACGCCATGGGTTCAGTGAAAGCCATCAACGCTGTACGCATGGCCCTGCGCGGCGACGGCCAGCATTTTGTTTCGCTGGATAAAGTGATCCGCACCATGCGCCAGACCGGCGCCGACATGAAAAGCAAATACAAAGAGACGGCCCGCGGCGGCCTGGCCGTCAACATTATTGAGTGCTGATTTTCAAGGAGTCATGAATGTCTACCGAACCCCTGCTTAAAACCCCGCTGCACGCCCTTCACCTGGAGCTAGGCGCGCGCATGGTGCCGTTTGCCGGCTATGACATGCCGGTGCAATACCCGCTGGGCGTACTGAAGGAGCATTTACACACCCGTGAGCACGCCGGGTTGTTCGATGTCTCGCACATGGGCCAGATCCGGCTGCGCGGTGCGCAAGCAGCCCAAGGCCTGGAGACGCTGGTCCCGGTGGATATCCTCGACCTGCCGGTGGGCATGCAGCGCTATGCCATGTTTACCAACGAGCAAGGCGGCATTCTGGATGACCTGATGGTGGCCAATCTGGGCAATGACACGTTGTTTCTGGTGGTCAACGCCGCCTGCAAGGAACAGGACCTCGCGCATCTGCGTCAACACTTGGGCGATCGCTGCGAGATTGAACCGCTGTTTGAATCTCGCGCACTGCTCGCCTTGCAAGGTCCCGATGCAGTCAACGTGCTGGCGCGTTTGGCACCGGACGTGGCCAAGATGACGTTCATGCAGTTTGCCCCGGTCAAACTGATGGGCGCGGACTGCTACGTCAGTCGCTCTGGCTATACCGGTGAGGACGGTTTTGAGATTTCAGTACCGCGCGAACAAGCTGAAGCACTCGCGCGTCATTTGCTCGACCAACCCGAAGTCAAGGCCATCGGCCTGGGTGCGCGGGACTCGCTGCGACTCGAAGCCGGATTGTGCCTGTACGGCCATGACATGAATGAAGCCACCACACCGATCGAAGCCAGTTTGCTGTGGGCCATTTCAAAGGCGCGCCGCGCAGACGGGCCTCGTGCAGGCGGCTTCCCGGGGGCAGAAACAATCTTCGCCCAACAACAAGGCGGCGTTGCACGCAAACGGGTCGGCCTGCTGCCCCAAGAGCGAACACCCGTGCGCGAAGGAGCCGAGATTGTGGATGCTGAAGGCACTGTTATTGGCCAGGTGTGCAGCGGTGGGTTTGGTCCGACGCTGGGAGCCCCGCTCGCCATGGGCTATCTGGACGTGGAGCATGCGCCTATGGACACCGAAGTATGGGCAATCGTGCGCGCTAAGCGAGTCGCGATGAAAGTGTCCAAAATGCCGTTTGTACCGCAGCGTTATTACAGAGGTTAAACGCTTCACTGGAAGTTACACAGTTGCATGTTTACGCCATGCGCGTGTCATGCAACTGCCCCATTACCGTGCAAACTTTCGATAGTGAAAGCGTGCACTTAATGTCGAAAATAATTGAACCTTTCTATACCGTCACTGTGCTGTAAAAAAGCGCCGGGGCCTCTGAAAATCAGGGATAGACGGTTTATTTTCGGGGCTTGTTTTTATCGTCTAAGTTGTCGTAGAGTTTGCCCACTGTGTTTGCATGGGTCGCTGGAATCGTGACCTGGGCAGTAGCTCTAAGTTTGCTACAACCCGTTCGACGTCTCTTACTTTCCTGCAACCCAGCACCAGTACTCTTTCAGGTGAAAGAGACTGTCATTAATTGTTAGCGTCAAGGAATTAAGAAATGTCCCAACGTCAGAGCGGTACCGTTAAGTGGTTTAACGATGAGAAAGGTTTTGGTTTTATTACGCCTGAAAGCGGACCGGATCTGTTCGTGCACTTCCGCGCCATTCAGGGCAACGGCTTCAAGAGCCTGAAAGAAGGCCAGAAAGTCACCTTCATCGCCGTGCAGGGCCAAAAAGGCATGCAGGCTGACGAAGTTCAAGCCGAAGCTTAACGTTCTCGTACAGAAAAGCCTCTGATGGTGACATCAGAGGCTTTTTTATGGGCGCAATTCCGTAAGATGGCTTTTTTCTTTTAGAGACCCTGCCATGTCGAAACAACTGTTAAGCCCTCAAGGCGCGTTTCCCGCCGCTGGACTGGGGCGCCGCCTGGCAGCCATGTTCTACGATTTTTTGTTGTGCACGGCGCTGATGATCGTCACCACGTTCCTTTACAAACTGATCATGATGGCTTTTATCGGCGAGGCTAAAATGCGTGCCTTGTCTGAAGCCGGTGCCCTTGACGGCGATCCGCTGCTGTCGACACTCCTGTTTTTTGTCTTGTTCGGCTTCTTTGCCAAGTTCTGGACCCACTCCGGGCAAACCCTGGGCATGCAAGTGTGGGGGGTTCGTGTTCAGAACGCAGACGGAACAGCTATCAGCCTGTGGCAGGCGCTGTTGCGTTTTATTGTGTCCATCGGCTCGTGGTTATGCTTCGGGCTGGGTTTTTTCTGGTCATTGATCGACAAGCAAAAACGCACCTGGCATGACATGTACTCCAACACGCAGCTCGTCAGAATTCCCAAGCAAAAAAAGAAATAACACGCCGCACAAAAAAAGCCCGTATCACTTGATACGGGCTTTTTTGTTGTGCAGTGCTCACCTCAGGTGGAGATGACCTCCCTCACCCCAAGCGAGCGCACTGCTTACTCTGCCAGTTTGAAAGTAATGAAACTGGCACGGCCTTGACGCAGGACGCGCATCGACACCGAACGGTTTTTCGGCAATGCCTTGGCAATTTCAGTGAACTGCTTGGCATCGCTGATCGCCTGGTTGTTCAGGTGCGTGATGACGTCGCCTGGACGCAGACCAATCAAGGCAGCCGGGCCATCCTGAACATCCTTGATGATCACGCCACCTTTGATGTCGTTGGTTTTCTTCTGCTCGTCACTCAAGTCCGCCACAGACACGCCCAGACGGTTGCTGCTGCGCTCTGCGCCGCTTGGCGAATCCATTTCCTTGCCTTCATCGGGGATCGCGCCCACGGTCAGGTCGAGGGTTTTACGCTTGCCGTCGCGCACGACTTCAAGGCTTGCCTTGCTGCCAGCCTTGAGTGCCCCTACCAGATGCGGCAAATCGGCTGACATGACAATCGGCTGACCGTTCATGCTGAGGATCACATCCCCCACTTGCAGCCCGCCTTTGGCAGCCGGACCGTCTTCCAGTACCTGGGCCACCAGCGCACCGGCGGGTTTTTCCAGACCGAAGGATTCAGCCAGGTCTTTGTTGACCTCCTGAATCACTACGCCCAGCCAGCCACGGCTGACCTTGCCACCGCTTTTGAGCTGGTTGGACACATCCATCGCCACATCGATAGGGATTGCGAACGACACGCCCATAAAGCCGCCTGAGCGGGTGTAGATCTGGGAGTTGATCCCGACCACTTCACCGGCCAGGTTGAACAATGGGCCGCCCGAGTTACCGGGGTTGATGGGCACGTCGGTCTGGATGAACGGCACATAGCTTTCGTTCGGCAGGCTACGGCCGATGGCGCTGATGATGCCTTGGGTCACTGTGTGATCGAAACCAAACGGTGAACCGATGGCAACCACCCATTGGCCAGCCTTCAAATCTTGAGACTTGCCGAGTTTAAGCACGGGCAGGTTTTTGCCTTCGATTTTGAGCAGCGCCACGTCGGAGCGCGGATCAGTGCCGATCAGTTTCGCTTTCATTTCACTGCGGTCTGACAGGCGAACGATGATTTCATCCGCATCGGCCACCACGTGATTGTTGGTCAGGATGTACCCGTCAGGAGAAATGATGAAACCCGAACCCAGGGACTGGGCCTCGCGCTGACGCCCGCCGCCGCTGCGCGGTGGCTGCGGAATACTGCGTTCGAAGAAGTCACGCAGGCCTGGCGGCAAGCCTTCCAGATCTGGCATTTGCCCCATGTTGGAGACGCGACGTTCCGGGAGTTTCTGCGTGGTACTGATGTTGACGACCGCCGGGGAAGCCTGTTCCACCAATTGCGTAAAGTCCGGCAGTTGCACCACCGGCGCATCTGCCAGGGCCGGGACTGCCTGCCCTAGCATCATCACGGCCGCAAAAATGGGTAAGTAATTTTTCAATCGAGGCATCGACATACAGCTCCCGTTAATAGCAAGCAGAGTTAAGCGGCTGGCATTCAAAGTTCAAGGTCAAAGCATAGACCTTAATTTTGGATACCCGAAAACAAACAAGGCCAGAGCCTTTAGGGCTCTGACCTATAGAAAAAGATGAAACGTTTGGCAAATGAAATTCTTCACCAGACATTTCTGCGCACCACTATGGCTTGGCCTGTGTGGAGGCCTGACCCGGGCGCATATTCAATGCAATGCGCTCAGCGGTTCCGATCGGGATTTCCCCGACCACCGTGGCGAGCATATCGCCATTATTGGTGGTGAGATGCCTTGAAACCGCCGCAGTAGGCCCTAGCTGGACCCGTGTATCAGGGGCTGAAGCGCCATTGAGAGGCTCAAGAAAGACAGAAAATCGTGTCAAACCGTCGTCGTACAAGAGACTGGTGACTTCGGATTTGCTCTTCGGATCACGGTGAACGGTGCTGTTGACCAATTCAAAGCCCGGAGGCAGCCAGTCGGAGTGCCAATTATTGACTTGCTTGACGACAAGGTCTTTGGGCTCCAGAGCAGCGATCTGACGGCATTGAGCGCCGGGGTTGAGCAAGGTGACCTCTGGCGCATGAGGATCGAGTTCGGTGAACTGGAAGCGCTCCAGCAACTGCCCCTTGTCATTGAGTAACAATGACTTGAGCGGCAGACCGGTCTGGTTATCCAGATACAACTCAACCCCATAGCGGTGCTGATCCCGTGGGGTCAGTGAGATGATGGCGACGGGACGCCCCGCTACGCGCGAATCACCCGACTTGGCGACGCTGTACCAGTTGCTGATTTTATCGGCATCCAGTTTACGTACCGCACTTGCAGATACCCCTGCGAGCCCGGAAACCAGCTTGCCCGTTACACATTCAGTACGACCATTGGTGCGAACGACCTCTTGCGCAGGGCCGTCAAGTTGCAGCAAGCGCTCACGAACGCTCCCATCCTGCACCAAGTGCCAGATGCTGTGGGTAGAAAAACTACCGTTGCGTTCGTAGACGAAGGTGCCTTGATAGCTCTGCTGCTGCTCAGCCTGACCGAGACGTTTAATCCAGTCCCGGGCTTCATCGGCATGGGCTGGTACTGCAAACCAGCCACTGAGCAACAGCGGTAACAGAGGGAGGACGCGCATGGTGGTCTTAACGGTTTTCCAGGCTGGCTGCACGAGCGTATGGCAGGACACCTTCAGTGCCTTTCATGGCGGCTTGCTGGGCATGCTGACGCAGGTAGCCGGGTAAACGCTGATCCTGCCAGCCGGACTGGCCTTGCAGTACACCGTTAGCCATCGGACCCGTCGCCTGATCGGCGCTTTCGCTGTAGTTGGCCAATACGGCAGGACCTTTAACCATCGGAGCGCTCATGCTTGGCTGGCTGCCTTGCTGGGCAAGTTGCGCACCCACGATGTCATCCTGGTTGTAAAGCCTTACACCTGCCAGTACTGCCACGGTCACCGAAGCAGCAACAGCCAGACGGCCAATGCTCTTCCAGGGACCACGGGCCACTTTGGCCGGGGTTTGCTCTTCGGCCAATGCAGCCGATACGGCCGATGCGATGTCCAGCCGTGGAATCATCAAATCCTTGTGCATTGCCGCACGGGCCACCTGGTAACGCGACCAGGTATCACGTGTGTGCGCATCGTCGAAGGCATTCAACACCCGACGTAGTTCCAGTTCGTCCGCTTCGTTATCCATCACCGCGGACAGCGATTCCTGCAGGGCTTCACGACTCATGGCGGTTCCTCTCTTGGCTGTCGCCGCTGTCTCAGGTTTCCTGCAACAAAGGTTGCAGGGCTTTATCGATGGCTTCCCGAGCGCGGAAAATCCGGGAGCGCACGGTACCCACCGGACATTGCATGACGCTCGCAATGTCCTCGTAACTCAGACCGTCGAATTCGCGTAAAGTTAACGCCGTTCGTAGATCTTCTGGTAATAGCTGAATCGTGCGATGAACGGTCCCTTCAATCTCGTCACGGAGCAATGCGCGCTCCGGCGATTCAAGATCTTTGAGGCCGTGGTCACCATCGTAAAACTCAGCGTCCTCAGAACTCACATCACTGTCAGGCGGACGTCGACCGCGTGATACCAGGTAGTTTTTCGCCGTGTTAATGGCGATACGGTACAGCCAGGTATAAAAAGCGCTGTCACCGCGAAAATTACCAAGTGCCCGGTAAGCCTTAATAAAGGCTTCTTGTGCAACGTCCTGGGCTTCATGGGTGTCGTGCACAAAACGCACGATCAACCCGAGAATTTTGTGCTGGTATTTCAGCACTAGCAGATCAAATGCACGCTTGTCGCCACGCTGTACGCGCTCGACCAGCTGCTGATCCTCTTCCTGGGTTAGCATGAATACTCCTCATAAGACCGAGAGGGAGATTGCTTTGCTAAGTGATCAGGCTTGCAAACATAGACTCGGGCATTGCGCAAAAGTTCTCTCCCCCTGGCAAGTTTCCTGCGCACTCGGATTTGGCACGCACGAAAACGCAGCTCGGGCCTTGCCGGCTGCGTCGATAATCTTGTCGTTGAATTTACCTGCTGAAGCCGTACCGCAAGCTCCGCTTCAAAGCCAACGCTGCTCCCCTTCATGATGGGCAACCCTCTATGGAACATTGGCCTGTAGGAAAAGTTCAATATTCCGGCGAGGTGCCGCGCATTGTTTCACTGCATCGTCAGGGTGCTCTACACCCCTGGGGCCCGAACGATTCTGGCAGATTAATTCTGCAAATCGGCATACAGATCCCACACGAGTGAGGCACACTTCGTGCCCGCTGTAGTTTCACAATGCCATAAAGGCCCGGCTATTGTGCCGATCCCCCCCTCTATATACTAGTGGGCGCTTTTTTTGCGGACGTCAGAAGAATGAGCCAACATTTTCAACATGATGTGCTGGTGATTGGCAGCGGCGCTGCCGGTTTGAGCCTCGCGCTTACCCTGCCCAGCCATTTGCGCATTGCAGTCCTGAGTAAGGGCGATCTGGCCAATGGCTCGACGTTCTGGGCACAAGGTGGCGTGGCCGCCGTGCTGGATGATACCGACACCGTTCAATCCCATGTCGAAGACACGCTTAACGCCGGTGGCGGGCTGTGTCATGAAGACGCCGTGCGTTTCACCGTCGAACACAGCCGCGAAGCCATTCAGTGGCTGATCGATCAAGGCGTGCCCTTCACCCGCGATGAACCTGCCGACCCGCAGCATGCCGGTTTTGAGTTTCACCTCACCCGGGAAGGCGGGCACAGTCATCGGCGCATCATCCACGCCGCCGATGCCACTGGTGCGGCCATTTTCAAAACCTTGCTCGAACAGGCACAGCAGCGGCCCAACATTGAGCTGCTCGAACAACGGGTAGCGGTGGACCTGATCACCGAGCGCAGACTGGGCCTGGAGGGCGATCGCTGCCTTGGCGCCTATGTACTCAATCGCAGCAGCGGGGAAGTCGACACGTTCGGGGCGCGCTTCACCATTCTGGCGACCGGCGGAGCCGCCAAGGTCTACCTCTATACCAGCAACCCGGATGGCGCCTGTGGCGATGGTATTGCCATGGCCTGGCGCTCGGGCTGCCGAGTGGCGAATCTGGAGTTCAACCAGTTTCACCCTACCTGCCTGTACCACCCGCAAGCCAAAAGCTTTTTGATCACCGAAGCCCTGCGCGGCGAAGGGGCGCATTTAAAACTGCCAAATGGCGAGCGATTCATGCACCGCTTTGATCCGCGCGGTGAACTGGCGCCTCGCGATATCGTCGCCCGCGCCATTGACCATGAGATGAAGCGCCTGGGCATTGATTGCGTCTACCTGGACATCAGCCATCAGTCCGAAACATTCATCAAAACCCACTTTCCGACGGTGTATGAGCGCTGCCTCGGCTTTTCCATCGACATCACCCGCCAGGCCATCCCGGTCGTCCCGGCCGCGCATTACACCTGCGGTGGCGTGATGGTTGACGCCCATGGCCGAACCGACGTCCCGGGCCTGTATGCCATTGGCGAAACCAGCTTCACCGGCCTGCACGGCGCCAACCGAATGGCCAGCAATTCGTTGCTGGAATGCTTCGTGTACGGCCGTGCAGCCGCTGACGACATCCTCTCGCAATTGCAACAAGTGGCCATTCCAGTGGCCTTGCCCAGTTGGGATGCCAGCCAGGTGACCGACTCGGATGAAGACGTGATCATCGCCCACAACTGGGATGAGCTACGGCGCTTTATGTGGGACTACGTGGGCATCGTACGCACCAACAAGCGGTTGCAACGCGCGCAACACCGCGTGCGGTTGTTGCTGGATGAAATCGACGAGTTCTACAGCAACTACAAAGTGAGCCGCGACCTGATCGAGTTACGCAATCTGGCGCAAGTCGCCGAATTGATGATCCGCAGCGCCATGGCGAGGAAGGAGTCCCGTGGCTTGCATTACACCCTTGACTACCCGGACATGTTGCCCGAAGCACTGGACACTATTCTGGTGCCAACCACCTACGCCGACTGAATTTGAGCCGTACGCGCAAGCGCCTATGCTGATCGGGCGCCAGCGCGTCGCGGGGAATGCACACCGCTCGCACGCGGCGCTCCCCGCGTCGGCTGAAGCGCACAATCACCAACATCGGCAGCGCCATGCTGTCACGACGCAACTGCACCGCTTGCCAACCCGTGGCGCGACTCCATAGCTGCCAGCCCTCGGCCGTACGGCGCAACCCCGTAATAGCCGTCGGGTGAGTCAAGCGAATATGCCGTGGACACACCCAAATCCCATGAGACAGGCACGCTAAAACACCGAGCATGCGGGCCCAGAGGGGAATCGACAGAAGGCATATTGAGATCAGCGCCAAAGACTGGGCTGCGAGATACGCCGCCAGCAAGTGCCCGGAAGCACGCCAGCGGCATTCGAAATACTTACTTAGGCTGGACACGATCCAGAATCATGCGAACCATGCGCTGCAGCTCAGGGTCCTCAGACTCGCTGCGCTCCATGAACCAGCCAAACATGTCCTGGTCTTCACACTCAAGCAGCCTGCGATAGCACTCGCGGTCAACATCATTGAGGGTGGCATACACCTCTTTAACGAAAGGCACCAGCAGCACGTCCAGTTCAAGCATGCCGCGACGGCTGTGCCAGTAGAGACGATTGAGTTCAACATCTTCGACCATGGAGCGCTCCTCAAATAGAGCGCAAGTATACAGGCCGCTCCAACATAGACCAGTCGGCTTTGGTCGGGCCCCCACAGGTCCTGCGCGAACTATCCATTTGAGGATCGCCCCTCTATGATGTCCTTCAGACTTTTTGACCTGCGATGAACCATGGCCGACTCTGCTTTTTTCTGCACCCTGACCCACGAAGGCGTTCTTGCTGTGATCGGCGCTGACGCCAGCAAGTTTTTACAAGGGCAGCTGACCTGCAATCTCAACTACTTGAGCGACACGCGCTCCAGTCTGGGCGCGCGCTGCACGCAAAAAGGCCGCATGCAATCGAGCTTCCGTATCCTGCTTCAGCCCGACGGCTGCTTGCTGGCCATGGCGCGGGAACTGGTTGAGCCACAGTTGGCCGACCTGAAAAAGTACGCCGTCTTCTCAAAGTCCAAACTCACCGATGACAGCGCTAACTGGGTACGCTTCGGCCTCTCCGGTGCAGACGCAGTGCTGGCCGGGCTCGGGCTCGACCTGCCAGCCGACACCGACAGCGTCGTGCGTGCCAACGGCTTGATCGCGATTCGCGCCAGCCACAATCGTGCAGAACTCTGGGCCCCCGCCGATCAGGCCGACAGCGTCACCCGTGAACTTCACGCCCACTTGCCTCAGGCAAACCTCAATGAATGGTTGCTTGGGCAAATACGCGCCGGCATCGGTCAGGTGATGGAACAGACCCGCGAGCTGTTCATTCCGCAAATGATCAACCTGCAGGCCGTGGGGGGCGTGAGCTTCAAGAAAGGGTGTTACACGGGTCAGGAAATCGTGGCGCGCATGCAATACCTGGGCAAACTCAAGCGCCACCTCTACCGCTTGTCGCTCGACCTCAATGAGGTGCCATTGCCGGGAACTCCGCTGTTTGCCCCGACTCATAGCAGCGCCATTGGCGAAGTCGTGATCGGCGCCCGCAGTGAGCACGGCGTTGAACTGCTGGCTGTCCTGCAATCTGAAGCAGCACACGCCGGCGACGTGCATCTGGGTGATGCGCAAGGCCCTGAATTGACCCTTCTGGATCTGCCTTATCAACTGGACCGTGATCGCGAAATCCAGCGCTAAATTGCAACACCTTGAAACGCAGCATCCTAGAGAACAGAAATGAGCAACCTGGCGCATAAGGTCCAAAAGGATTTGATTCAGGCCATTACCAAAGATGACCTGGTTCTGCCCACGCTACCCGAAGTAGCGTTGAACATTCGCAAGGCCGCCGAAAACCCCGACATCAGCGTCAGCAACCTGAGCAAAGTGATTGGCCGTGACACCGCGCTGTCAGCGCGCCTGATCAAAGTGGTGAACAGCCCGCTGCTGCGCGCCGCTCAGGAGGTCACCAACCTGCACACCGCCATCACCCGATTGGGTGTCAACTACAGCAGCAACCTCGCGATCGGGCTGGTCATGGAGCAAATCTTCCATGCCCGCTCCGAGGTGGTTGAAAACAAAATGCGTGATGTGTGGCGTCAAAGCCTCGAAATCGCCGGCATTTGTTACGCCTTGTGCCGCCGTTGCACCTCCCTTAAACCGGATCAGGCAGCGCTGGGCGGGTTGGTGCATCAAATCGGGGTGCTGCCGATCCTGACCTACGCCGAAGAACACAACGAACTGCTCTCGGACCCGGTTTCCCTTAACCATGTCATCGAAAACATCCACCCGCTGATTGGCGACAAACTGCTGAGCGTCTGGGAGTTCCCTGAAATGCTGGTCAAGCTGCCGGGCCAATATCTGGACTTTTCTCGCGAATCCGCAGCAGTGGATTACATCGACCTGGTGCAAATCGCCACGGTTTTCTGCCTTAAGCAGGGCGATTCCGCCCTCTTGAACCTTGAGCTGAGCACCCTGCCCGCCTTCAAAAGGCTGGGCCTTGATGGCATGAGCATCAAGCTGCAGGAAGAACTGAACGCCGCGCGCGTCATGTTCATCTGAGCCACACCGCCTTTAACCCCCTTCAGCAACCCCCTTCAACGCTGGGCGTACACAAAACTGACCCGGACTTTCAACCCGCCTTGCGCGCCATCATGCAAAGTGATGTGTGCCAGATGGGCGCGACAGATCTCTCCCACAATCGCCAGCCCAAGCCCTGAACCCGCCACAGAGGGATTTCGTCGGTAAAACCGCTCGAATACCCGTTCACGGTCTTCATGGGGAATCCCCGGACCGTCATCTTCCACCTCCAGCACGGCAGGTTCAGTCACGCGCAAAATCACGTTGCCGCCCACGGGTGTGTGGGCCAGCGCATTGTCCATCAGGTTACTGAGCAACTCGTTGAGCAAGGTGGGCTCGCCGTGCAGCCACACAGGCCGGTCCGCTTCAAGTGCCAGCGCCACGCCACGCGCATGCGCCAGGGGCGCCATCGCCATGCCCAGCTCACGCGCCAATTGGCTCAGATCCAGTAACTGCGCGCCGCCTTCGGCAATCGCCCGGGCTCCGTTCTCCACCCGCGCCAACGACAGCAATTGATTGGCCAAGTGGGTCACCCTGTCCGTGCCCTGCACCGCCTGTGTCAACGTCGTGCGCCATACGTTCGGATCATGCGCGCGCAAGCCCAGTTCAAGCTGGGCCTTGAGCACCGCCAGCGGGGTTCTTAGCTCGTGGGCGGCATCGGCAATAAACTGCGCCTGACGTTCAAACTGCCCACGCAAACGCTCGGTAAAGTGGTTGAGCGCCTGTACCAGCGGCCACAGCTCACGCTGCACCGGCACTAACGGTAAAGGGCGCAAATCATCAGGCTCACGCTCCTCCACCGCGGTGCGCAAACGCTCCAGCGGACGCAACGCAGCGCTCACGGCAAACCACACCACCAACAGCGCGCCCAGCCCGAGCATGCCCAGACGCAGCACGGTGTCCGCCATCAGGCTGCGCGCCATCGCAACCCTCGCCTCATCGGTTTCTGCCACCCGAATTTCAGCCATGCCGTTCATGTTCGGCTCGCTGACGGCCTTGAGCAAACTCACTACGCGCACGTTTTGCCCCCGATACTGGCCATCATAAAAACGCGCCAGCGCCGGGTAATCGTCAGTCCGTAACGTACCGGGCGGCGGCGCTGGCAGGTTTTCGTACCCTGAAATCAGGCGCTGATGAATGTCATTGACCTGGTAGTAGATCCGCCCCGCGCTGTCATAGGCAAACGTGTCCAGCGCGACGTAGGGCACGTCGGCGCTCAGGCTGCCATCTCGCTGCGACAAGCCCGCCGCAATGGTGCGCGCCGAAGCCAGCAGGGTTCGGTCGTAAGCGGTGTCAGCAGCCTCGCGGCCGTTGAACCAGGCACTCAAACTGCTGGCCAGCATCAACACCACTAACATCAGCGTCAGGTGCCAGAGCAGTCGCCCGCGCAAACTGTCGAGCTTACGCATCACGGCTTTCCAGCAAGTAGCCCAGGCCACGAAAGGTCACGATCGCAACGGGCTGGCCGTCGAGTTTTTTTCGCAAGCGATGGACATAAATCTCGATGGCGTCCGGGCTTGCGTCCTCGTCCAGACCAAACACCTGCGCCGCCAGTTGTTCCTTGCTCATGACCCGCCCCGGCCGGGCAATCAAAGCCTCCAGCACCGCTTGCTCGCGGGAGGTCAAGGTCAGCAGTTCGTCACCGAGCGTAAAGCGGCGGGTTTCCAGGTCATACACCAACGCCCCGCAGCGTTGCTGACGTTCGCCACCCAACACACTGCGACGCAACAGGGCTTTGACGCGGGCTTCCATCTCGGTCAGCTCGAAAGGTTTGGCCAGATAATCATCGGCGCCCAAATTGAGGCCGTGTACCCGATCCTTGACGTCACTGCGGGCAGTCAACATCAACACTGGCAGGGTTTTGCCACGGGCACGCAAACGCGCCAGCACCTCAAACCCATCCATGCGCGGCAGCCCCACATCCAGAATCGCTACGGCATAGTCTTCACTGGCCAACGCCAGATCGGCAGCCACGCCATCGTGCAACACGTCCACGGTCAGGCCGGTACTTTTCAACGCCTGAGCCACACTTTCGGCCAGTTGCGGCTGGTCTTCGACCAAGAGCACACGCATCGGATCGTCCTCATTATTGTTCTAGGCACCTGCCCTTCTTTGCGCGGAGTGTACAGACGCCAGCCCGGCTGTGAAGTACGAAACGGCGTGAAAAAGTCTTGAAAGGTTGGTGAAAGGTTGGCCGATTAGGATCCTGAAACGGACAGTTACAACTGTCTTCGCTATGGATGCCGTAGCGACCCGAAAAGCGCCCTGAAGCGTTTTCGCCAATAAGAACAATAATGGAGCACTGCCTCATGCCGGCTTTAAAGCCTTGGGCCACCTGGCCCGTCCGTTTATTGCGTATTCGCCAAATCGCCTCACTCAGCGCCAGGTTGCGCCTGCGACACCTGCTGCCTCGCCCCTCACTGCCACGCAATGCCACTGAAATCAGCTTGCTCATCGGTTTCGGTATCGCCTTGTAGTGACGCGGCCCCGCCCCTCTCTAAAAACAAAAACGCACCGGGAGACACCATGAATCAATCACTGCGCGCCCTTGCCCTTGCGGCCAGTTGCCTTGTGTTGGCGGGCCACGCGCTTGCCGAACCCAAACGCCCCGAATGCATCGCCCCCGCCTCACCGGGTGGAGGTTTTGACTTGACCTGCAAACTGGCGCAAAGCGCGCTGGTGAACGAAAAGCTGCTGAGCAAACCCATGCGCGTGACCTACATGCCGGGTGGCGTCGGGGCAGTGGCCTACAACGCGGTCGTGGCGCAACGCCCCGCAGACGCGGGCACGCTGGTGGCCTGGTCCAGTGGCTCATTGCTCAATCTGGCGCAGGGTAAATTCGGACGTTTCGATGAGGGCGCAGTGCGCTGGCTTGCCGCCGTGGGTACCAGCTATGGCGCCATTGCCGTTAAAAGCGACTCACCTTACAAAAACCTCGATGATCTGGTGCAGGCCCTGAAAAAAGATCCCAGCAGCGTGGTCATCGGCTCCGGTGGCACCGTAGGCAGTCAGGACTGGATGCAAACGGCGCTGATCGCCAAGGCGGCCGGCATCAACCCGCGCGACTTGCGTTACGTGGCGCTCGAAGGCGGCGGCGAAATTGCCACCGCCTTGCTCGGCGGCCACATTCAGGTTGGCAGTACGGATATTTCCGACTCCATGCCGCACATCCAGAGCGGCGACATGCGCATCCTCGCAGTGTTCTCTGACACCCGCCTGGATGAACCCGAAATGAAGAATATTCCCACGGCCAAAGAGCAAGGCTACGACATCGTCTGGCCAGTGGTGCGCGGCTTTTACCTTGGTCCAAAAGTCAGCGACGAGGACTACGCGTGGTGGAAAGGCGCTTTTGACACGTTGCTAGCCTCTGAGGAATTCGCCACGTTGCGCGATCAGCGCGAACTCTTCCCGTTCGCCATGACCGGCCCCGAGCTGGACACCTACGTGAAAAAACAGGTGAGCGATTACAAAGTGCTGGCCAAAGAATTCGGCCTGATCCAGTAACCGCCGCTGACAGTTGATTGCGCGCCGTACCGCCGGCGCGCAGCGCAGGAGTGAACCATGCTCTTACAACGCATTTTTGCCTCGGTGTTGCTGCTGGTCTGCGTCGGTCTGGCGCTGATGGCCTGGCCGTATCAGGCAGCATTTTCCTACGAGCCCGTCGGCCCCCGGGCTTTCCCGCTCTTAATGTTGGGCCTGATGGGGCTGGGCCTGATCTACATGATTGTGCGCCCGACGCCCGTGGTGCACAGCGAAGAAGACCCACAGCTGGACCGCGACACCCTGCTCAAGATCGCGGTGTGCGTCGTGCTATTGCTGATCTTTGCCGGCACCTTCGAACCCCTGGGTTTTATCCTCAGCAGCATCCTGATTGGCATTCCGATGGCCCGTCTGTACGGCGGTCGCTGGATGCCCAGTGTCGTGATCATCAGTGTGATGAGCGTCGGCCTTTATCTGCTGTTCGATAAAGCCATGGATGTTCCACTGCCCCTCGGCCTGCTCGACGTTCTGGAGAACTGATATGGACACTTTTGGTTATTTGGGCCAGGGCTTCGGCGTCGCACTCAGCCCCTACAACTTGGTCACTGCGCTGTGCGGGACGTTGATCGGCACGGTCGTAGGATTGTTACCCGGCCTTGGGCCCATCAACGGGGTTGCGCTGTTAATCCCGATTGCATTTGCACTGGGCCTGCCGCCCGAGTCCGCACTCATCCTGCTGGCAGCGGTGTATCTGGGCTGTGAATACGGCGGGCGGATCAGCTCGATCCTGCTGAACATTCCCGGCGAAGCGTCAACCGTCATGACCACCCTGGACGGCTACCCGATGGCCCGCAAAGGCCTGGCGGGCGTCGCACTCTCGCTGTCAGCCTGGAGCTCGTTCATCGGCGCCTTTATTGCGACCTGCGGCATGGTGCTGTTCGCGCCACTGCTCGCCAAGTGGGCCATTGCATTCGGGCCCGCCGAGTATTTCGTGCTGATGGTTTTTGCAATTGTGTGCCTGGGCGGGATGGCGGGCGACCGCCCCCTGAAAACCTTTATCGCCGCGCTGATCGGCCTGTTTCTGTCCAGTGTCGGTATCGATGCCAACAGCGGTGTGTACCGTTTCACCGGGGACAACATTCACCTGACTGACGGCATTCAGTTCGTGGTCCTGGTGTTGGGCCTGTTCTCCATCAGCGAAATTCTGTTGCTGCTGGAAAAAACCCACCGGGGCCAGGAAGCGGTCAAAGCCACAGGCCGCATGATGTTTAACCTCAAAGAAGCGTCTGCGGTATTTGTCGTGAATATCCGTTGCGGGTTATTGGGTTTCATCATGGGCGTGCTGCCCGGCGCAGGCGCGACGCTGGCCAGTGCCGTGGCCTACATGACCGAGAAGCGCATGGCCGGCGCGACGGGTCAATTCGGGCAGGGTGACATGCGCGGCCTGGCGGCCCCTGAAACGGCCATCGGCGCCTCGGCGTGTGGCGCACTGGTGCCGATGCTGACCCTTGGCGTGCCGGGCTCAGGCACCACGGCGGTGATGATCGGCGCCCTTTCGCTGTACAACATCACCCCCGGTCCACTGTTGTTCCAACAACAGCCGGACATCGTGTGGGGCCTGATTGCCTCGTTGTTTATCGCCAACATCATGCTGGTGATCCTCAACATCCCGATGATCCGTATCTTCACGCGCATTCTGTCCGTGCCGAACTGGGCGCTGGTGCCCGTGATTGCCATCATTACCGCGATCGGCGTGTACGCGGTGCATGCGACCACCTTCGACCTGTTCCTGATGATCGGCATAGGCATCTTCGGTTACATCCTGCGCAAGCTCGACTTCCCGCTCTCGCCTGTGCTCCTGGGCTTTATTTTGGGCGGCCTGATGGAACAGAACCTGCGCCGCGCCCTGTCGATTTCCAATGGCGCGCTGGAGATCTTGTGGTCAAGCCCGATCACGCTGGGCGTGTGGATGCTCACGGTCGTGATGTTACTGCTGCCCATCGTACGAATCTGGCGCAAGCGCAGCGCTCAGCGCCGTGCGCTGGCCAATGCCTGACAGCCGTTTCCAACACTGGGGGGCAACGCCGCTGGTCGGGCTGGCTGGCGGTTATCTGGCCAGCCTGATCGGCTGGCCGTTGCCCTGGATGGTCGGCTCATTGCTGGCAGTCATCCTGGTTCGCTGCCTGACACCCTGGCAGTTGGCCGAAATCCCCGGTGGCAGAAAGTGCGGCCAATGGATTATCGGGATTGGCATCGGCCTGCATTTCACGCCAACGGTGATGGAGCAGGTACTCGCGCATTTTTGGCTGATTGTGTGCGGTGCGCTGCTGACGAGCCTGTCGAGCATCATCAACGTATGGATCATGCTTCGCAGCGGAGAAGATCGAGCCACTGCGTTTTTCTCAAGCATGCCTGGCGGCTCGGGCGAGATGGTCAACCTCGGCGCACGCAACGGCGCTGTTCTGAGCCGTGTGGCGGCGGGCCAGAGTTTGCGCGTATTGACCGTGGTCTTATGCGTACCCGCCGCATTTAAATACACGTTGGACACCGGGCCGACGACTTTGCAGGCCGTACCCGTGGATTTCGCCAGGCTGACGTTACTGTTTGCGGCCGGTGCCATGCTGGCCTGGACTTGGCAACGTTTGGGTCAACCCAACCCCTGGTTGTTCGGCCCTCTGCTTGTCAGCGCTTGCGTCAGCAGTGTGTGGGACGTACACACGGGGCTTCCTGAAGGCAGCAGTCAGGCAGGCCAATGGCTGATCGGCAGCGGCCTGGGCTGTCACTTTAATCGCGAGTTCTTTCGCCGCGCCCCTTCTTTTATCGCCCACACACTCCTTGGTACAGCGCTCACCATGATGATCGCCAGTGCATGCGCTGTGGGGTTAAGTGCGCTCACGCATCTAGACCTGCGCTCCCTGACCCTGGGCATGATGCCAGGGGGAATCGCAGAGATGAGCCTGACCGCCGAGGTATTACAACTGTCCGTGCCTTTGGTCACGGCACTGCAAGTCATGCGCCTGCTGTTTGTGTTGTTTCTCGCGCAACCTGTGTTCCGGCGCTGGACACGGCTTAAATCCTGACAGTCGAAAACAGCCAGCCCCATGTAGGAAAATGCACGCAATGTAAGACCGATTCTTACAGCCTAATTACATTGAGCGCCTGAGACTCAGCATTTACTGTGAAGCCTAATTCCTTCAACAGTGCAGGCTTTGAAATGAAACAGGACGAGTCTTATAAATCATTAATTCTGGATAATGAGCACGCGCCCTGCACGCCAAAAATCACCGTTCGCGAACAGCAAATACTGCAACTTTGTGCAAAAGGTATGACCACCGCAGAAATTGCCAGAACACTTCACCGCGCCGAGAGCACCATCAACTTTCACTTCTTCAACCTCAGAGCAAAGTTTGGAACACGGTGCCGTCACGCCACTGTTTTAAAAGCATTAAAGTTCGGCATCCTGACACACATCTGACGTCTATAAACCTCAAAAAACTGACCGACGCGATACGTATTAATCCGTCTGAAATGCACGTCAAACGATGTTCTGAACCCTGCACAGCCCTACGACAAAAGAGCGTCCCGACATGGCCACTGAAGAATTAGCGTACACAGCCAATAAATACCTTGAACTGTGCCTTCTCGTGCTGGAAAACATGGTGAACAACCCGATGTTCTGGGGAGCTTTTTTAGGGGCATGGCTGGTGGCGAGCTCACGAAAAAATAAAAATATATTCAAAAAAATGGCGAGCTTTTTACTCAGCGCAAGTGTGGGTTACTTATTCTCGCCGGTGGCATCACTTTACTTGCCCGTCATACCGCCCGGCGTGTGCGGTTTTATATGTGCATTGGTGGTAATCCCCCTCAGCCGAAAACTGACTGACTGGATACAGGTGACGGACATTGTCGACCTGATACGACGGTTTAGAGGGGGAAAGTGACCAGATGGCTGAGCAGACTACTCGACACGCTGTGACAAAATTTCTATGCGTTCCGTCAAACCCTGCACATGTTGACGATCCTGTATAGCACTTAGCGCCAGCCCTTGATTGAACGTATTTAAGGCGCGGTAAAGCCGTAAGATTTGAAACTCATTTGCATTAAAAACGTCATGCCCTGACGTTACTTGATGGCAGTTAGACAGCAACATGGGGCCATGCCCGCTAAACAACCAGTCAAGAGAAATATCGTGCTTTTCTGCGAGATCAATGCAGTGCGCATAGGGAATCTTTGAGCGTCCTTTCCAACTGCTCAATGTTTGAGGGCTAACCCCCATGGCGCCTGAAAGGTCAGCGTCAGTTTTAACACCGAAGACCTGCTTCAACCTTAAAAGTACTTCAATTGATTTCTTGTTACTCATTTTGAATAATCCAAATTTGACTCAGCGCGATTTTGCTTCAATATCTACTCACATTGAGTACTTCAAGATTATTAAAAAATTGCAACCTTATAAATATTTCGAAAATGACAACACTGACTTACCTCTCATACAACTCGCTTCAGGCTCAAAAAAACGCAACTCATACAAAATTAATCAAAAAATCCTACAAAAAGAAAACCAAAAACTTACTTAATGCCGGAACTGCTTATTGCCGCCTGTTCCGACACTCACCCACCGAGATCAAAGGAGTGGTCTTTTCTATACGCCGTGCCTGCTACAACTGGCACTTAACAATGTTTAACCGGAGTCACTCATGAGCACCTACAAAATGGTTTGCCCACATTGCTTGAGTAAAATGCGGATCCGCACCAGCGAAGGCAGACATATTTTTTTACGTGTTGCCTATTTGCAATGTACAACCGAAGCCTGTGGATGGTCAGTCCGAGCTGAGTTCGAAATGACCCATGAGCTATCACCCAGCGGTATGCCCAATCCGGATGTTCGTCTTCCTCATGTTGATAAAGACCTGCGTCGCGCTGCTATTCAGAACGTTGATAATGCGTGCGGAGTAACACCATGACATCTGCCCATTTAGTCGAGGATGACGAGCAACAGATACAGGCCTCAGCGCTGACATTCTTGCGAAAGTTCCAACCCCAGCATCCGGAAAGCGGTCAGATTTTATTTTGTAAAACCGTCAATTACCTGGTCAGTATTTACGCGCTGAGCGTTCCGGCGGCACAGAAGTTGGTCAGTCGCGCCTACGGCGAACTCAAAATCATTGATGAACGGTGCCGACTGGATCTGGATGCCAGTACTGAACATCTGGCCGTTATCACAGACCCGGAAAGTGGAATGACGTGGGCCGTTCCAATTAAAGCCATTGTAGAAAGAGTTATTGAGGCACCCGACAATTGTCGAATGCGACTGGTTTAATTCGCGCGATTTTCACGTGTTATCACTTACACACCAGGCGTCACACCTGGTGTGTCATGCCGCGTTTCTCTGACCACACCTGTAGTGGTCGCAGATCAATCGGCAGGCAATGTCCAATTGATGGGCGTTAAACCGTTTTGCTCAAGAAACTTGTTGGTGCGGCTGAAATGCCCGTTACCGATAAAGCCACGATAAGCCGAGAGCGGCGAAGGATGCACTGAGGTCAGCACCAGATGTTTGGTGGCATCAATCAGCTTTTGTTTGCCCTGCGCATGTGCCCCCCACAGCAAAAACACCAACGTGGGCTGCGTCTCGCTGACCACCTGGATTATCCGGTCGGTGAAGTGCTCCCAGCCTTTTTTGGCGTGAGACGCTGCGTTGGCGCGCTCTACGGTCATGGTGGTATTGAGCAGCAACACCCCCTGATCGGCCCATGACTGCAAACAACCATGCGAAGGAATGTCGATATTCAGATCGCGCTTGAGTTCTTTGTAGATGTTGACCAGCGAAGGTGGCGCAGGCACGCCGCGCTGCACGGAAAAACACAGCCCATGGGCCTGACCCGGGCCGTGGTAAGGGTCCTGTCCCAGAATCACCACCTTGACCTTGTCCAGCGGCGTTGAGTTCAGGGCATTGAAAATCAGGGGGCCTGGCGGATAAATTTCTTTGCCCGCAGCGTGCTCCTGACGCAGGAACTCACGCAGCTCGCCCATATAGGGTTTTTCGAACTCCTCGCGCAGCGCCTGCTTCCAGAGGGGTTCAAGTTTTATACGGTCGTCCAGCGTCATGGCTACATCTCGAAAAACAATGATGCGGACACTAAAAAAGCCCACCCGCCTTGTCAATGCAATCAGGCACGTCTGTCGCGGATGACCATGCCGGTCGCACAACTGTTGTATAAAGGCGGCCAGCTCCCACGGTTTTATTGGATTGACCATGTCAACACCCGCCCTGTGCCCCGCCTGCGGCGCCAGCAATGAATGCGCGATGCTCGCCAGCGACGATGTGCCGACGAGCGCATGCTGGTGTTTTAGCGTCACCCTCGACCCGAGCGTCATTGACGCGTTACCTGCCGAACTGCGCAATGCGGCCTGTCTGTGCCCACGGTGCGCCGGTGTACTTGAGCAACTTCCTGCAACGACTGGCGACGCCAACCGTTAAGCTACGCGCCGGTTTTTCATGTGATCGATGGCTATGCGTTTAGACCGTTTCCTCAGCAACTTGCCGCAATTCAATCGCAAACAGGTGCGCCTGTTGCTGATCGAGAAGCGCGTTCAGGTCGATGGCCACATCGTCTGCGATCCTCACCATGAGGTGCGGGCCTTCAGTCGCATTGAGTGCGACGGGCAATGTCTGCAGGTCGGCAAGCCCGCGCGGTATTTCATGCTGCACAAGCCGCCCGGCTGTGTCAGCGCCACCCACGACCCGCAACACCCCACTGTGCTCGACTGGCTGAACGAGCCGGACAAGGACGACCTGCATATCGCCGGGCGCCTGGACTTCAACACCAGCGGGTTGATGCTGATTACCAACGATGGGCACTGGTCACGACAGGTCACGCAACCTGAAACCAAACTGCCCAAGGTGTATTACGTTGAAACAGAGCACGTGATCACCGACGCGTATGCCGTCACGTTCAACCACGGCATTTATTTCGCGTATGAAGACCTCACCACCCAGCCAGCCCACCTGCACCTGCTTGGCCCGCGCTGTGCCCGGCTGAGCATCGTTGAGGGCCGCTATCACCAGGTCAAGCGCATGTTCGGCCACTTCAACAACAAAGTGCTGCGCCTGCACCGCGAGCGCATCGGCTCGTTGGTACTCGATGAACGCCTGGCGCCAGGCCAGTACCGGGCACTGACTGCGCAGGAAATCGAGTTGTTCTGAGACCGCAACCCTCTGGCGTAAGCTCAAGCCCCGCACGATTAACTGTCACATTCCGGGTTCACTCTCGGATTAAACGACGTTCGATGTGCTGGAGTCCGACGCCATGAAGCCTGAAATCGCCGTGCTGGATATACAAGGTCAGTATCGAATCCATACCGAGCATTACCGATCCGAATCGGCACACCGCACCATCATTCTGGTCAACGGGTCGATGTCCACAACGGCCTCATTTGCCCAGACCCTCAAGAACCTGCACCCCGCACTGAATGTCGTGCTGTACGACCAACCCTACGCGGGCCAGTCAAAACCCCACAATCCTCATCATTCCCTGCTGACCAATGAGCTTGAAGCTCACGTGTTGCTGGAGTTGATCGAGCACTTTAACGCCCATTACGTGTTGTCGTTTTCGTGGGGCGGACTGGTTGCACTGGCCGCCCTGGCTGAACAACCACAGCGTATTGAGAAAGCCGTGATCAGTTCGTTCTCACCCGCCATCAATACGGCCATGCAGGATTATCTGGAACGGGGCCGTCACGGGCTGGCCAGGGGCGACCGCACCCTGCTGGGCCATCTGGTGAACGACACACTGGGCAAGCATTTGCCGCACCTGTTCAAACGCTTTAATTTTCGTCACATCAGCACCCTTGCCGATCACGAATACGCGCAAATGCACTTCCACATCGACCATTTGCTGGCGAGTGATTACGCGAGTCGGATCAAGGCGGCTGAACGCATTGCTATTCCCGTGCTGTTCATCAATGGCGAATGGGACGAATACACGGCGGCAAAAGACGCTCGACAATTCGCACACCCTGTTACCAACAGCCAATTTGCCATCGTGGACAACACCGGACACTTTCTGGACATGGAACACACCGCTGCCAGTCGACACACGAAAAGCGTCGTGCTGGACTTCCTGAACCCAGTGCAATCCCCTTCATCGGCAGGGCTGAAAATGACGCCATCCGGTGAGCACATCGGGCTGTAAACGAGGGAATGAACAATTAAACCTTCTCATCCGCGCCGACTTCTGGTACAAAGTCAGCCGCTCTGAGCGGGTGTCGTATAATGGCATTACTCCAGCTTCCCAAGCTGATAACGAGGGTTCGATTCCCTTCACCCGCTCCACTTCTTCATTGCGCTGTCAGCTTTCTGAAAGCGACATTTCTTCGCAGCACTCCTCACACTGCCCGACCACTTTTCTTCACGCTGTACATCACCGTATCCGCATGGTGTAGCAATTGCTGCGCGACTTCTCCGTTCTCGGGGTAGACCGCAACACCAATGCTCGGCAACACGTGCAGGGTATGGCCTTCTATCAGGAGTGGCTGACTGAGGTTCTGGCGGATTTTTTCCGACACGATCTGTGCATGGTCAGGGTGCTTGAGGTTATCCAGCACGACCACGAATTCATCCCCGCTCATCCTCGCCACGGTGTCGCTTTCACGTACGCAGTGCTTCATGCGTTTAGCAATCTGCTGCAGCAAGCAATCGCCGATGCCGTGCCCATATTGATCATTGATCTGTTTGAAATGATCCAGGTCGACATACAACACGCCGACAAACCCGTACTCCCGCCTCGCTTTGGCCAGTGCCCGGTCGAGCCGTTCATACAGTGATTCGCGATTGAACAGTTGTGTCAGGGGATCGTACTGCGCCAGGTACTGCAACCGGGCGTGTAACTGCTTGCGCTCGATGGCGGCGGCCACTTGCGTCGAGACATATTGCAGCAGTTCCTGATGCTCCTCGGTATAACGCTCTTCGCCCAGCGAGCTCTTGACCAGCAGCGCGCCAATAATGCCCTTATGCGTGGCCAGCGGCACACCCAGCCTCGAAGGCGCATCCGGCGAGCGGTGCAGCATCGCTTGCCCGGTGCGTATCACCTGCTCGCTCAACTCAAGGGCTTCGTTACTGTGTCGTTGCGGGTGGTCATCCACGTGATAAGGAAAGCTCAACGTGCCTTGCGCCTGATCCCACAGGGCGACCGAAAAATTCAACGCGGGCAGCCATTGCCCGATGAGCAGGTGCACACGTTTGAACAGCTGCATCAAGTCTTCGGCGCCATGGGCCGCTTCAGAGATATCAAACAGCGCCTGCTGCCGCGATTCGGCGTGCTTGCGTTCGGTGATGTCACGTGCAACGGCGATGCGCATCTGCCAGGTCTCGGACCAACGGGCAGACCACAGGATATGCACGACTCGGCCATCCTTGTGCAGGTATCGGTTCTCAAAATTGAGTTTGGGCTCGCCGCCCATGACGTCCTGAGCCGCCTGCAACGTGCGCGCCCGATCAGCGGGCAACACCAGCTCAATCATGTACGTTCCGATCAGTTCCTCCTGCGTGTACCCGAAAATGCGCTCGCAGGCCGCACTTACAAAGATAAACCGCCCCTGACGGTCCACCACGCACACGGCATCAAGCAACAGATCGATGAAGCTGGATTGCGACAGGTAGCTTTTAATATCCATTGGGCAGCTCTATGCCAGAAGGTAAAACCTCACACTCCATCCTCTTGATGCGGCACTCCCCCCGGCTGATTCCTTGCAGCTCAGGTCACACAACACTCATCCACAAACCGGGCAATGCATGCGCCAGTGCGCTGATCGCAAACCCGATGAACATGACGCCACACAACCGCGTAATCAGTAATTCATGGCGCTGGTACAGCGCGCGAACGTGCCCGGCCCCCACAATCGCGACCAGAATGGCATAGGCCGCCGCGCCGCCCACAAAACTGAGAGCAATCAGCCAGGGCAGCATCGTCCATGTGAGCAACTCTGCGCGACTGGAGAGCAAGGCCGTGAAGGTGGCAACGGCAACGGGATACGCCTTGGGGTTGGTCAAACCGAAGAAAATGCCGTGGGCAAAAGGCTGGCGGGCCGGGCCTTGCTGCGCCCCGCGGCTAGGCTGTGCACGTACGGCACGCACGCCCAGCCAAAAAAGGTAGAGCCCACTGAGCAGGCCCAGCACGTTGAACGCCGTGCTGCCGAACTCACGGGCGCCGACAATGGCGATCAGCGCAGTGCTGCACCACATCACATCGCCCAGCAGGTGCCCGCACAAAAAACCGGCGCCGGCGCGGCGACCACGCGCGGCGCCAATCCCGAATACAGCCAATACGCCTGGCCCCGGCGTGATGCCATAAATGAAGCCCGAGGCCAGTACCGCCCACAACAGCGAAGGTGTCATGCAAAAACGCTCCAGAAATCCCGCTCACGCTCTCCAAGTGCCCGTAAGGCTGCTTGATTTTGCACGTTCTGAAACGTTATGTAACCGCGTGTTGAATAAAACAGCGGCTCGCTTGATAAAACCGCTATCGACGTCCGACCAGATTCACCACTAGCCGGTCCACCCAACCCCAGACCCGCTGTTTGACCCGCCGCCACAAAGGCCGCGATTGCCAGGCCTGCAAACTCACGGCCTGACTCTGCGCGAAGTCGGTGACAAAACTGGCCGCCACAGCGCGAGTCAGTGCAGGGTCCAGCGCCTCCAGATTAGCTTCGAGGTTGAAGTGCAGGTTCCAGTGATCAAAATTGCATGAGCCAATACTGACCCAGTCATCGATCAGCACCATTTTCAGGTGTAAAAAACACGGCTGATATTCAAAGATCTTCACCCCGGCTTTGAGCAGCCGCGGGTAGTAACGGTGCCCGGCATAACGGACAGAAGGGTGATCGGTGCGCGGGCCAGTAAGCAGCAAACGCACATCCACGCCCCGGTTGGCAGCCCGGCGCAGCGACCGGCGCACTTGCCAGGTGGGCAAAAAGTAAGGCGTTGCCAGCCAGATACGCTGTTTTGCACTGTTAATGGCCCTGACCAGCGACTTCAAAATATCGCGATGCTGATGGGCGTCTGCGTAGGCCACACGGCCCATGCCTGTTCCCGACGCCGGCACGCGCGGTAAATGAGGTAACCCGAAGTGGGTGGCGGGTTTCCAGGCTTTACGACTGATATTGGCGCGCCATTGACGGTCAAACAGCATTTGCCAGTCCAACACCAACGGCCCTTGAATGTCGACCATCACTTCATGCCAGTCACAGGTATTGGTGCCCGGCTGCCAAAACTCATCGGTCACCCCAGTACCGCCCACTACCGCCAGACGTTGATCCACCAGCAACAGCTTTCGGTGATCGCGATAGAGGTTATTCAACCCTTTGCGCCAGCTGATGGCGTTGTAAAAGCGCAGCTCCACGCCGGCATCGATCAGCCGTCGACGCAGCCCCAAGGTAAACGCCAGGCTGCCATAGCCGTCGAACAGACACCGTACGCGCACACCGCGCGTGGCCGCTTGCTCCAGCGCCGCCACAATGGCCTCGGCACACGCGCCGCTTTCGACGAGATAAAGCTCCAGGTCAATGTGGGCCTGAGCGTCGCCCATCGCCGCGATCATGCGCGCAAAGAATTGCGGACCATCGATCAGCAATTCGAACTGATTGGCGTCACGCCATGGAAACACTGCGCCAGCCATCTCAGCGGGCCGTGAAGATCAAGACGGCACCCACCGGCACTGAAAAACTGATTGCGGACAATCCCGCCAGTTTGCGCAGTGTTTCAAGCTCGGGCTGCACACCGAAGTCCTCGGCCTGCACCACCAACGGTTCCAGCGTCACTACCTGAAACCGATGCTCATCCAGGCGGGTGGCCAACAGTTGAGCATCATAGGTGTGCTGCTTGCCCCGCAGGCTGACCGTGACCGGCAAACGCAGCTCAAACTGGGCGCCGGGTGCCAGGTCGTTAATCGGTTGCAGGTCTATTTGCGCGGTGATCTGTGCTTCCGGAAAGTGCTTGAAGTCGAACAACACATCACGCATCCGCTCGTCGAGCAGTGGCACCGCGCTGTTGACCGAATCCATCTCGACCCTCAATTGCGCCTGCCCTTTGCTATTCACCTTGCCGTGCAACACCAAAAAACGGTGCACGTTGGCAACGTTGGCATTTTGCGTGGTGATAAACGACAGCCGTGACGACTCGCCATCCAGATACCAATTGGCCTGTGCGGACAGGCTGACACCCAGCGTCAGCAAGAGTGCGCACACAGAAGACAAACACGCTTTGAACATAAGAACTCTTCGGCAATTAAACGTGGGCGAACATTACCCCGAGCCGGGGCACATGCAAGCGGTGCGAGGGATTTTTTTAGCTTATCGGGTAGGACGCCAGCCGGCCCAAACAGTTCATCAGGCCCAAAGCGGCGCGGCGCTTGTCACGCAAGCATCACTCAATTGTCATGGCGATGACATTGCGCCTGCCTAGCCTGACGTTGCGCCCCTCAGTCGATTGGCAGTCACCCTCGGCGGGCACTGGCCTG
Source organism: Pseudomonas sp. WS 5071 (assembly GCF_012985765.1). Classification (NCBI taxonomy): domain Bacteria; kingdom Pseudomonadati; phylum Pseudomonadota; class Gammaproteobacteria; order Pseudomonadales; family Pseudomonadaceae; genus Pseudomonas; species Pseudomonas sp. WS 5071. The sequence goes on along the minus strand of NZ_JAAQWY010000021.1, from coordinate 5,175 downwards.
CATGGAGATTCGCAATGTCTCAAATCGCCCGCATTCGCGACACCGCTCAAGAACGACGCCTGCAAGCAGAACGCCTGATCGGCCCCGAAGCGTTGCGCGAGGCACAGGCCCTGCGCTTCCGGGTGTTCAGTGATGAACTCAAGGCCACGCTTAAAGGCGCAGAAGGCGGCCTGGATCAGGACGACTTCGACAGGCATTGTGCGCACATCGGCGTGCGCGACCTCAACACCGGCCATCTGGTCGCCACCACCCGGCTGCTGGACCACACGGCCGCGCGCGGCATCGGGCATTTTTACAGCGAAGAAGAATTCAATCTGCACGGGCTGGCGCACCTGCAAGGGCCTGTTCTTGAAATCGGACGAACGTGCGTCGACCCCGCCTACCGCAATGGCGGCACCATTGCCGTGCTGTGGGGCGAACTGGCTGAAGTCCTCAATCAGGGCCACTACCGATACCTGATGGGCTGCGCCAGCATCCCGATGCAGGACGGCGGCATTCAGGCCCATGCCATCATGCAGCGCTTGCGCGAACGCTACCTGTGCACCGAACACCTGCGCGCCGAACCGAAAAAGCCGATTCCGCACCAGGAACTGCCCGCCAATGTGATTGCCGAACTGCCGCCGCTGCTCAAGGCCTATATGCGCCTGGGAGCGAAAATCTGCGGCGAACCCTGCTGGGATGAAGACTTCCAGGTGGCCGACGTGTTTATTTTGCTTAAACGTGACGAGCTGTGCCCGCGTTATGCCCGGCACTTCAAGGCGGCCATGTAATGGGTCGCTTGCGGCGTTACGGCCGCGTGATCCACGTGTTGTGCGTCGTAGGGTTGGGGCTGGGCATGGCCAGCGTATTTGGCGTGATGGAACGCCTGAAACTCAACAGCACTCAGGTCAGGCGCCAGCGCTGGTCACAGTTTTTCATGGCGCGCCTGAGCCATGCCCTGCCCTTTCGCATCAGGGTGTTCGGACAGTTGCCGGACACCTCGATGCTGTGGGTCAGTAACCATGTGTCATGGACAGACATCGCACTGCTGGGGCAATTGACGCCACTGTCGTTTTTGTCCAAAGCAGATGTGCGCGGCTGGCCGATCGCAGGATGGCTGGCCGCCAAGGCGGGCAGTCTGTTCATCCGGCGCGGTGCCGGCGACAGCCAATTGATCCGCCAACAGATGCACCACCATTTGAGTCAGGGCTTGCCGCTGTTGATGTTTCCCGAGGGCACCACGACAGATGGCCACTGCGTGCGCACCTTCCACGGCCGACTGCTCTGCGCGGCGATCGACAGCGGCGCGCACCTGCAACCGGTCGCGATCCGTTATCTGCGTGATGGCTCGACCGACCCGATTGCGCCTTTCATCGGCGATGACGACTTGCTGTCGCATTTGATGCGGTTGTTCAGTCACGACACGGCGGACGTGGAGATCCACCTGCTCGAACCCATTGCGTGCCTGAATCAGGAACGGGCCGTCCTCGCCTTCCGCGCGCAGCAAGCCATTGAACGCGTGCTGGTGCAGCCCCAACAGACAGGGCCTGCGGGTGCAGCTCAGGCCAGCTGGTTAATGCAGCGCTAACTCAACGCGCATTCAGCGGCTCAGCGCATGAGCGGCGTAAGCCTGTAGCTCGGGGTAGAACGCTTGAAAGTCGTCGCTTAAAGGCTGATACAGCGCATCCAGGTCCTGCATGGCGCCCGCCAGTTCCTGGGGGCGTGACAGGCGGCGGGCAATCCCGCTAAACACCCGCTCCAGCGTTGGGTAGTCCTGATAGGAACCCAACCAGTCGTGGGCGGCCATGTGCGGTGCAATGGCCGCCAATCGGGCGGGCAACTGCGGCTCGGCCCCCAACACACGATAAAAACCCGACGTAAAGCGCTCCAGCGGTACATCGGCATAGTGACCCCAGTCCCGGGCCAGGCAATGGTCGAAAAACACATCGAGCACAATGCCTGCATACCGCCGTCGCGTGTGGGTAAACCGCGACAGTGCCTGCCCGACTAAGGGGTGAGCGTCGGTGAAGGCATCAATGCTGCGGTGCAACTGGATGCCGGACTCAATACCCGGCCGGAATTCACCTTGCAGCGGGCCTTTGACAAAGTCGCCATAGAGGCTACCGAGTAATTCTTCAGGGCGCTGGCCGCCAAGGTGCAGATGTGCGAGATAATTCATGGCGCGCAGTTTAGCACTGCACCCTCCATATCGTTATAACCCGATATACCGATTTGTACTGATCTCAGATCAAAATCATATTTGTATATCGCGATATTACGATTTAAAGTTCGCCTCATCGCGATATAACGTTGTACCTCATTGAGCACTGCCACCATGAACATCGACCTCGACGAAATAATAAAAGCGCTGGCACACCCAGTACGCCGAGAAATCCTTCACCTGCTTAAAGATCCCGAAAAGTCATTTCCTGACCAATTGCATTCCACCGAGCACGGCGTGTGCGCCGGTCAATTTGACCAGCATTGCGGCCTCTCGCAGTCGACGGTCTCAGCGCACCTGGCGACCTTGCAGCGCGCGGGCCTGATCACCAGCCAGAAGCATGGCCAATGGCACTTTTTCAAACGTAACGAAGACACCATCAGGGCCTTCCTCGAACAATTCAACCAAACGCTTTAACAAGGATTTTCATGCCCCTCTCGCTTCTCATCCTGGCGCTTAGCGCCTTCGCTATCGGGACCACCGAGTTCGTCATCATGGGCTTGCTGCCCGATGTGGCTGCCGACCTGGGTGTCTCCATTCCCGGTGCTGGCTGGCTGGTCACCGGTTACGCGTTAGGCGTGGCCATCGGCGCGCCGTTCATGGCGCTGGCGACTGCCAAGCTGCCACGCAAAGCCGCGCTGGTGGCCTTGATGGGTATTTTTATCGTCGGCAACCTGTTGTGCGCTGTGGCCAGCGATTACAACGTGCTGATGTTTGCCCGTGTCGTCACAGCGCTTTGCCATGGCGCTTTTTTCGGCATTGGCTCGGTCGTGGCGGCGGGCCTGGTGCCCGCCAACAAGCGCGCCTCCGCCGTTGCGCTGATGTTCACGGGGCTGACACTGGCAAACGTGCTGGGCGTGCCGTTGGGGACCGCGCTGGGGCAAGCCGCCGGATGGCGCTCGACGTTCTTCGCCGTCACCGTCATCGGCGTGATCGCGCTGATTGGCCTGATCCGCTTCTTGCCGACCAAGCGCGACGAAGAAAAACTCGACATGCGAGCCGAGCTCAGAGCACTCAAAGGCGCTGGCATCTGGTTGTCCTTGAGCATGACCGCTTTGTTTGCCGCGTCGATGTTCACCCTCTTCACTTATGTGGCGCCATTGCTGGGTGACGTGACTGGCGTATCGCCGCGGGGCGTGACCTGGACCTTGCTGCTGATCGGCCTCGGGCTCACCGTCGGCAACATCATCGGCGGCAAATTGGCTGACAAGCGTCTGGCCGCCACCCTGATGGGCGTCTTCATCGCCATGGCCGTGATATCGACCGTCCTGACCTGGACCAGCGTGGCCGTGATCCCGACTGAGATCACCTTGTTCCTGTGGGCTACCGCCTCGTTTGCAGCCGTCCCGGCGCTGCAAGTCAACGTCGTGACCTTCGGCAAAGCGGCCCCCAATCTGGTTTCAACCCTGAACATCGGCGCCTTCAACATCGGTAACGCACTGGGCGCCTGGGTAGGCGGCAGCGTGATTGCACATGGCTTCGGCCTGACCAGCGTGCCGCTGGCTGCCGCAGCGTTGGCGGTCCTGGCGTTGCTGGTGACCCTGATTACTTTTCGCCAGGGCGGGACGCCCGACCTGGCCACTGCCACACACTGATCCGAGAGGCTACAGACATGACCACCCTTTTCGACCCTATCAAACTGGGCGAGCTCGAACTGCCCAACCGCATCATCATGGCCCCGCTGACCCGCTGCCGCGCCGATGAAGGCCGCGTCCCGAATGCGTTGATGGCTGAGTACTACGTGCAACGTGCCAGCGCCGGTCTGATCCTCAGCGAAGCGACTTCGGTGACGCCAATGGGCGTTGGCTACCCGGACACCCCAGGGATCTGGTCAGACGCTCAGGTACGCGGCTGGACCAATATCACTAAAGCGTTGCACCAGGCGGGTGGCCGAATCTTCCTGCAACTGTGGCACGTGGGCCGTATCTCGCACCCCACCTACCTGAACGGCGAAACGCCAGTTGCGCCAAGCGCCATCGCGGCTAAAGGCCATGTCAGCCTGCTGCGTCCGAAAGTGGATTTCCCCACACCGCGCGCACTGGAAACAGCCGAGATCGCTGACATTGTCGAGGCCTATCGCACAGGCGCAGAAAACGCCAAGGCCGCTGGTTTTGATGGTGTCGAGATTCACGGCGCCAATGGTTATCTGCTCGATCAGTTCCTGCAGAGCAGCACGAACCAGCGCACGGATCAGTACGGCGGCTCAGTGGAAAACCGTGCCCGCCTGTTGCTGGAAGTCACGGACGCCGCTATCAGCGTCTGGGGACCGGGTCGTGTGGGCGTGCACTTGTCCCCTCGTGCCGACTTGCACGATATGGGGGATGAGAACCTAGCTGAAACCTTTGGCTATGTCGCACGGGAACTGGGCAAGCGCGGTATCGCGTTCATCTGCTCGCGCGAAGCAGAGGGCGCTGACAGCCTGGGCCCGCAATTGAAAGCGGCGTTTGGCGGTCCTTACATCGCTAATGAGCGCTTTACCAAAGACAGCGCCAACGCCTTGCTGGCTGCTGGCAAAGCAGACGCCGTGGCTTTTGGTGTGCCTTACATCGCAAACCCGGATTTGCCTGAGCGCTTCAAAGCGGATGCCCCGCTCAATGAACCTCAACCGCAGACTTTTTACTCTCACGGACCGGAAGGCTACATCGACTACCCGGCGCTGTGAGTGGTGCTGAGATGACGCGCCTTTAACGCACGCCATAAAAAACGCCCAAGGCCTTAATGACCTTGGGCGTTTTGTTTTAAATAAGGGGGGTCACACTCAGACGCAAGCGAGATAAATCAAGCGTTCGTCTGTGGCACGTAGGCCAAGTAAAAAAAGGGGCGGTTTGACCCGCCCACATTTATTCCCTAGGCTCTGTACGTAAAGTATTGTCGCAAGCACCGCATAGCGCAGGCCAATGAGACCATCGCCGCAAAACTTGTTGCGAGCTTGTCGAAGCGCGTCACGATGCGACGGTTCTCCTTCAGCCAGCCAA
>NZ_JAAQWY010000020.1:0-94917 GCF_012985765.1 Pseudomonas sp. WS 5071 | reverse complement strand
TGGATGCGCAGCATGGTTTCCAGAGGATAGGGTTTTCTACCGCCGCCGGCCTTGGGGTAGAACGGTTCGATCAGCTCCAGCAGGCCTGCCCAGGGCACCACCTGATCCATTTCGGCGAGGAAGCGCTCTCGGCGGGTTTGCTTGCGCTTGCCGGCGTACTCAAAGTCGGAAAAGCTCATCTGGCTCATGGGCGGCTCGGATCAGGTGTTGCGGGGATTCTCGCATAACTGAAGGCTTGTTCGGAGATTCCTTAGCAGCTCATTTATGGCGGTCTACTTCGGTGACACCCAAGGTGCATTCACCATCCGCCCCGATAGCAAAATGCCGGATGGCTTCGATCCGCGCAGCAGGCCTTGGTACAAGGATGCACTGAACAGCAATGCCGCCAGCCTGACCGAACCCTATATTGATGCGGTCACCGGGCAGATGATCATTTCCATTGGGACCGCCGTAAAAAAAGGTGGGCAAACCCTCGGAGTCGTCGGCACTGACCTGACACTCAAAACCATCACTGACACGATCAATGCCCTGGATTTTGGCGGCATGGGTTACGCCTTCCTGATCAGCGCAGACGGCAAGATCCTGGTTCACCCGGATAACACTCTGGTCACCAAGAACCTGAAAGATATCTACCCTCAAAACACGCCTCCCATCAGCACGCTCATCAGCGAAGTCAAGCTCGACGGCAAAGAACGCATCGTGACGTTTGCTCCGGTCAAAGGCTTGGGGTCGGTCAACTGGTACGTCGGCCTGTCGATTGATAAAGAGCAGGCCTATACCATGCTCAGCACCTTCCGCACGTCGGCAGTCATTGCCACGCTGATCGCGGTGATCTCGATCATAGCCCTGCTCGGCTTGCTGATTCGTCTACTGATGCAGCCGCTGCACGTCATGACCCGCGCCATGCAAAACATCGCGGAAGGTGAAGGCGACCTGACCCGCCGCCTGGTAGTCGAATCCAAAGACGAATTCGGCACATTGGGGAGCGCGTTCAACCAGTTTGTGGAGCGTATTCATACTTCCATGACGGAAGTGGCCTCGGCCACCGAACACGTCAATGAAGTCGCCTTGCGTGTCGTCAGTGCATCCAATTCGTCCATGGTTAACTCTGACGAACAAGCCAGCCGCACCAACAGCGTGGCCGCAGCGATCAACGAGCTGGGCGCCGCAGCGCAAGAAATCGCGCGCAATGCGGCACAAGCCTCGCATCAAGCCAGCGATGCACGCGGCCTGGCCGAAGAAGGCCAGCAAGTGGTGGAGCGCAGCATCGGCTCGATGCAGCAACTGTCGCAGATGCTCAGCACGTCCAGCAGCCACATTGAGTCACTGAATGACAAGACCGTGAACATCGGTCAGATCCTGGAGGTCATCACCAGCATTTCCCAGCAAACCAACCTCCTGGCTTTGAACGCCGCGATTGAAGCAGCACGTGCCGGGGAAGCAGGACGTGGCTTTGCGGTGGTGGCAGATGAAGTCCGCAATCTGGCGCACCGCACCCAGGAATCAGCGCAACAAGTGCAAAAGATGATTGAGGAATTGCAGGTCAGCGCCCGCGACTCGGTCAACACCATGGAAGAGAGCCAGCGTCACAGCAAAGACAGCGTTGAGATCGCTAACAGTGCAGGTGCGCGCCTGACCAGCGTTACGGAACGTATTGGGGAAATTGACGGCATGAACCAGTCGGTCGCCACTGCCACCGAGGAACAGACCTCGGTTGTGGAATCGATCAACATGGACATTACTGAAATCAACACCCTCAATCAGGAAGGCGTTGAAAACTTGCAGGCAACATTGCGCGCCTGTTCCGACCTTGAGCAACAAGCCGCTCGTCTCAAACAACTGGTCGGCAGCTTCCGCATATAAATGAACGCATGATCTGTGGCCGCCTGAGCGGCTACAGATCAGGTTCTGCTTCAGCCTCTTGCTGTAAGTGATCCCACAGCCTGGCAGCGTCAGGAAACTCCGTTCCGTCTTCGGGGCTCAGTGCGTCCGGATCGTAACGACTCAAACACCCCTCACCCACTGTAGCCGGTGCGCTGGACGTGGCCTTGTCGAGTGGATCGGTCATGGCACCTCCCCCTGTTCGGAACCCGAGATTGCGTTTTCATTGACGAACAACGCGAAGCTGCAATCGACGATCGACAGCGCGTTATTCATCAATGAGCACACAGAGACGCTTGCTTAAAAGACCACCGTCTTGTTGCCGTGCACCAGCACGCGATCTTCCAGGTGATAACGCAGGCCACGGGCCAGCACCATCTTCTCGACATCACGGCCGAAACGCACCATGTCTTCGATACTGTCACTGTGACTTACACGTACCACGTCCTGCTCGATGATCGGACCTGCATCGAGTTCTTCGGTCACGTAGTGGCACGTCGCGCCAATCAGTTTTACGCCGCGCAGCGAAGCCTGGTGGTAAGGCTTGGCGCCAACGAAGGAAGGCAGGAAGCTGTGGTGAATGTTGATGACCTGACCTGCGTATTCTTTGCACAGGTCCGGCGGCAGGATTTGCATGTAGCGCGCCAGGACCACTACTTCAGCATCGTGCTGCTTGACCAGACGCGAGACTTCAGTGAACGCAGGCTCTTTATCCTTGGGATCAACCGGCACGTGGTAATACGGAATGCCGTGCCACTCCACCATGCTGCGCAAGTCATCATGGTTGGAGATCACACACGCGATCTCGCAATCCAGCTCATCGCTGTGCCAGCGGTGCAGCAGGTCCGCCAGGCAGTGCGACTCGCGGCTGGCCATCAGCACAACGCGCTTCTTTTGCGCCGTGTCAGTAATGCGCCACACCATCGAAAATTCTTCAGCGATAGGAGCAAATGCCTCGCGAAACGCCTCGATGCCGAATGGCAGCGAATCCGCACGGATTTCGTGACGCATAAAGAACCAACCGCTCTGGTCGTCCGAGTGGTGGCTCGCTTCAGTGATCCAGCCATTGTGTGAGGCCAGAAAATTACTGACCTTGGCGACAATGCCGACGCCATCGGGGCACGCAATCACCAGTCGAAAAGTGCGCATGTAGGGCAAACTCCAAAAACTTTACTAAGGCCGCCATTCTAGCGAGTGCGCAGCAAAACGACAGTATTCGTTGAGACTGATTACCCACGCCCCGGGCCTCGCTGCCAGAGGTCCGCCTCAACAGTACCGCGGCCTGCATCGCGTTTATTGCAACCTGAATTCGCCTAATTAATCGTTTTAATAGGGTTGATAGCGACGCCTCTATTTAATAGCGCTTATTCAAAACAGCGAAGTTAATGAATAAAAATTTAACTAAATCTGCGCAGACAGGTTTACTTGATCAAAGTGTCTGACTATTATTGCCGCACTGTGTCCCTGTTAACCCTTTTCAACATAAGGTTATCCTCATGTCCCTGATCAACGAATACCGCGCAACCGAAGAAGCCATCAAAGAGCTGCAAGCTCGCCTGAAGAATCTGTCGGAAGACGACAAACTTCAAACTGAGCTGGAATTTGAAGGCAAACTGCGCACGCTGATGGGCGAATACCAAAAATCGCTACGCGATATTATTGCGCTGCTGGACCCAGAGTCCAAAGTAAGCAAAACACCACGCGGTGTTGTGAAAACTACCGGCACCAAACGTGCCCGCAAGGTTAAACAATACAAAAACCCGCACAACGGCGAAGTGATTGAAACCAAAGGTGGCAACCACAAAACACTGAAAGAGTGGAAAGCCAAGTGGGGCGGTGACGTGGTTGAAGGCTGGGCAACTTTGCTCGACTAAGTAATACCCGCACGCAGCTTATTTGCGATGCTCAAAAAAACGCCAGCTTGCTGGCGTTTTTTTATTGACGCCCGTTACTCCTCTCTTCCCGGTTCGCCCTCCACAAACACGCGACGACTTAAACCTTCTGCATACCGGCGCCACTCATTCAACAACGTCAATTGCGCGGGCGTAGCGCTGCGCGACAGCTCTGCAACGCTGTGCTGGAAAGCAGCCAGGGTCAGCGGTGCGCCCATCTGCGGATCGGTCAATCGTTGCTGGCAGAAGACGCGCCAGCGTTCGCGCTCTTGCTCATTCAACGTATGAGCAAAGTTTCGCGCCCGGTACCGGAACAATAATTCAGGCAAGCGTTCATCATCAAAAGGCCAGGTATCTTTAGCCAATGCCTCAGGGTCACTGAGTCTTACTTGTTCACACAGGCGACGGTCACGGTCACCGATAAAGCCATCATATAACTGCTGCTCCGGATCCGCGCTCGGCACGAAGTCTTCACGGGCATAAATAGCCGTTAATTTATCCCGCCATAGTTCTTGCGCCTCGATAAGTGTTTGCGCCCGTTCCTGGCATTGGCCAACGTCCAATTGCAAACGCTCTTGATCCTGTGCGCGCACTACATTCATCGGCGCCACCACCGGACAACGATTAACGTGTATTAGCTTGAGCGGCACCGGTAATTGCCCGTCGGGCAAATCTTCTCGATGTGTATAGAGCTGTGCGCGGAGTGACTCAGCATCCAGTTCCAATAATGGCCGCGGATCAAAGTGCAAATCGCAGACAATCAGTGCATTGCGATTTTTCGGATGCCACGCCAACGGCAGTACCACCCCCAAATAATGACGCGCCGCCGAAAACCGTCCTGAAATATGCACCATCGGCTCTAACAGCCGAACCTGATCAAGCACACGTTGTTTCGTGCGCAACTGGAAAAGCCAGTCATATAACTTAGGTTGTTTGTCGCGAATCAATCGGGCCAGGGCAATCGTTGCGCGCACATCCGACAACGCATCATGGGCCTGACCGTGATCAATGCCATTAGCCGCGGCCAGACGCTCTAGCTTAAGAGTGACGCGCCCCTCCTCTTCAGGCCACACAATCCCTTCAGGGCGCAAGGCATAGGCAGTGCGCACCACATCGATCAAGTCCCAGCGACTGTTACCCCCCTGCCATTCACGGGCGTAAGGATCGAAGAAGTTGCGATACAGACTGTAGCGCGTCACCTCGTCGTCAAATCGCAAGGTGTTGTAGCCTGCGCCGCAGGTGCCGGGCAAGGACAGGTGCGCATGGGTACGCGTCATGAACTCGGCTTCGACCAGCCCCCGATCTTCCAGGCGACTGGGCGTAATGCCGGTGATCAAACAGGCCATGGGGTGCGCAAGGATGTCGTCGCTTGGCAGGCAGTACAGATTGAGCGGCTCGTCAATCTCGTTCAATTCAAGGTCAGTGCGAATGCCGGCGACTTGTACTGGCCGGTCACAACGCGGATTGATGCCGGTGGTTTCGTAGTCGTACCAGAAGATAGTGGTCACGGGGTGTTCCTGAACAGTAGACCCTGCAAGTCTAGGCGTTCAGCCCCGAGCAAGACCAGCCCGGATCTCGGCCTCAGGCAGACGCTGGCAAGGGATAGAAGCTGAAATACTGACGCAGGGCCGTGATCAGGGCTGTGTACTCGGAAGGCGGCTGGTAGAGGATGAAGCCAGCGTCGTAGTAATGCGGCGTGACATCTTCATGGCACCACAGGCAGCGTGCGGTCAGGTCGACCACCTGCACACGACCGTCAGCGTCGGGCAGCTTGAGTCGCAGCTCAAAATTGGCGTCGACCAATAACGGGAGCTGGCTGATGAGCATCAGCCCCTCTTCGCAGACATTACCCAAATACCCCAGGGGCTTGTCCGTGAATCGATTGAACACATTCAAGAAATACGGCAGTTGATGACGCTCGATACGGCGATCAGTAAACATGCTGAATATCACTTTGAAAGGCCATTAAGCATGACCGCGCTAGTACCTGGACTTCCCGCACTGCACGACCCACGGGAACTGGAATGACCACTGAAGTGGCTCGCTAAGGCTTTTGGCTCTCACGGTGAAACTGTGCAGACACACAACTGTCACTTCGCGTATCGCACAGCAATATTAGTAAAAGCAAGGCAAATGGCCAGCTCGGTGTTAAATTTTTGCCGGGATGGCCTGTGTAGTGGCATTCCCGGGAATGAACTTGAGGATGCGCAACGTTTCAATACGCGCCTTTGCCCGATACGCCCACTCGCTCTGCGGGAACTCCTTGATGATCCATTCGTAGGTCTGGGCGGCATCCAGGTAAAACTTCGTACGTTCCAGGCACAAGCCACGCAGCATGGCCGTTTGAGGCCATATATAAGGACGGCTACGGCTGTCGCGATCAACCTCCGACAACTCCAGCATGACCGCCTCGCAATTGCCCCGGTCGTAGGCACGATAGGCATTGTTCAAATGATGATTCATTGACCAGCGGGTGCAACCGACCACACTGGTGGCCAACAGTACAACGAGCAAAATTCGCATGGGTATCTCCTGTTCTCGGCAGGGTATCGACCCGGCGAGCGAATTCTTCAACCAATGACCGTATGCACCACAACTTAAGTCGAAAGTAGTGCAGAGGAACAATGACTACAACTTGAGACCATAGTAGCCTTTGGCAGCGCTTGAACTCAGGAGTCTTTGCATGTCCGTTCGTCGAACCAAAATCGTTGCCACCCTTGGCCCTGCCAGTAACTCACCGGAAATGCTGGAGCAGCTGATCCTGGCTGGCCTGGACGTTGCCCGTCTGAACTTTTCCCACGGCACGCCCGATGAGCACAAGGCCCGCGCCAAGCTGGTACGTGACATCGCCGCCAAGCATGGCCGCTTCGTTGCCCTGCTGGGTGACCTGCAAGGCCCGAAAATTCGTATCGCCAAATTCGCCAACAAACGCATCGAACTGAAGATCGGTGATCGTTTCACGTTCTCCACCAGCCACCCGCTGACGGAAGGCACTCAAGAAATCGTCGGCATCGACTACCCGGATCTGGTCAAGGATTGCGGCGTGGGCGACGAACTGCTGCTCGACGATGGCCGCGTGGTCATGCGTGTCGACACCGCCACCGATGACGCCCTGCACTGCACCGTGCTGATCGGCGGCCCGCTTTCTGACCATAAAGGCATCAACCGTCGCGGTGGCGGCCTGACAGCTCCGGCGCTGACCGAAAAAGACAAGGCAGACATCAAGCTCGCAGCCGAGATGCAGGTCGACTACCTGGCCGTTTCGTTCCCGCGTGATGCGGCCGACATGGAATACGCCCGTCAACTGCGCGACGAAGCAGGCGGTACTGCCTGGCTGGTGGCCAAGATCGAACGGGCCGAAGCCGTGGCTGACGACGAAACCCTCGACGGCCTGATCAAGGCCAGCGACGCGGTAATGGTTGCCCGTGGCGACCTGGGCGTCGAGATCGGTGACGCCGAGCTGGTAGGCATCCAGAAGAAAATCATTCTGCACGCACGCCGCCACAACAAGGCTGTGATTGTTGCGACCCAGATGATGGAGTCGATGATTCAGAACCCGATGCCAACCCGTGCTGAAGTGTCCGACGTGGCCAACGCCGTGCTCGACTACACCGACGCCGTGATGCTCTCGGCTGAAAGTGCTGCCGGCGCCTACCCACTGGAAGCCGTGCAAGCCATGGCGCGCATTTGTGTCGGCGCTGAAAAGCACCCGACCAGCAAGACCTCCAGCCACCGCATCGGTAAAACCTTCGAAAGCTGTGACCAGAGCATCGCACTGGCGGCCATGTACACCGCTAACCACTTCCCGGGCGTCAAGGCGATCATCGCCCTGACCGAGAGTGGTTACACGCCACTGATCATGTCGCGTATCCGCTCGTCGGTGCCGATCTACGCGTTCTCCCCGCACCGCGAAACCCAGGCCCGTGCTGCCATGTTCCGTGGCGTCTACACCGTACCGTTCGACCCGGCATCGTTGCCGCCAGAACAGGTCAGCCAGGCTGCCATTGACGAGCTGCTCAAGCGCGGCGTTGTCGAGAAAGGCGACTGGGTCATCCTGACCAAAGGCGACAGCTACCACACCATCGGTGGCACCAACGGCATGAAGATCCTGCATGTCGGCGACAAAATGGTTTAAGCCTTAACCGGCCCGAACCCGAAGCCCCGCCCGAGCAATCCGGCGGGGCTTTTTGCATCAGGGAGCGGTTTTGTTGATAAATCCGGATAACGCCGCCAACGCCTCAGGCGAATTCAAGCGTTGAATAAACAGCCAGCTTTCTTCTTCAATCACCCGCTGCAACTGCTCACGCCCCGGAGCCCTGATTAGCCGCTTGCTGTCCTGCACCGCCGCCGGGGCCAGCGCCGCCAGACGATGTGCCGCCGCATGAGCTTCGCGCAGCACCGCCTCCCCGTCTTCCAGTGCCGCATTGGCCAACCCCCAGGACGTCGCCTGCTCACCACTGAATCCCTCACCCAACAACAACAGCCGGGCGGCCCTCACCTGCCCCAGTCGTTGCGGCAACAGCAGGCTCGAACCGAATTCCGGGCTCAGGCCCAAGTTGACAAACGGCATGCGCAGGCGGGCATCGCCGGTCACATACACCAGGTCGCAATGCAGCAACAGCGTGGTGCCAATGCCCACCGCAGCGCCAGCGACCGCTGCCACCACCGGCTTACGACAGGCCAGCAGGCTGCGCATGAAACCAAACACCGGGCTGGACATGTCCACGGGTGGGACTTCAAGAAAGTCGACAATGTCATTACCGCTGGTGAAACACTGCGCGCTGCCGCACAACACGATGGCATGCACTGATGCATCTGCATCCGCCTGTTGCAGTGCGGTGGCCAAGCAACTGTACATGTCGCGGGTCAGGGCGTTTTTCTTCTCGGGGCGGTTCAGGCGCAAGGTCAACACCGCACCGTCACGTTCAATAACAATGGCTTGAGTCATGGGCACGCTCAACGTGTGGAAAGACAGCGCTCAACCCCGACTTAAAAAAGCATCCGCCAGCAGTTGATTGCGCGACAACCCTGCCAGGAACAACCGTTTGGTAAACGCCTCCACCGTGTCAGGGTGCCCACAGACTAGGGCACGCGTCTGACGTGAAACAAGGCGCATCCGGACTAGAAAATCCGCCAATTCATCTTTCTGTACGTACTCGACCAGCAGTTGAGGATGCACTTGCGCCAATTGATCCAATTCGGCCTTAAGGTAATGCCCGGCCTCATCACGGGCCACATGCACCACGCGAATCGGCCCGTGGTGGGCGTGGCGCAAGGCTTCACGTAATACGCCGTATAACGGGCCCAGCCCGCTACCCGCCGCCAGTAACCACAGCGACAGCTCCTGCCAGTCCGGGTCGTAATGCAGCGCGCCGCCGCGCAACTCGCCCAACCGCAAGGCATCCCCCACCTTGAACTGACACGCTGCGCTGATAAAGGCAGCGGGCCGGGTGCAATCGAGATGAAACTCAAGAAACGGGTCTTCTCCCGGCAAACTGGCCAATGAGTAAGGCCGCGCCACCCCGTCGGCTGTCCACAGCACCAAATGCTGCCCGGCGCGATAGCGCAGCGGGCGCTCGGGCACGAGCCGAAGCCGCAACAGCGTCGGACTTAACCAGTCAAGCGCTGCCACTGTGGCTGGCACGCCATCGCGCATCGGATCAAACGCTTCAACCTGCAAATCCCCAACCACCTGACACTGACAAGCCAGACGCCAGCCTTGTTCGCGCTGAGTGCGGGTCAAGGCATCCGGCTTCAAGTCCAGCGGCTCGCCCTGCACGCAACGCACCAGACACGCATGGCAACTGCCCGCGCGGCAACTGTAGGGCACGCGCACCCCGGCCTGATTCAGGCTGTCGAGCAAATTGCTGCCGACGGTAACTGGCCAGCACTGATCGGCGACGTGTAACTCGGGCACTTCGGGGCTCCTGTGGGCAATTAGTCTTATAGACGCTACCGGGTTGTGAAGGCCGCGCGGCCCCCTATGCCCGCAAACCCGCGCAATTGATAGGAAATGCAGGCTCCGCAGGCCCTTATCGCAGTCTTGGGCAGCGACTACAAGTTTTGCCTGCTCAGGTGTATCAAAGAGAGGGCCGGGTTATACTGCCGCGCCTTTTTTGTGCCGGTCATGCGTGCCCGGTGCATCCCTGCAAAGATGTTTACGACAGACCGAAGCACCCAGGTCGCAAACACCTTATTGAATGTTCCCGTCTTATAGAGGAGCGCGACCCATGACCGTGATCAAGCAAGACGACCTGATTCAGAGCGTTGCTGACGCCCTGCAATTCATTTCCTACTACCACCCCGTGGACTTCATCCAGGCCATGCACGAGGCTTACCTGCGCGAAGAATCGCCAGCGGCCCGTGACTCGATGGCACAAATCCTGATCAATTCGCGCATGTGTGCCACCGGCCACCGCCCGATCTGCCAGGACACCGGCATCGTCACCGTGTTCGTACGCGTGGGCATGGACGTGCGCTGGGATGGCGCCACCATGGGCCTGGACGACATGATCAACGAAGGCGTGCGTCGCGCTTACAACCTGCCGGAAAACGTCCTGCGTGCTTCGATCCTGGCCGACCCGGCCGGTGCCCGCCGCAACACCAAGGACAACACCCCTGCGGTCATCCACTACTCCATCGTCCCGGGCAATACCGTGGAAGTGGACGTAGCGGCCAAAGGCGGCGGTTCCGAGAACAAGTCGAAAATGGCCATGCTCAACCCGTCCGACTCGATCGTAGACTGGGTACTCAAAACCGTTCCGACCATGGGCGCTGGCTGGTGCCCACCGGGCATGCTGGGCATCGGCATCGGCGGCACGGCTGAAAAAGCGGCCGTCATGGCCAAAGAAGTGTTGATGGAATCCATCGACATTCACGAGCTGATCAAGCGCGGCCCGTCCAACCGTATCGAAGAGATGCGTCTGGAGCTGTTCGAAAAGGTCAACCAATTGGGCATCGGCGCTCAAGGCCTTGGCGGCCTGACCACCGTGCTCGACGTAAAAATCATGGACTACCCGACCCACGCCGCTTCGCTGCCGGTGTGCATGATCCCGAACTGTGCTGCCACCCGTCACGCCCACTTCGTGCTGGACGGCTCCGGCCCTGCAGCGCTGGAAGCGCCACCTCTGGACGCCTACCCGGAAATCGTCTGGGAAGCTGGCCCGTCGGCCCGTCGCGTCAATCTCGACACCCTGACCCCGGAAGACGTGCAGAGCTGGAAGCCGGGCGAAACCGTCCTGCTGAACGGCAAAATGCTCACCGGTCGTGACGCTGCGCACAAGCGCATGGTTGAAATGCTGAACAAGGGTGAAACCTTGCCGGTCGACCTCAAGGGACGCTTCATCTACTACGTGGGCCCGGTTGATCCAGTGGGCGACGAAGTGGTGGGTCCAGCGGGTCCGACCACCGCAACGCGGATGGACAAGTTCACACGCCAGATCCTCGACCAGACCGGCCTGCTGGGCATGATCGGCAAATCCGAGCGTGGCCCGACCGCCATTGAAGCGATCAAAGAACACAAAGCCGTGTACCTGATGGCGGTAGGCGGCGCGGCTTACCTGGTTGCCCAGGCAATCAAGAAGTCACGCGTGGTTGCCTTTGCCGAACTGGGCATGGAAGCGATCTACGAGTTCGACGTGAAAGACATGCCAGTGACCGTGGCTGTCGACAGTAAAGGCGAGTCGGTGCACATCACTGGCCCGGCGATCTGGCAAAAGAAAATCAGTGAAAGCCTCGCGGTAGAAGTGCAGTAAGCACTTTTAAGTCAGGCACAAAAACGGCCGGGTTAAACCGGCCGTTTTTTTATGCGCGAGATTTGAAAGCCTCTGGCCTGACTCAAAACGCGTTTCGAAAGATCTCTTCAATCTGCGCCTGATCTGCCTTGCGCGGGTTGGTCAGACCACAGGCATCTTTCAATGCGTTGGTCGCCAGAATCGGGATGTCATCCAGCTTGGCGCCCAAGTCCCGCAGACCTGCCGGGATCTCGACATCCTTGGCCAGCGTACGTATCGCCGCAATCGCCGCCTGAGCACCCTCTTCCGGGCTCAAACCGCGGATATCCGCGCCCAGCGCATGGGCCACGTCAGTCAGGCGCGAGGCGCACACACTGGCATTGAAGGTCTGCACGTGGGGCAACAGCACCGCGTTACAGACACCATGGGGCAAGTCATAGAAACCGCCCAATTGGTGAGCCATCGCATGCACAAACCCAAGCGAGGCGTTGTTGAACGCCATGCCAGCCAGAAATTGTGCGTAGGCCATGTTCTCGCGCGCGGTCAGGTCTTTGCCGTTTTGTACCGCCTGACGCAGGTTGTGGCTGATCAGTTCCATTGCTTTGATCGCACAGGCATCGGTAATCGGGTTGGCCGCTGTGGACACATACGCCTCAATGGCATGGGTCAACGCATCCATGCCAGTGGCTGCGGTCAGGCCTTTAGGCATGGCCACCATCAACGCCGGGTCATTGACCGACAGCAGCGGCGTCACGTTGCGGTCGACGATGGCCATTTTTACGTGACGCTCTTCATCGGTAATGATGCAAAAACGCGTCATCTCACTGGCCGTGCCCGCGGTGGTGTTGATGGCCACCAGTGGCAATTGCGGCTTGGCCGAGCGGTCTACGCCTTCGTAATCACGAATATGCCCGCCATTGGTGGCGCACAGCGCAATGCCCTTGGCGCAGTCGTGGGGAGAACCGCCGCCCAGCGACAGTACGAAATCACATTTATGCTGCTTGAGCACGGCCAGACCGGCTTCCACATTGGCGATGCTCGGGTTGGGTTTGGCGCCGTCGAACACCACCGAATTGATGTCCTGCGCGGCCAGTTTTTCGGCAATCATGGCCGCCACGCCTGCCTTGGCCAGCCCGGCGTCGGTCACGATCAACGCGTTGCGAAACCCATAGTTGCGAATGGCAGTCATGGCTTCATCCAGACAACCGTTGCCCATGATGTTCACGGCCGGGATAAAAAAGGTACTGGTCATGGCGAGTCCTCTTTGCGGGCGCACCCGCGACGCTGATGAAGTCAATGAGCATAGCTTCAACTCATCTGCGCATCAGGATGTTGATCTGGCTCAATACTGGGTCGTGATAAAGTCCTGCACCGCCCACGCTTTGAGATGACCGACGCCATGACCCCCTTCCAGGAATTTGATGCCGAACTAGAAGACTGGAACGCTTTACGCACCAGCACCCCGTGCAGCGGTTTGTTGCTCGGCAATGGCGCCAGCATGGCTGTGTGGCATGACTTTTATTACGACTCGCTGTTTGAAAAGACCAAAAGCGTGGCCGAAAAGCCCCTGAGCCAGACGGAACTCAGCGTGTTCGATGCTTTGAACACGCGCAATTTTGAGCACGTCCTCAGCGCCCTGAAAACTGCGAGCAAGGTCAACAAGGCGCTGGCTATCAGCTCGGCATCACCGCGCAAACGTTACTACGCCATCAAAGAAGCCCTGATCAACAGCACTCAGGATGTCCACATCCCCTGGCGCTTGATGCCCGCCGCCACGCTGGCGTGCTGGCAGGAAGAACTGGCCCGATACAGCACGGTGTATTGCTCCAACTATGACTTGCTGGCGCCTTGGGCCGTGATGCAGGCACCCAAGCATTTCAACGATTTATTCCAGGCAGCGGGCGCCACCTTTGACCTGGCGCTGGGCGCGGCCAAAGGCAAAGCCACCCGTGTGCTGTACCTGCACGGAGCGTTGCACCTGGTGAAAAATCAGGAAGGCAAGGCGCGCAAATCCGTGGGTGATGAAGCAGCGCTGCTCAGCAACTTCGCCATTAATCATTCCATCAGCGCACTGGATGACGTGCCGCTGTTTGTCAGCGAAGGCACCAGCGACGACAAGCGCAAGTCCATCCGGCATTCGGATTACTTGTCGTTTTGCCATGAACAGTTAATGGCTCACAAAGACACGCTCTGCATCTTCGGCCATAGCCTGGGTGAGCAGGATCAACACCTGATTGACGCCCTGCGCCTGGCGCCGTTGAAAACCCTCTGCATCTCGATTTACCCGCGCAGCGAGGCCTTCATCCGCTTTCAGAAAAACCATTACACGCAGCTATTTGCAGAGAAAAAGGCGTCATTACGCTTCTTTAACGCTAAAACCCACCCGCTGGGTGACACCCGCCACTCGGTGCCAGTCGAACGCTAAGGCCTTCCCCCTCATGCCCGCCCGCTGACCAAGCGTCGTCAGCGCGCGGGCAAGCCGGCTTGAGCCTTGAACGGCCCCGGCTCAAAGCTTCTCTTTGATCACCGTGGTGGGCCCGTTTTTTTTCACACTGGCAATGCCCTTCTCCCGCGCCGCTTCGGTGTTGTATTGCTCACTGGTGCCGATGATCTGGTGGTTCGCGGCCTTCAGGTTGAAATACGGCTTGCCGTCTTTCGCCACTTTCCTGTCGTAACGCTCATCCAGCGGGCTGTTGACCTGAACCGAAGCAATGCCCTTTTTCGCCGCCTCGTGCGTGGTGTATTGCTCACTCACCAAAATGGTTTCGGCATTCGCTGCTTTCAATACGAATCGGAACTGCCCACTGCTGGTCTTGCTCAATTCATACCAACCCGACATAGCGTTTCTCCTGGAAGCTGATCGTGATTTCCACATTCAGTAAAGCGCTCACCCAGTAATTAGCCATTTATCCGTAGGAAAAAGCGAAAAATCAACGTCCATAGAGACAAACGACAATAATTCTCGATACCATTCGCAACTTATTGTGCATCGCTGAGTCCACAAGGATTTTCATGTCTCGCTTAAAACCCGACCCCGCGTTGGCCGAATCCTTTCGCGAGTTCTATACGCAGATTCTGCATTTCCTGCGTAAACGCACCGACAACGCCAGCGATGCAGCTGACATGACGCAAGACGTTTTCACCCAATGGCTGGGCTATCAGGACCGGGCCAAGGTGCAGCAACCCCGGGCATTTTTATTTCAGATGGCGCGCAACCTGCTGCGCGATCACTGGCGACGCCAGCAGGTTCGCCAATCCGTTCATCCGGATCAAGGCGAGCGTGAAGACGAACCTTTAAGCGATGAGAGGGATGATCCCATGCTGGCCGCACAACGCCTGCAACGGCTTGAACAGCTCAAGACCGTGCTCGCAGAGCTCTCGCCTCGGCGCCGTGAAGCCCTTATGCTGCACCGCTTTGAAGGGTTGAGTCAGGCGCAGATCGCGCAACGCATGGGAATTTCGGTCAGCATGGTGGAAAAGCACATTGCCTTTGCGTTGTTGCACTGCAAGCAACATTTACACCGGGACAGCGGCAAGGAGCAGCCAGAATGAGGCCTATTCAATCGGACGACTACGGCAGCATTGAGGCTGAAGCCGCCAGCTGGTTTACCCGTAATCGCAATCGACCCGATGAACAGACCCGTGCGCAATTTGACGCCTGGCGCGCCGATCCGGCGCATGCCCGGGCATATGCCGAATTTGAATCCCTGTGGGCAGACCTGGGCGAACTGCACCACCTGAACACACCACAGCCGCGCCCGCACACACCTGTGATCAAACGTCGCTCGACGGTTGCGCTGGCCACTGCAGCCGCCGTGTTGTGCGCCGTGCTGGCATTGAATATCGGCACCCCTGTCGTGCTGCACCAGCAACACATCACGACCCACGCCCAAGGCGCAAAAACCCTGACGCTGCCCGATGGCAGCACCCTGTACGTGAACGCCAATACACAACTGCGCATCAACTTCAGTGCGCATCAACGCGACCTTTTTCTGGAGCACGGCCAGCTCTACATCGAAGCGGCGGCCAATAAAGACCAGCCACTGGTGGTGCACGCTGGCGATGCACGGGTCCGCGTGGTGGGCACCGGCTTCGATGTGCGCCGCAGCCCTCGCCAACTGGTGGTCAGCGTCGCCCACGGCCAAGTGGCATTCACGCCTGACGGCACGCACTCTGCCTTGCTCGGCGCCGACCAGCGTGCCACGTACGACTTCGCGCATCAGGCGTTGACGGAGCAGACCCTGACTGCTGGCGAGGTCGCCGATTGGCGCAGCGGGCATTTGGCCTTTCGCAATCGTGCGTTGGCCAGCCTGATCGACGAATTGGACCTCTATCAGCCTGACGTCATCGAACTGGCTAACGGCCCGCTCGGGCACTACAAAGTGTCCGGCAACCTCGATGTCACGGATCCGTTGGCGCTGGTCAAGGCCTTGCCTGCCTTGATTCCGGTAAAAACCGTGTGGCTGGACAACGGAAAAGTCCGCATCGAACCCCGCTAAAAAAACATATGCGAATATTTTGCATTCGCATATGTGGATTTTTATTCGCCCCGCGTCTTCCTTCGGTCTGCGTTACCAACGCATGTCTTTTTGGCCTTTGTTGCCGCACGGGGGGATTTCATGTTTCGCGCACCACATCACGTCTCACAACTCTGCACACGCCCGATTCTGCTGGCCGCTTGCATGGCGTTCAGCCTGCACGCCCACGCCGAATCGATCCAGCTGCACTTGCCTGCGCAGTCGCTGGCGAGCTCCTTGAGTGCCGTGGCCCAACAAGCCGGGATCACGTTGCTGTTTGACGAAGAACTGTTGCGCAACATCAAGGCCCCGGCACTGAGTGGCGATTACAGCGCCCAAGACGCTATCACTCAATTGCTGCGCGGAACCGACTTCAGCCTGATCCAGGTCGACCGCACCTACGTCGTGCGCCCCAAGGAAGAAGGCAACACCACCAGCAACAGCTTGCAACTGGGCGCACTGAGCGTGATCGGCAATGGCAATGAGGTGGACTCCAGCAGTGTCGGCAAATCCACCATGGATCAGGCCGAAATCAATCGCTACCAGTCCAACAACATTCCCAGCCTGTTATCGAAGTTACCGGGCATCAACCTCGGCGGATCGCTCAAGCCTGGCGGTCAGACCATCAACATTTGGGGGTTTGGTGAAGCCGAAGACGTGCCAATGACCGTCGACGGCGCGACTAAAAGCGGTTTTGAGCGTTACAAGCAAGGCACGATTTTCATCGAGCCGGAGCTGATCAAAAGCATTGAGGTGGAAAAAGGCCCACACGATGTCCGAACCGGCAACGGCGGCTTCGGCGGTGTGGTGCACATGGAAACCAAAGACGCGCCCGACCTGCTGGAAGACGGCAAAAATGCGGGTGCAATGCTCAAATACGGTTACAGCAGCAACGACCATCAGCAGGTGTACACCGGCGCAGCCTATGGCCGCAGCGAAGACGGGCGCGCCGATGCGCTGGTGTATTACACCAAACGCGACGGCGGCGACATGAAGTTGGCCGGCCACATGCCCAATCCAGACAACGTCTACCCGGTCAACCCCAAACGCCTGCCCAACACCGCGCAAGACATGGATGCGCAGTTGCTCAAACTGAATCTGCACCTCAACGACGAACACAGCGTCGGCCTGTCGTACTCGCGCTCCAACAACTACCTGTGGGTGCCGTTCTCAGCGGTCAGCTACCCGGCCCCGCCGAACAAAGACACCATCAACAAAATTGGCTATGACGCGGCCACGCGCAAGTACTTGTCGAACCGCTCGACCGTCGACACCACCTGGTCGGGTAAATACGCCTACCAGCCTTTGGACAACCCGTTGATTGATCTGGAAGTGAAGTTCTCTCACTCCAACACCGAGCAAATCGACGAGCGCGGCCTGAATGCTTACGTACAGCCCACCACGGGCGGTCGCAAAATGGAAACCGGCTACACCGATAACATGCTGCAACTGACCAACATCAGCCTCTTCCCGACCGGGCCGTTGGACCATGTGTTCACCACCGGGCTGCAATTTCGCAAGCACCAGCGTGAAGTCGACATGTGGATGCCGGGCAAAACCTACGATGTGCCCAAATACAACTACGGCCATTACCAACCGGCGTTCATGCCCAAAGGCAAAGTCGACACCAATAGCTTCTATATTCAGGACGCAATCACGCTGGGCGATTTCACCCTGACCCCTTCGTTGCGTTACGACCATGTGCGCAACCGTGGCGAAGAAAATGATGCGCCGTACTATAACCACCCGCAAATCGGTCACGATTACAGCGACCAAACCTACGTCGGTTGGTCGCCACGCCTGTCCGCATTCTGGAAAATCACCCCCAACACCGCGCTGTTTGCCGACTACAGCAAAACCTGGCGGGCGCCCGTGATCGATGAGCAATACGAGGTGCAAGCCCTGGGCAACCGCACAGCCAGCGCTGTCAACCTCGACCCGGAACGCATGACGGGTTGGCGCGCCGGCAACATCACCACGTTTGATCGTATCTTTAGCAAAAACGACAAGGCCTTGATTCGCACCACCCTGTTCCGCAACAAGGTCGATGACGAGATTTTCAAGGCCACGGGTGTGGGCTGTGCCGCCCAACAAACAGTCGGCGGCATGGGTGATGAATGTGCGGGCCTGTTGCCGATGGCCAACTACCGCAACATCGGCAGCCTGACCATTAAGGGCTTCGAAGTCGAAAGTTTCTACGACTCCACTTACCTGTTCGGCTCACTGTCGTACTCGTGGATGACAGGTACCCACGAAGGCGCCTACACCAACCCTTGGGGCCCGAATGTCTGGGCGCGGGACATTCCCGCACCAAAATGGGTGGCCGTGCTCGGCGTGAAAATTCCTGACTGGGACGCGCGCATTGGCTGGCAGGGTGAGTTCGTGCGCAAAACCGACCGCTTGCCCAGCGACAAATATGCCGAGGGCCCTGCCAGCTCCGTGGGTGACACGTTCTACGACCACTACGCCAACGACGCATACAACGTACAAAGCGTATTTGCCAACTGGACGCCGCAGCAGCGCTACCTCAAAGGCACCGAAGTCAACTTCACCGTGGATAACCTGTTCAACACGAGCTACCGACCGATGCTCAGCGGCCTGAATGCCTACAGCCCCGGGCGCAACGCTAAAATCAGCGTGACACGCTTCTTCTAGCGCCGGAAACCCGCGGGCTTGGCCAGCATGCGCGTGCTCGCGAAGCGATCAATCCAACGCCTCAAACCGAGCGCAGGGAGGGCCTGGGCAGCAGGTGCTCACTGGCCTCAGGCACACCCGCCACCCGGCCCTGACTCAGGTAGCGGGTGCAACTGACCCGCAGGAACGAGGCGAAGTTAACCACTTCGCCCCGGTAATCCATCACCTCTTCGTAGAGCTTGGCCACCAGCTGATTGGTGGTCATGCCATCGGCTTCGGCAATTTCACTGAGGATGTCCCAGAACTGGTTCTCCAGACGCAATGTCGTGACCACGCCACAAATACGCAACGATCGCGAGCGCGACTCGTACAGAATCGGATCGGCTTTAACGTAAAGCTCACACATGGTCACGCCCTCCCTTACAACGTAATGGTTGTACCCAGCAGGCCCACAAACGCCGCCAGCCACGCCGGGTGCGCAGGCCATGCCGGCGCAGTCACCAAATTGCCCTGCACGTGGGCTTTGTTGACATCGATATCGATATACGTACCGCCCGCCAGTCGCACTTCTGGAGCGCACGCCGGGTAGGCGCTGCATTCACGGCCTTCAAGGATCCCGGCAGCCGCCAGCAATTGCGCGCCGTGGCACACCGCAGCAATTGGCTTACCGGCCTTGTCGAAGTCGCGCACCAGCTCCAGCACTTTTTCATTCAGGCGCAGGTATTCCGGGGCACGACCACCCGGCACCAACAGGGCGTCGTAGTCGCCAGCCTTAACCTTGTCGAAATCAAAGTTCAGGCCAAACAGATGACCAGGTTTTTCGCTGTAGGTCTGATCGCCCTCAAAGTCATGAATGGCGGTGCGCACCGTCTGCCCCGAGGTTTTGCCCGGACACACCGCATGCACGTGATGACCGAGCATCAACAGCGCCTGGAACGGCACCATCACTTCGTAGTCTTCTACGTAATCGCCAACCAGCACCAGAATTTTTTTTGCCGCCATGTCGTGTACTCCTGTGAGTGAGGACTGCTCCTGCAGGCGCTACCGGAGGCCGGCTGCAGGTCATTCGTTGGTTTTCGAAACCCCGTAAACCCCACCAGAGTAGCTACTGAGTGCCTACACGGGTAATAACCCGGTACTACACAAACTTACTTCAATAACCCATCGGCCTGGAGCAAGGTCTCCAGGCAGTGTTCCTGAATGTTGTAGAACGCCTTGAGTTCCTGAATCTTCACCAGCAGCTGTGCCGGGTCCACAGGCTCGGCGCGTTTGACCGCGAGGATCATCTTGTTCTTGTTGGTGTGCTCCAGCGAGATGAACTCAAACACCTTGGTTTCATACCCGCAGGCTTCGAGAAACAACGCCCGCAGGCTGTCTGTCACCATCTCGGCCTGCTGGCCCAGGTGCAGGCCATATTGCAGCATCGGCTTGAGCAGCGCGGGGCTCTGGATTTGCAAGCGGATCTGCTTATGGCAGCACGGCGAACACATGATGATCGCGGCCCCCGAACGGATGCCCATGTGAATTGCGTAGTCGGTGGCGATGTCGCAGGCATGCAGCGCAATCATCACGTCAATCGGCGTCGGCGCAAAACTGCGCACATCGCCATGCTGAAAGCTCAAGCCCGGATGCTCCAGACGCTGCGCTGCGTTGTTGCACAGCGTAACCATGTCTTCACGCAACTCGACGCCAGTGACCACGCCTTCGGCGTGCAAGCTGTGGCGCAGATAATCGTGAATGGCAAACGTCAGGTAACCCTTGCCCGAACCGAAATCCACCACCTTGACCGGTTGATCGAGGGTGAGCGGCGAACTGCTCAGCGCGTGGGAAAACACCTCAATGAACTTGTTGATCTGTTTCCACTTGCGCGACATGGCCGGGATCAATTCCTGCTGCTTATTGGTCACGCCCAAATCCGCGAGAAAAGGCCGTGTCAGGTCCAAAAAGCGATGCTTCTCGCGATTGTGGCCTGCCGAAGGCACTTCGCGGTCCTGTTGGCTTTTGCCCATGAACAGCGAGCTTTTACCTTTTTTGCTGTACTCCAGCTGCACTTCATCGGTCAGGGTCAGCAAGTGCGCATTTTTAAACGCGTCCGGCAACAACCCGGCAAGGGCCGACACCGCCTCATCAAGCGGGAAATTCTTGGTGATATCGCGGGTTTTGTAGCGGTACACAAACGACAGGCAAGGCTGCTCCTTGACCGTGACGTGCTTGATGATGACCCGCTGCAGCTCAGGCTCAGGCCCGACGTACTTGGCCAGCACCAGCTTGATAAACGAGTTTTGAGCCAGGCTGGTTTCCAGCAGGTTCAAAAATTGCGCACGATGATCCGGCGCAGACGCGGCGGTGGTAGCAGTCACTGACATTGAAAAAAGCGCCTCGGGGGATGCAGGAGGGGAATACAGGAAAGGAATGGCGACCATTTTAGGCGTGTTGGCGCCTGAGGGCACGGGGTTATTTTTGGTGCGGAAAAATAGAGGAAGAAAGTCCGCGCGCCATGCCTACTCGACGCTTAGCAGTCATGCAAAAAGCGATATGTAACTTTCATGAAAAACACAATGAAAATGCCGGCCGGCACAGTGTTTCACTTAAGCAAGCACTACGAATGGCGGAGGCTAAGCCTATGGTTATCTAGTTGAATTATCGACATCCTATCTACGAACCGGACCGACTACATATAACCGTCACTAGTACCTGTGCAGCAGCCATACTGATCTCCCGCATCATATGTCTCACCGTTAACAATAATACTGATACCCACATTTGCCACGTCATGTGGGGGCGGAGTAATAACAGGGCCGAACGGAGCCGGGGCACCACCGTATACAGCTCCACCAGCACCAGCACCAGCACCAGCACCAATATCGGAAACTACGAGCGGAAAGGGTAGTAGCTCGTCTGTATCTGATAGCCAGTGACAGGAGAGCATCGTATTGGCATACGCCATCCTAATCGTGTTTCGATCAACAATCTTCATGTCTGGCGCACACATATAACCAAGATAATTATCTGAAGGGTTATTTCTAAAGAAATATTCAGCAGCAACTACTATCTCATTAAACGTATTTGATCTATATATCGACAGCAAACCTGCTCCCACACTCACAATTGCAGCGCCTCCAACGAGCCAAACACCTGCCCCTGCTAAAAACGCTAAAGTCCCAATCACACCAACAACATTACCGACCAAACTGTACACATCTCCCGCATCAATCTCACGACCTTCCCTTACATCTATTCCGAGTTTTAGAAATGTAATGGTACCCGCAACAATATTAGCGGGCATACTGATAATTGGAACATAGGGACCAGCCAGTTTCGTCACAGATGTGACAGTGGCTATGACCGCCCCTGTTTGTGCTGTCTGGCTCACCAACACCATCCCCTGATTATTCGTCACGAACTGATCAGAAATTGCAGTTGCACCAGAAGCAACGGTAACACCATCATTTATCACACCAATAATGACTTCCGCCTTTCCTCCCATTGCCTACTCCTTAATTATTGTTTTAAACGCAAGCGTCATCCTAACCTGATCACACTTTACCGATGGTGATCGTGCGGCATGGGGAATTCTTCCATCAAAAATCACCGCCCTTCTTGACTTCGGCAATATGGCCTTAATGACATTTTCTTTAGCATCATCATAAAACACTAACTCACCGCCCCAAGAGGTCGGCCAATACTCATTACAAAACACAACAAGGGTTAATCCAGGATTAACTTTATTATCTCTATGAATGATTGTGTCTTGACCAAAGGTTTGACCGTTCGCATACACCCCTAACAGGGTTGCTTTAAAGGTATGCAAGTTCAAAAATCGCTCCCAGACCCCGCTCAAAAAACGCCAGGGTTGATTGCCTTTTAATTCTTCAAGACTAGATCCCCCTTGGGGACGAGCTTTGCCTGCAATAAAAACATGCCAACAGGGTCTTACAAACGGTAACGCCTCATAATTAGGCCAATTGTATCTCCACACTGCTCCCTTCAACTGAGCATTGATCTCTACCTCCTCAGCTTCCGTCAAAAAAATCATCAACAACATAAATACAACCATCAACGGCTTCTATTTCCATCCATCCTCCCTCCTGTAGAAAAATCCATTCCACACTTCACGCACTAAAAAATACAGACAACACATAACGGACAGACCAAACCCAATAACCGCAACATGATACCCACGATTAATATACCGACGCCCCCACTCAATCTGCTGTCGGCCGACCAACAACTTAAACTCTTCGTCATACACCCCCCAAACAAAGGGGTTGTTACTGTCAGCATCTAAAGCCACCCAGATACCCTCCCCCGTGCGCACGTCCATACGCTCAGCATCTCTATGCATTATTTCCAGCCTGTACTTGTACACTCCCTCATCTGAATTCACGTTGAAATACAAATCAACTTGCCCCCTACTAACAACTAAAGGCTGAGTAACCTGCGCACTTCGCAATGCTAGTCGTTTGGGTACAGGCGGAATATCCACTATCCTGTTCCACGTAAAAATAACGACACCCATCAGCGCCAAACCTAACAAAAAGAAGGCAACCAATTCAGCAGGCTTTGAAACATACCCCTTAGGTGGCATATAAAAAGAAAATTTCTTCATTCCACCCCCTCACCAAAATTACTTTAAACTAACGCACCGCAGCAACAGCCCTAAAACTATAGGGAATCATGCACATTCAATCCCCTGCCGATAGATCGCCACTGACCACCGCCAGCCGCATACGATTTTCCACGCCATTCTTAAACAGTAGTGATGACACATGATCTCTTACCGTAAAATCACTAATACACAGTCTCAGCACAATTTCCTTATTAATATAACCTCACACCAGCAAACCCAGAACTTCTTTTCCCCTACAGGTGAGCTGCACATCCATAGCTCAACTCCAATCCATACATATAAAACCCACCCTTCACCCACAAACAAACGAGCACAACCTATCCACAAACTCGAAAAATGACAACAAGAAAAGCCACACAAAAACAAAATCCGACAACAACAGCAAAGACACTGCAAGTTCAAAGAACAAACTTACAAAAAAACACGAAGCACATTACGCAAACTTAATACGCAAGACTGAAAACTCTTACAAGATTTAAGACTTGCGACACGTCGCTTTCAACACACTACAACACCACCAACCGATTCGGCAGTTGGTTACGCGGCTGTGTTTTCGGGATGTGTTTTGCCAGCAGTTCAGCGCTGGCGTCGATGCAGGCAATAAAGCCTTCGGCGGTATGGCCCAGCCCCACGCGACGCGTGAAATCGCTGACGATGGTGCCCCAGTCACTGTTGTCCAAATGCCGCGATATGCCTTCATCCACCAAAATTTCGACGTAACGCTCGGCCTCGCTGACAAAAATCAGCACCCCGGTGCGGCCTTCGGTGTGGTGCAGTTTTTGTTCAAGAAACTGGCGACGCGCCAGGTTACTTGCGCGCCAATGGCGCACACGGGGCGGGATCAAACGTGTGGTGATGGCCGGGATACGAAAGAGCAGGCTCAAGAACACGAACGTGGCCCATTGCAGCATCAACAGGGAATAGGTCTGCAGGCCGCTTATAAAGAAGTGCGCCAATGCAGGCACCAGCAGCGCAATCAGACTCGCCCACAACAGGGGGATGTAACTGTAGTCATCTGCGCGCGGTGCCAGAACGGTGACGATTTCGGCGTCAGTGCGTTGTTCGGCACGGGTAACGGCTTCTTCGACCTGCCGCTGTTGCGCTTGCGTGAGTAAAGCCATGGTTTCGATGCTCGTCTAAAAATGAATTACCAGCCGCCTGAAGCGCCGCCGCCACCAAAACTGCCACCGCCGCCACTGAAGCCGCCACCCCCTCTGCCACCGCCGAAGCCGCCACCGCCAAAACCGCCGGAACGCGAACCGCCTCCGCCGCCGGCATTACATATTCCGTAGAACTGGCAGGCCGCGACCACTATGACAAACAGGACAAATAACAGCAGTACGACAAACGGATGTTCGGCCATGAAATCACTGCCTTGCCCCTGGCCGCTGGCGTACGCCGGTTCAGCCAGTGGGTCGCCGCCCAGTACTTGCAGGATCGCCGCGACACCGTCGCTGATGCCCTGACTGAACTGTCCATTCTTGAACGCCGGGGTAATGACCTGGTTGAGGATGACGGACGACTGCGCATCGGTCAGGCGATCCTCCAGACCATACCCGACCTCGATACGCAACTTTCGGTCATCGCGGGCGACGATCAATAACGCACCGTTGTTCTTGTCCTTTTGCCCGATGCCCCAGGCGCGCCCCAATTGATAACCGTAGTCTTCAATGGCGGTGCCTTGCAGACCGGGCACCGTAACCACCACCACTTGCTCACCAGTGGCTTTTTCGTGGGCTTCCAGGGTTTGCGTCAACTGCTGACGCGTGGCGGGATCGAGCATCTGGGCGTTATCGACCACGCGGCCGCTGAGCGCCGGAAAGGTCAGCGCCTGCGCCGCGGCCATAAATAGCCACAGCAACACGCAAAGACCCGGTTTCAATACGCGCATTACCACCTCGACAATTGGACACAGAGCCTGCGGCCACTGCCACAGGCTGGAACATCGGCTTGGCGTTAAAACTTCACTTCAGGCGCTTTGTCGGCGTCCGGGCTGGTGGCTTCGAACGTCGGGCGCACCGGCAAATCGCTGTACATGACGGCATGCCACAGACGCCCCGGGAAGGTGCGGATCTCGGTGTTGTAGCGCTCCACCGCCAGAATGAAGTCACGACGGGCCACGCTGATACGGTTTTCCGTGCCTTCGAGCTGCGATTGCAACGAGAGGAAGTTCTGGTTGGACTTGAGGTCCGGGTAGCGCTCGGAAACCACCATCAATCGGCTCAAGGCACCGGTCAGCTGGTTTTGCGCATCCTGGAACTGCTTGAGTTTTTCAGGGTTGTTGAGGGTGCTGGCGTCCACCTGAATAGAGGTGGCCTTGGCCCGCGCTTCAATCACTGCGGTCAGGGTCGCCTGTTCCTGTTTAGCCGCGCCCTTGACAGTTTCCACCAGGTTGGGAATCAGGTCGGAGCGACGTTGATACTGGTTCTGTACCTGTGACCAGGCGGCCTTGACCTGCTCGTCGAGGGTCGGAATGGTGTTGATACCGCACCCGGCCAAGACGCTGCTCAGCACCAGCAAAGCCATGACTTTCCAGCCAAGGGCTGTTTGTAAGCGTTGTATTCCCATGTTCGTGACGCTCCAAAATGATCGCATTGAGTTCATAGACACCGCCCGCCCGACAAAAACTCCATCGTCACGCCTGAATATCTTCGGCAGCACTGGATTGCTGGTAACGAATCAGATAAAAGACTTCTCGCATGTAGGACTACTCCTATTAAAGATAGGGTAATTCTTTGAGTTGAGTAGTCCTCATCCCAATCCAGAACAATATCGCTTCAAGAGCGCGGGCCTTCCTCGCTTTATGTGAGCGGCTGCGCAGAAGAATTCCATGAAAAAAATGTGTTTGCTGGGCATCGCCATCAGCCTGTCCAGTCCCTGCACGTGGGCGCAGAACGCGCCCGTCACGCTGGATAATAAAGAGGCGTTCATCACTGATTTGATGAACCGGATGACACTCGATGAAAAAGTCGGGCAGTTGCGCCTCATCAGCATTGCGTCAGACATGCCGCGGGAATTGATCCGCAAGGAAATTGCTGCGGGCCGCATCGGCGGTACATTCAATTCGGTGACGCGCCCCGAGAATCGCCCCATGCAAGACGCTGCCATGCGCAGCCGTCTTAAAATCCCCATGTTCTTTGCTTATGACGTGATTCACGGGCACCGCACCATTTTCCCGATCAGCCTGGCGCTGGCCTCCAGCTGGGATATGGACGCCATCGCCCTGAGCGGTCGGGTGTCTGCCAAAGAAGCCAGTGCCGACAGCCTTGACCTGACCTTTGCGCCGATGGTCGATATCGCCCGCGACCCACGCTGGGGCCGCACCTCTGAAGGGTTTGGCGAAGACACCTACCTGGTCTCGCGCATCGCCAGGGTCATGGTGCAGGCGTATCAAGGCGTGTCCCCGTCCCTGCCCGGCAACATCATGGCCAGCGTCAAGCATTTCGCCCTGTATGGCGCCGTCGAAGGCGGTAGGGACTACAACATCGTGGACATGAGCCCTACGCGCATGTTTCAGGATTACCTGCCGCCCTACCATGCTGCGATTGATGCAGGCGCTGGCAGCGTAATGGTGGCGTTGAACTCGATCAACGGCGTACCGGCCACCTCCAACACGTGGTTGATGCAGGACTTGTTGCGCAAACAATGGGGCTTCAAGGGCGTGGCCGTCAGTGACCACGGCGCGATTCTTGAACTGATCAAGCATGGCGTGGCCAAGGATGAGCGTGAAGCCGCAACGCTGGCGATCAAGGCTGGGGTCGACATGAGCATGAATGACCTGGTGTATGGCAAAGAGCTGCCGGGCCTGATCAAGTCCGGCAAAGTGCCACAAAGCGATCTGGACAACGCGGTGCGTGAAGTGCTGGGCGCCAAGTACGACATGGGCCTGTTTAAAGACCCGTACCTGCGCATTGGCAAAGCGTTGGACGATCCGGCCGACATCAATGCCGAAAGCCGCCTGCACCGGGCCGAAGCCCGTGAGGTGGCACGTAAAAGCCAAGTGCTGCTCAAGAATGAGGCGCACACCCTGCCCTTGAATAAGCGCGCCAATATTGCCCTGATCGGGCCGCTGGCCGATTCGAAAATCGACATGCTTGGCAGTTGGTCGGGCGCCGGTGTCCCCGCACAATCGGTGACTGTGCTTGAAGGCCTGCGCGCTGCCGTGGGCAAACCGGGCACGCTGACATACGCCCGCGGCGCCAACGTGACCGATGATCAGGCCGTGGTCGACTACCTCAATCATTCCAACCCCAACATGCTCGACGTGACCAACGACCCGCGTGCCGCGCAAGAAATGCTCGATGAAGCCGTCAAGGTGGCACAACAGGCCGATGTGATTGTGGCCGTAGTGGGCGAAGCCCGGGGTATGTCCCACGAAGCGGCCAGCCGCACTGACCTCGACTTGCCTGCTACGCAACGCGCGCTGATTACCGCCCTTAAGGCCACTGGCAAGCCGCTGGTGCTGGTCTTGATGAATGGTCGCCCGCTGTCAATTGGCGATCAGGTGCAACAGGCCGACGCCGTGCTGGAAACCTGGTACAGCGGCACGGAAGGCGGCAATGCGATTGCCGACGTGCTGTTCGGTGACTACAACCCGTCGGGCAAGCTACCGATCACCTTCCCACGCTCGGTGGGCCAGATTCCGAGCTACTACAGCCACCTGCGCATCGGTCGTCCGTACACGCCGGGCAAGCCGGGCAACTACACGTCGCAGTATTTCGATGCGCCGAACACCCCGCTCTACCCGTTCGGTTATGGCTTGAGCTACACCGACTTCAGCGTGTCGCCGCCGGAGTTGTCAGCCAACACCCTCACACCCGGGTCAGCCCTGACGGCCAGCGTGACCGTGAAGAACACCGGGCAGCGCGCCGGTGAAACCGTGGTGCAGCTTTATATACAGGACGTCAGTGCGTCGATGAGCCGCCCCGTCAAGGAGCTGAAAAACTTCCAGAAGCTGATGCTCCAACCGGGGGAAGAAAAGGTCGTGCATTTCAGCATCGATGAAGACGCCCTGAAGTTTTACAACACCCAACTTCAGTACGCTGCCGAACCCGGCGAATTCAACGTGCAAATTGGCCTGGATTCGCAAAACGTCCAGCAAAAGAGCTTCCAACTGCTCTAACTTCGCGTAACCGCCGGGCAGGGCCTGAACGGTCTTCCCGGCACTTCTTGAGCTCAATCTCTGCTTGACCTTTTCGATCTTTGCGCCCGCCCCAAAATGCGTTCGGACAGCGCTGTTTTTTGTGGTAGGGTTCGCGCCCTCAAAATCCAGCGCGCACGATTTCATCCCGGCAAAAACGGTGACAGACGGTGTAATGCCGGTGCCATGCGGCCTACGCGCAGATTCAAGCGTTCATACACAAATTACACACAGGGTTATCCACAGGTCGTGCATTGCGCACCACCTGTAAAACGCATATCTTGTATCAATTCCGCCAAAAGACCCCACATATAGGGTTTTAGGGCAAAAACCCAACACAACTCAGCCGAGAATTTCAAGTGCTTTTCTCGCCCCTGTCGGGTTGAACCAAACGCTGTTTTCAAAGCCCAAGCCGCTCATGCGGATGGCAACCGTTTTCCAGCGCTGGCTCGGAAAGCGGCCCGGGTGTTGCAGTACAAAGACTGTCACCCATCAGGAATAAGGTTTGAGGCGGTTCGCACAAACCTGAGACTTCGGCAAGGAAGCGGCCAAAACACCCCTTTCTGTACGTCCCGAGGTCGTTATGCCCGGCTTACCCCCGGTTGTAGTGCGTCAGGACGGAACGGTGGGCACCTTTTTGAGGCGCCCAAATAAACATAGAGAATGTGGAGACACCCATGCAAACCGACTCAACTCGCGAGAACTCGCAGGGCACCGCGTCGCAGAACGATTCACATCTGGATCTGTCAGCAACTGCGCCAGGCCAATTGCGCGTGATCAAGCGTAACGGAACCGTGGTTCCTTACACCGATGACAAGATCACCGTCGCCATCACCAAAGCGTTTCTTGCAGTTGAAGGCGGCAATGCAGCCGCTTCGTCGCGCATTCACGACACCGTTGCCCGCCTGACCGAACAGGTCACCGCAACCTTCAAGCGTCGCATGCCTTCGGGCGGCACCATCCACATCGAAGAAATCCAGGACCAGGTAGAACTGGCCCTGATGCGTGCCGGCGAGCAGAAAGTAGCCCGTGACTACGTGATCTACCGTGACGCCCGCTCCAAAGAGCGCGCCACCCGCGCCCCGGCCGAAGACGCCGTGCAGGCGCACCCGTCAATCCGCATCACCCGCGCCGACGGCACCTTCGCGCCGCTCGACATGGGCCGCCTGAACACCATCGTCACTGAGGCTTGCGAAGGCCTGGCTGAAGTGGACGGCGACCTGATCCAGCGCGAAACCCTGAAGAACCTGTACGACGGCGTAGCCCTGAGCGACGTCAACACCGCACTGGTAATGACCGCCCGCACCCTGGTTGAGCGCGAGCCAAACTACTCGTTCGTGACCGCCCGCCTGCTGATGGACACCCTGCGTGCCGAAGGCCTGAGCTTCCTCAACGTGGCCGAAAGCGCCACTCACCACGAGATGGCCGACCTGTACGCCAAGGCCCTGCCTGCCTACATCGCCAAAGGTATTGAGTTCGACCTGCTGAACCCGGTGCTGGCCACCTTCGACCTGGAAAAACTGGGCAAGGCGATCAACCACGAGCGCGATCAGCAGTTCACCTACCTGGGCCTGCAAACCCTGTACGACCGTTACTTCATCCACAAGGATGGCGTGCGTTTCGAACTGCCGCAGATCTTCTTCATGCGTGTGGCCATGGGCCTGGCAATCGAAGAGAAGCAAAAAGAAGACCGCGCCATCGAGTTCTACAACCTGCTGTCGTCCTTCGATTACATGTCGTCGACCCCGACGCTGTTCAACGCCGGTACTCAGCGTCCACAGCTCTCCAGCTGCTACCTGACCACCGTGCCGGACGACCTGTCGGGCATCTACCACGCGATCCACGACAACGCCATGCTGTCCAAATTCGCAGGCGGCCTAGGCAACGACTGGACGCCAGTACGCGCGCTCGGTTCGTGGATCAAAGGCACCAACGGTAAATCCCAGGGCGTTGTGCCGTTCCTCAAAGTGGTGAACGACACCGCCGTTGCCGTGAACCAGGGTGGCAAGCGCAAGGGCGCTGTGTGCGCTTACCTTGAAACCTGGCACATGGACATCGAAGAGTTCATCGAGCTGCGCAAGAACACGGGTGATGACCGTCGTCGTACCCACGACATGAACACCGCCAACTGGATCCCTGACCTGTTCATGAAGCGCGTCTTCGATGACGGCAAGTGGACCCTGTTCTCGCCATCGGAAGTCCCTGACCTGCACGACCTGACCGGCAAGGCCTTCGAAGAGCGCTACGAGTACTACGAAGCCCTGACCGAGTACCCGGGCAAGGTCAAGCTGTTCAAGACCATCCAGGCCAAAGACTTGTGGCGCAAAATGCTGTCCATGCTGTTTGAAACCGGCCACCCGTGGCTGACCTTCAAAGACCCGTGCAACCTGCGCAGCCCGCAGCAACACGTGGGCGTGGTTCACAGCTCGAACCTGTGCACCGAAATCACCCTGAACACCAATAAGGATGAAATCGCGGTCTGCAACCTGGGCTCGATCAACCTGCCGAACCACATCGTGGACGGCAAGCTGGACACCGCCAAGCTCAAGCGCACCATCGACGTGGCCGTGCGCATGCTCGACAACGTAATCGACATCAACTACTACTCGGTGCCGCAAGCGCGCAACTCGAACTTCAAGCACCGTCCGGTCGGCCTGGGGATCATGGGCTTCCAGGACGCGCTGTACCTGC
This sequence comes from Pseudomonas sp. WS 5071, assembly GCF_012985765.1. Lineage (NCBI taxonomy): Bacteria > Pseudomonadati > Pseudomonadota > Gammaproteobacteria > Pseudomonadales > Pseudomonadaceae > Pseudomonas > Pseudomonas sp. WS 5071. The sequence goes on along the minus strand of NZ_JAAQWY010000020.1, from coordinate 63,799 downwards.
AGCACATTCCGTATGCGTCGCAAGCAGCGGTCGAGTTTGCCGACAAATCGATGGAAGCGGTCAGCTACTACGCCATTCAGGCGTCCTGCGACCTGGCTGACGAGCGTGGCGCTTACGAGACATTCCAGGGCTCGCTGTGGTCCAAGGGCATCCTGCCACTGGACTCCCAACAGATCCTGATCGAACAGCGTGGCCAGAAGTACATCGACGTTGACCTGAACGAATCCCTGGACTGGGCACCGGTTCGTGCCCGTGTGCAAAAAGGCATTCGCAACTCCAACATCATGGCCATCGCACCGACCGCGACCATCGCCAACATTACCGGCGTCTCGCAGTCGATCGAACCGACTTACCAGAACCTGTACGTGAAATCGAACCTGTCGGGCGAATTCACCGTGATCAACCCGTACCTGGTTCGCGACCTCAAGGCCCGCGGCCTGTGGGACTCGGTCATGATCAATGACCTGAAGTACTACGACGGTTCCGTGCAGCAGATCGAGCGCATTCCGCAAGAACTCAAAGAGCTCTACGCGACAGCGTTCGAAGTGGATACCAAGTGGATCGTTGACGCCGCCAGCCGTCGTCAGAAGTGGATCGACCAGGCTCAGTCGCTGAACCTGTACATCGCGGGCGCATCGGGCAAGAAGCTGGACGTCACCTACCGCATGGCGTGGTACCGCGGCCTGAAAACCACGTACTACCTCCGTGCCCTGGCTGCCACCAGCACCGAGAAGTCCACCGTCAACACCGGCAAGCTCAACGCTGTATCGAGCGGCAACAAAAGTGAAGACGTCGCCGCCGCCCCAGCCGGCCCGGCTCCGGTGCCAAAAGCGTGCGCCATTGACGAACCGGATTGCGAAGCGTGCCAATAAGCTGAGCTGTCTGGCGGGTCAAATCGCTTGACTGAAACCCCCGTTAAACCCTGGCAACAGTTGGGTTTGACGGGGGTTTTGTTTTGGCGGGTGCACCGTACCGCTCGCACCGCTACCAACAGCGTTTGAGCGGTGGTACACACTACCCGCACGCCGAACCTGCAGGCAAAAAAAACCCCTCAAACGAGGGGCTTTTTACACGCGCATTCGCCCATCAGGTCATCTGAATGATGGTCTGCATGATGGTGCTCTGGGTGGAGATGGTCTTGGCGTTCGCCTGGTAGTTGCTTTGCGCCTTGATCAGGTCAACCAGTTCGTTGGTCAAGTTGACGTTGGAGTCTTCCAGCGAGTTGGACTGGATGGCCCCCAACGTACCGATCTTCGGCGCGTCGTAACCGGCCTGGCCCGAAGCGAAGGTTTCTTTCCACGCCGTGCCGCCCACAGGCTGCAAGCCTTGTTCGTTGGTAAAGCTGGCCAGGGAGATCTGGCCAATGGCACGGCTCTGGTTGTTGCTGAAGTTGGCGAACATGACGCCCGAGCCGTCGATGGTCAAGTTGGTGATCTGGCCCGTGGCGTAGCCGTCCTGAGTTGGCGGGTTGCGTGAGGTGTCCGTGTTGTACTGCGTGGTTTTGGCCATGTTGATCGCAATACCGCCATCTTTCGCAGCGGCACCGTTGGAGACCCATGCCCCGTTAACCATGGCACCGGGTACCCAGTCAGCCACGGTCAACGTGCTGCTGATGATGTCCGGTTCGCCTGGCACCGGGTTTGGCGTGGTCACGCTGGTCAGCGCGCCAGCCGAATCGAAGACCATGGTCGAAGCGACCGGGTCTTTGGCGCCTGTGCCCGTCACGGGGCTGCCATCAGGGTTGCGACCATCAACAAGCGTGTAGGTTTTCCACGTGTTGGAATCCGTTTTCACCATGTACTGATCCATTTCGTGGGCGTTGCCCTGCGTGTCATAAATCGTGGTGGTGAATTTTTTGCTGTAGGTTTCGGCCTTCAGCGGATCGAACTTGTTGTCCACCTGATTAACCACATCACTGGTCGAATTCAAGTTGATGGTCGAGTCCACCGAGCCGCTTGCGCGTGGCGCGAGGTTCGAGGTGTCGATGCGCAGGTCAGTCAGTACACCGTTGACGATCTTGCCGTTGGCATCTACGCCGTAGCCCTGCAAGCGCGCAGTACCGTCGGTGTTGGTGACGTAACCGTCTTTATCGGCCTTGAACGTACCGGCCCGGGTGTAGCTCAGGGAACCGTTGTCGCTCAAAACAAAAAAGCCGTTACCCTGAATACCCATGTCGAGCAGGTTGCCGGTGTTGTTGATGGCACCCTGACCGAAGTTTTGCGAAACGTTGGCCAGATTCACACCGCTGCCGATGGTCTTGCTGCCAATGCCCAGCTTGCTCGCCGAGTAAATGTCCGAGAACTCGGCACGGGACGATTTGAAACCGGACGTTGCGACGTTGGCGATGTTGTTGCCGGTAACGTCGAGTTGTTTGTTGGCCGCATAGAGGCCGCTAAGGCCGATATTAAAAGACATGTTGCACTCCTTAAGGCTTGTAAGTCGGCTTAGAGGCCAATGGTCTGGACTTTGGACATGCCGATGCTGCCCAGACCTGCAAGATTGAGCATGATTTCACCACCGGTTTTGCTCAGCGTCACACTGTTGACCGTGGCGGGCAGGTAGGTGGTGAGTGCCGTCGTACCCGTGTCCGTTTTGGACGATGCGGTGAAGGTGTAATTGCCTTTGGGCATCAACTCGCCATCATCATTTTTGCCGTCCCAGGTGAAATCGACGTTGCCCGCTTTCTGGGCGCCCATTTCGATGGTCCGTACCACTTCGCCATCCGCATCAGTGATCTTGATAGTCGGCTTGGCGTCCGCGTCTTTAACCACCACGGTGCCGTTGAACGGCTTCTCGCTGGCGGTATCCACCAGTGCTTCACTGGTTTGCACGATCACCGAACGCCCTACCAATGAGGACGCCTGCAACGCTTGCGAAGACTGCAAGCCGCCGGTGATGGCGTTCACCGAATCGTTCAGGGTGGTGATGCCTTCCAGGCTGCTGAACTGGGCCAACTGCGCGACAAACGCGGTGTTGTCCTGCGGGTCCAGCGGGTTCTGGTTTTTCAACTGAGTAACCAGCAATTGCAAGAACGCATCCTTGCCCAGCGACTTGCTGCTGCCCGCCACTGCCTTGGAAGCCGCCGTAAGGCTGGTGTCCGTGGCTTTGGCCTGGGCAGAGTTGGCCAGCACCTGATTGAGGGTCTTGTTGCTGACGGAATCGGTCACACTCATTTGCGTCGTTCCTTATCACTGACCGAGGGTCAGGACCTTCTGCATCATGGTTTTGGCGGTGTTCATCATTTCTGCGTTGGTCTGGAACGAACGACTGGCGGAAATCATGTCAGCCATTTCTTCAACCACGTTGACGTTGGGGTAGTACACATACCCTTTGGCGTCAGCAGACGGATGGTTCGGCTCATAGCGGGCTTCGAGGTTGCTCTGGTCTTCAACCACGCCCAAGACGTGTACGCCCTGCCCGGCGGCGTCCTGATTCTGAAACAGCGAATCGCCCGTACCGTTTTGCGCGCCCTGAAACAGGGTGGCAAACACCGGGTGACGGGCACGGTAAGTCTGGTCGATGCTCGACGACACAGTTTCGGCGTTGGCAATGTTACTGGCGACGGTGTTCAGGCGCGTGGTCTGGGCACTCATGCCGCTACCGGCAATATTGAAAACACTGGCTAGAGACATGGATTACTCTCCGCGCAGGGCTGATACCAGCCCTTTGAATTTGCTGTTGAGCAGGGTAAAGCTGGCCTGGAAGTTGACCGCGTTCTCTGCGTAATTCGATTGTTCGAGCTGAGCATCTACCGTGTTCTGGTCGATGGAGGGTTGCATCGGCGTGCGATACAGCAACGACTCGTCGCCGCTGCTCAAACCCTGAGCTTCGATGTGACGGCTGTTGGTCATGTTCAAGGCAAAGCTGCCGTTCTTGTTTTTGTCAGTCTGTGCCGCAAGCACAGACGCAAAATCCAGATCCCGAGCTTTGTAGTTCGGGGTATCGGCGTTGGCGATGTTGTTCGCCAGCACTTCAGCGCGCTGGGCGCGAAAGCCAAGGGCTTGCTCATGGATACCGAGCGCTTTATCGAAGCTGATGCTCATGTCGGAAAACCTTTGTGGGCTGACCTGAAGATGTGGCTCAGGTCTTTCATGCTCTGGATAGAGCAAACCCCGTGCCAGTTTTCAGATCCCCGTATTTCAAGGCTTTGCGCGGTGCCGGGACGCGGCAATGCCAGAAAAGCGGCAATGGCTGTCCGCCGACTGCCGCTTTTCTGCCGCTTTGTTGCACGGGACACCCACACGGCGTCCCTACAGCGCGAAAAAAACGGGAGCCTTGCGGGCTCCCGTGATTGTTACTTGGCCTGGTAGATGATCCCCGGGCTGCACTGGATCATCTGGTAATGATCCGGCAATCCGTTCAGCGCTTCCGAAGCGCCAAGGAACAAGTAACCACCTGGCTTCAAGGTGCTGTGAATGCGCAGCAGGATGTCTTTTTTGACCTCTGCCGAAAAATAAATCAGCACGTTGCGGCAGAACACCATGTCAAATTTGCCTAACCCGGCGTAGCTGTCCAGCAGGTTGAACGAGCGAAACTCAACGCGGTTTTTGATCGGTGCCTTGATCACCCAGCGCCCCGGCCCTTTGGGTTCGAAGTAGCGCTGCAAGCGTTCCTGGGACAGGCCACGGCCAATCGCCAGGCTGTCGTACTCGCCAGTCTTGCAGTTATTGAGCATCAGACTGGACAGGTCGGTGGCCACAATCTGCACCCCCGCTTTCAACTGCCCAAGGTTGCTGCGTTCAAACTCATCAATGGCCATCGACAGCGAATACGGCTCCTGCCCCGAGGAGCACGCTGCCGACCAAATGCGTAAACGTTGACCCGGATTGGCCTTGGTCAGCTCAGGCAGGACTTTGTTTTTCAGCACTTCAAAGGGGTAAGTATCGCGAAACCACAGGGTTTCGTTGGTGGTCATTGCGTCGACCACCTGCTCACGCAACCCGCTGCGGGGTTGGCTTTGAATGCGCTGAATCAGCTCACCCAGTGATTTGATACCTTGCTGCTCCATCAGCTTGTTGAGTCGACTGGAAACAAGGTACTGCTTGTTCTCCCCTAGCAAAATGCCACAGGCTTTTTCCAGGAAAACCCGGAACTGCTCAAAATCCAAATTAGCCGTAGACAAATGATCCTGCCTCTATAAATCGTGTTGACCGCCAAGGACTGAGCCCTCAGCTGTGGTCTGCTTCTTTGATCCGGTCAACGACCCGGGACGCCAGGTCATCGGGGCGGAATTTTGCCAGAAAGTCATTGGCACCGACTTTCTTGACCATCGCCTGGTTGAATACCCCGGACAGCGAAGTATGCAGAATGATATGTAAATTTTGCATGCGCGGATCGCCACGGATCTCAGACGTGAGGGTGTAACCATCCATTTCGGGCATCTCAATGTCCGAGATCATCATCAGAAACTCTTCTGACGGGTCCTTGCCCTCGTCCACCAGTTTGCGCAGGTATTCCAGCGCCTGGCGACCGTCGTTAAGAGAAACCACTTCCACGCCCACCGTTTGCAGGCAACGTGACACCTGCTTGCGCGCCACCGACGAATCATCGACCGTCAATACCCGCAACGACACGGCCTTGGTTTGGGTCTCAACATCGACCACACCGTGGGAAATGATTTCCGACGATGGCGAAACCTCTGACAGGATTTTTTCAACGTCAATGATTTCGACCAGTTGATTGTCCAGCCGCGTCACCGCCGTCAGGTAATGGTCACGCCCGGTGCCCTTGGGCGGCGGATGAATCTCTTCCCAGTTCATGTTGACGATGCGTTCCACCGAGCGCACGAGAAACCCCTGGGTCTTGGTGTTGTACTCGGTGATGATCACAAACGGGCTGCTTTGGTCTTTGAGTGCACCCGCGCCGGTGGCCATGGCCAAGTCCAGAATCGGAATAGTCGCCCCCCGAATATTGGCCACACCGCACACCACAGGATGGGATTTTGGCATCACGGTCAGCTTGGGGCATTGCAGCACCTCGCGAACCTTGAACACGTTAATCCCGTACAGCTGTGGCCCATCCAGGCGAAACAACAACAGTTCCAGGCGGTTTTGCCCGACCAGTTGAGTGCGCTGGTTAACCGAATCCATCACCCCAGCCATACACGGTTCCCCTTAAAACTTTAAGTTGCGACGCACATTGCCCGGTAAACGGCACGGGCTTTGCTATTTATCGGCCATGAATGCAAAAACGACAATTTCTTGCCACCTGCCGATCCTCCAGACGCTGCGCCTTCGCGGTGCACGGGTGCTTGCGACGATTTGCCTGATAATCGCTGGCACGCAGTCCTACGCCGATGGATTTACTTCTCCTACCCAGCTTATCGGCGTGACCCAAGGCTTTCTTGAATTCACTGTCGAAGACTACCTTGCCACTGGTCAGATAGAGGGCCGCTACGAGATTCAGGTTAATAACCTCGATCCACGCTTGCGCCTGGCCCAATGCGACAAGGAATTGACAGCCACCCTCGAAAGCCCGGCGCAACCCATGGGTCGCGTGACGGTGCGCGTGCGCTGTGAAGGTAGCTCACCGTGGACCATTTTTGTGCCGGCACAGGTGAAGTTATTCCGCGAGGTCGTGACCGTCACTCACCCCCTCAAGCGCGGCATGATCATCAGCTACGACGATGTGGTGCTGCGCGAGCGCGATGTTGGCCTGATCACTCAGGGCTACATGACCGCGGTTGAACTGGCAGTGGGACAAAAACTTCTGCGACCCATGGTCACCGATCAGGTGCTGACCCTGACGCATCTGGAGCAAGCGGCCGTGGTGCGCAAGGGTGATCAGGTGGTGATCAATGCCCGTAGCGGGACCTTGACGGTCAGAATGCCGGGCGAGGCGCTGTCCGACGGTGGGCTCAGCGAACAGGTACGGGTGAAGAACCTGAACTCCAAACGGGTCATCAAGGCGCGGATTACCGGGCCGGGGCAAGTTGAGGTGGCCTTGTAGGACAGTTGGCATACGACTCTCAACTTTCCTACACTGTCGCTTGACGCAGATCAGTACGGGCTTGCGTCGCCGTATGATTAATCGTGCCTAAAGTTTTCTCGGGTATGGCCGAAAACATGGCAAGCGTCCAAATACCCAGAGGTTTTCCATTATGGTCATCGACTTCAGTCGTCTTAACAACGCCGCGCCGTTAACCGGCAGCACGCGCAGCAACGCCAGTCAGGAAGCAGGCAGCGCTACGCAAGCAGCCCCTGCCAAGAGCGAACAGGCGGGCGTCAATGCCCCGAGCGGGGAATCTGTGCACCTCAGTCATGAGGCACAACAATTGCAAAAAATCAGCGATTCGCTGCGCGATCAACCGATTGTCGACAAAAGCCGCGTGGCTGAGTTGAAACAAGCCATTGCCGATGGCACTTACACCGTCGACAGCAATCGGGTTGCCAGCAAACTGCTTAACTTGGAAGCCCAGCGCTAGCCCTCGCGGCAAGCGCCAGGCTTTTGGACGCTTAAATTCCAGAGCCAGCCATGCACGACACGACTTTATTGCAACTGATCAACGACGACTTCGCCCCTGCCGAGAAACTTCTCGCCTTGCTGCAGGACGAAACCATTGCCCTGCAAGGGCGCGACATGTTGGTGCTCGAAGACATTCTGGCGCGCAAACAGTCGTTGATCATTCTGCTCGATCAGCATGGTCGCAAGCGCAGCGAAATTCTCGCGGGCCTTGGCTTGCCGGCCAACCGCAGCGGGCTTGAGCAACTGGCCAGCCACTCGGACCTTGGCCCGCAACTGCTGGCCCAAAGCGACGCATTGAATCAGGTGCTAGCCGATTGTCAGGCGGCCAACGTGATCAACGGTCAGGCCATCCAGACGCAACAACTCATCACGGCCAATCAACAGCGCATCTTGCACGGCGGCGAAGCCCATACGCTGTATGACGCCCGCGGCACCACTGCACTGGTCAACAAACCACGCGCTTTCAGCCAGGCGTGAGCCCGTGTGACCGCACTATCCTAACGACGCAACATACTGGCAAAATGCCTCCTTTTTGCGTGTTGTTGTATTTTGTCTGGAGATTGATGAACCGTGTCCCATGCTGAAGATGCTCCGCAGCCTCCCAAGGTGCTCACTACACCTTTGGAAATTTCCGCACATTTGCGGATGCTACAAGAGAGCCATGACCCGCTGATCATCACCTTCCACGAGCGCAGTCAGCGTTTTCAGAGCTACCTGGTCGAAGTGGATCGCGAGTCCGCGACCCTGGCTTTTGACGAAATGATCCCGCGTGACGGTGAGCGTTTCCTTGAGGCCGGTGAGCCGTTTCGCGTGGAAGGCTTTCATGACGGTGTTCGCATTGCCTGGGAGTGCACCACGCAACTGACCATTGACGACAAAGACGGCCACCGCTGTTACCACGGCGCTTTGCCGACCGAGATCGTCTACCACCAGCGCCGCAATGCGTTCCGCGCAGCCCTCAAGCTGGCGGATCTGGTAACGGTAAAAGTGGATGGCGACAAGATTAAATCCGCGCTTGAAGGCAAGTTGCTGGATGTGTCAGCGACGGGTTGTAAATTGCGGTTTGAAGGCGACATCAGTGAGCGCCTGCAACTGGGGCAAGTGTACGAACGCTTCAACGCCGCCCTGCCCTTCGGGCCCATGACCACGCCCGTGGAGTTGCGCTACCTGCATTTTGAAGAACGCCTCAACATTACCTTTGCCGGTATGCGCTTTCACAATATGAGCGGCGGCGTTCAGCGTCAGGTCGAGCGTTTTGTGTACCAATTGCAGCGTGATGCGCGACGGTTCGATAAAGACGACGATTATTGAGGCCTGGCCCTCTCCCAATGGGAGAGGGCACAACATGCACCTTGACTCACACCTGCCGCGGATCGGCCTCTTCTGCCTCCGGGAGAGGGGCTTCTGGGGCGTGTGGTTCTACCGTCGGCTCTGCGGTGTCCTGCATCTGATCCTGCACCACTTGCTCATCGACCCGAGGGTCAAGGGCCGCTACCAATGGCGAGCTGGACATGCTGTCCGGCATGGCCACGTGTTGCAGCGGCGCATCGTCGACCTGATGCAGATTGGTCACCGCATTCGGGCGAATGCGCCACACCAGCACCAGGCCAGTCAGGCTGAAAAACGCGTAAAGCATCTGACTGCCCAACACCTTCATCAATACCCCCGCCACCAACGGCCCAATACTGGCCCCGATACCGTAGGTCACCAGCAGCATCGCCGTCAGTGATACCCGGCGGTCTGCTTCCACGTGGTCATTGGCAAACGCCACCGCCAGCGGGTAGATGCAAAACTGCACGAGCGCGCTCAACCAGCCCGCGACGAACAGCACTTGCAGAGGCACTGAAGGCAGGATCGCCAGCGGCAGCGACACCACCGCCAGAATGAACGCGAACACGCGAATCAGCAGCGGTCGGTCATAGCGATCGGACAACCAGCCCAATGGCCATTGCGCCAGCAACCCGGCAAAAATGCAGCACCCCATGTACAGGCCGACCAACTCGGTGGACAAGCCCTGCTGCGTGGCATACAGCGGCGCCAGGCCGTAGAACGACCCCACCAGCAACCCCGCACCCAATACGGCGATCAATGATTGCGGGACACGTTTGATAAAGAACTTCGGGTCCATCGGCGCGGGGTGCAGCGGCGCCGGGTGAATGCGCCGGGTCATGGCCACAGGCACCAGACACAGTGCAAAACACATCGCCACCAGCATCAGCAATTCCGGGCCGAGGGCCGGGTGTATCACCAGAATCAGTTGCCCGAGCACCAGGCCCAGGTAGGACGCAATCATGTACAGACTGAAGACCACACCGCGCTGCTTGGCGTCTGCCTGTTCGTTGAGCCAGCTTTCAATGACCATGTACTGGCACATCATGCCGAGACCGACGATCACCCTCAGCAGCAACCAGATCGGCAGCCAGTCGGTGAGGCCGTGGCACAGCACGGCGGCGCCGACAATCCCGGCACACGTGGCATACGCGCGGATATGCCCCACCCGCGCAATCAATCGGTGTCCAATTTTGCCCCCCAGCACCAGACCAAAATAGTTGGCCGCCATGAGCGCACCGATCCACAGGCCGTCGACATTGTCGGCTGCCAGGCGCAGGGCGAGGTAGGTACTGAGCAAGCCCGAGCCGATCAACATCATCAGCGAGGCGAAATATAACGCTTTAAAAGACTTCCAGATTTGGCGCATCGGCGTTCCCCGCGACTCCATGCAATGGCATGCGAACTGCCCGGTGGCAGCCCGCATGCAGCAGGTTCAAACGGTTGAGCCGAAGCCTGTGCCGTCTGGACGATTAAGCCTGAGCCGCTAACACGCGGCGTTCCCAGGGTGTGATTTCATCAAAGAAGCTGGTGAGCTCCATCGTCTTGGACGCAATGTAACCTTCGATGAACTCCTTGCCGAACAGTTCCTTCGCCAAGTGACTGCGTTTCAGACGCTCCAGAGCGGCATGTAAGGTACATGGCAATGACAATGCGTCCGGCACCTCGAATTCCCCCTGAATCGCAGCAGTCGGCTCCAACTGATTTTCGATGCCGTGCAAACCCGCCGCGAGGCTGGCGGCAATCGCCAGATACGGGTTGGCGTCGGCACCCGGCAAACGGTTTTCGACACGCCGTGCCACCGGCGAACTGGCCGGGATGCGCAGGCCCGCCGCCCGATTGTCATGGGACCAGCACGCATTGTTTGGCGACGCATAGGGGTGACACAGGCGCTGGTAGGAGTTGACGTTCGGTGCGAACAACGCCGTGAAGTCCGCCATGCCTGCCTGTTGCCCGCCGATAAAATGGCGGAAGGCAGCGGTTGGCTGACCCGCCGCATCACTGAACACGTTACGCCCGATGCCCAGTTCGACCACGCTCTGATGAATGTGCATTGAGCTGCCGGCCGTTTTCGCCAGCGGCTTGGCCATGCACACCACCGTCAGGCCATGCTTGAGCGCAACCTCTTTGAGCAGGTGCTTGAACAGGAAAGTCTGATCGGCCAACAGCAGTGGATCACCGTGCAGCAAGTTGATCTCGAACTGGCTGACGCCCATTTCGTGCATGAAGGTGTCACGGGGCAACCCCAGCGCGGCCATGCATTCATAGACGTCATTGAAGAACGGGCGCAGGCCGTTGTTGGAACTGATACTGAACGCCGAGAAGCCAACTTCTCGGCGACCGTCCAGGCCCAGCGGCGGCTGGAACGGCTGGGTCGGGTCGGTGTTGGGCGCAAACACAAAGAATTCAAGTTCTGTGGCGACCACGGGTGCCAGGCCGCGGGCGGCATAACGGGCGATCACGGCTTTGAGCTGGCCACGGGTCGACAGGCGCGAACTTTCGCCCGTCAGCTCGTCGGCATCGCAAATGGCCAGCGCGCGGGGTGTTGCGCTCCACGGCAGGCGATGGATGTGCGCGGCATCCGGCACCAGTGCCAGATCGCCGTCATCGCTGCCATAGAACCGCGATTCGGGGTATCCCCCCATGATGCATTGCAGTAGCACCCCACGGGCCATCTGCAAGCGTCGCCCTTCGAGGAACCCTTCAGCGGTCATTACCTTGCCGCGGGGCACGCCATTCAAATCGGGCGTCACACATTCAATCTCATCAATGCCGGTCAGTCGCTGCGCGAGTGAACCCTGGCCATCGGTCGTCATGACTCTTTCCTTGTTGTTGTACAAGCCGCGAACGGCGACCCGTACAAAATACGCATCACCTGTTCGGGATTTCAAGCGCACGTGGGTCAATTCCCTGAAATCCTGCGCTTGGCTCACTAGGCATTTACGGCGCAAGCCATTAGGGTGGCGATTCTACTTTTTCGCGCAGTGCCCGTTATGCCTAAAGACGACGCCCACTTAATCACCGCCCACGATGTCGCCCGGCACGCCGGGGTCTCGCGTTCGGCGGTTTCGCGCACGTTCACCCCGGGCGCCAGTGTCTCGCCCCACACCCGCGACAAAGTGATGGCCGCCGCGCAGGCACTGGGTTATCAGGTCAATTTGATCGCCCGCACGATGAACAAGGGCTATAGCAACTTTGTCGGCGTAGTCACCGCCGGCCTCGAAAGCCCGTTTCGTGCCAGCCTGCTCGGTCCGATAACGGACGCCTTGAATAAACAGGGGCTGATGCCGCTGCTGATGAATGCCGACGATCCCCAGCAACTGGAGCAATCGCTGCACCAATTGCTGAGCTATCAAATCGCCGGGGTGATTCTGACGTCGGCCTCGCCGCCCCTGTCGGTGGTGCAGCATTACCTCAAGCATCACATCCCGGTGGCGATGATTAACCGTGGCCACGAGCTGGAAGGCGCCGACGTCATCGGCAGCGACAACCGTGGCGGCGGTCGTCTGGCGGCACAAACCCTGCTGGCCAGCGGTGCCAGGCGTCCCGCGTTCATCGGTCAGGGCCAGCACAACTTCAGCAGCCGCGAACGCTGGCTGGGGTTCAGCGAACGCCTGGCCGAGGCGGGTATCACCCCTGTGGCGGTGCAAGACGCGGCCCCCGGCTATGACGGCGGACGCGCAGCGGTGTGCCATTTGTTCAATACCGGGGTTCGGCCAGATGCCTTGTTCTGCGCCACCGACATGCTGGCGTTGGGGGCGCTGGACGGCTTGCGCCTGGGGTTGAATTTGTCAGTGCCCAAGGACGTGCAGGTCGTCGGTTTCGACGATATTCCTCAAGCGGCCCACTTGGCCTATCACCTCACCACCCTGCGTCAGGACAGCCAGGCATTAGCCAGAAGTGCCGTGGCGGCCATTATCGCCCGTCGGAAAAATTTTCAGTTGCCGACGCCGCACAGCTCTATCCCGGTCACGCTGGTCAGACGCAGCAGCACATTGGAATAATTATTTTATTTTGAGCTTGAATTGAATTTTTATTTCGTGTTGTATGACCCCAACAGTGAGTCGTCCCCTGCCCTCTCTCTCCTGCAGCCGGACGATTCACTTTTTTAGAAGCCTGATTGCACACGTGTGCAAACTTGAGGATGTCAGCATGCCCAACAGTCTCTCTGCCCTTCTGCCGCCCGAATCGCTCGACCTCGACGAGCGTTACCGGCACGCCCAGCGCATCGCCGTGCAGGCGGCTCAGTTGGGGCTCGACTACTACCGCCAGCGCGCCAGCCTTGAGGTCAGCCACAAAGCAGGCGTGGGGCAAGACGTGGTCAGCATCGCGGACCGCGAACTGGAAGACTTCATCAAACAGCAACTGACTGAACATTTCCCCCAGGACGGTTTTCTGGGTGAAGAAACCGGCGGCAGCGAGTTGCAGGCACGCTGCATCTGGGTGGTTGACCCGATTGATGGCACCAGCTGCTTCGTGAACGGTTTGCACACCTGGTGCGTGTCGATTGGCCTGCTGGTCGATGGCGAACCGTGGCTGGGCGCAGTCGCTGACGCCAACCATGACGAGTTGTTTCACGCGTGCCGGGGCCATGGCGCCTTTGTGAACCAGACCCGCATCGAAGTGAACCCTGCCACTGACCTGACGCAGGGCGTAACCGGTGTCGGTACCTCTCACCGACGCGGCAAAGAGCACTTTTTGCCTTTTCTCAAGCAGCTACTGGATGAAGGCGGCATGTTCATTCGTAACGGTTCGGGGGCCTTAATGATTGCCTATGTCGCCGCAGGACGCCTGCTGGGCTACTACGAAACCCACATCAACAGTTGGGATTGCCTCGCCGGGTTGGTGCTGGTGCGCGAAGCAGGCGGGCAATGCAGCGACTTTCTACGCGACGGCGGCCTGACCGAGGGCAATCCGTTATTGGTGGCCGCACCACAGCTCTACCCGGCGCTGGCGAACCTGATAGGTCCCTCGCTAACGGCTTGATACATTGCGTTGCCTGACCTGGAACCGGCCGTGCCTGCAAGGCGCGGACTGAAAAACAATAAACAGGAAACCTTGCACCATGACTTCTCTGCTCAATGCCTTTAAGGCTGCGCCTGCCCGGCAAGGACCGGCTACCCCGGATATGGATCGGTTCAAGCGGTTGCGCTGGCAAACCTTTCTGTCGATGTCCCTGAGTTACGCGCTGTTCTACGTCTGCCGCCTGTCGTTCAACGTGGTCAAGCCCGCACTGGTCGCTAACAACCTGCTCAACCCCACCCAACTGGGCATCATCGGCTCGGCGCTGTTTTTTGCCTACGCCATCGGCAAACTGGTCAACGGGTTTCTGGCCGACCACGCCAACGTGCGCCGCTTCATGATGCTGGGCCTGCTGCTCAGCGCCATCGTCAACGCCTGCATGGGCCTGACCACCAATACTGTCATTCTGACTTTGATCTGGGGCCTGAACGGTTGGGCGCAGTCGATGGGCGTCGGACCGTGCGTGGTCTCGCTGTCACGCTGGTACAGCGACAAGGAACGCGGCACATTTTATGGCTTCTGGTCGATTGCCCACAGCCTGGGCGAGGCGTTGACCTACGTGGCCGTGGCCGCCGTGGTGGTGACGTGGGGTTGGCAATATGGCTACGGGCTGGCGACCTTGATGGGGCTGGCCGGGCTGGCACTGATTTTCTTTTTCATGGCCGACTCGCCGCAAAGCTGCGGTTACCCACCCGTGCACCATGAAGCGCAAACACCCACACCCGACCACTCGCCCGCCCCCAGCATCTTCAGCAAACAATTGGCCCTGCTGAAAAACCCGGCCCTGTGGCTGCTGGCACTGGCGTCTTGCCTGATGTACATCGGTCGTTACGCAGTGATCTCCTGGGGGGTGTTTTTTCTGGAGAACGCCAAGGCCTACAACACCCTGAGCGCCTCAACCCTGATTTCCATCACCGGGGTGTTCGGCATCATTGGCACCGGGCTCAGCGGCTTGATCTCCGACCGTTTCTTCAACGGCAAACGCAATGCATTGGCAATGATATTCGGCTTGATGAACACCCTGTCACTGAGCGCTTTCCTGTTCGTCCCCGCCGGGCACTACTGGCTGGACGCGGTTTCGATGATGTTTTTTGGGCGGGCTCATGGCCACTGACATTGCGGCCAAAAGTGCTGCGGGTGCCGCATTGGGCATGATTGGCATCGCCAGTTACGCAGGGGCCGCCGCCGGGGAAATTCTCACCGGGGTGTTGATCGAACACGGCACCACCGTGCTCGGTGATGGCAGCAAGGCCTACGACTTCCAGACGCTGTCAATTTTCTGGGTCAGCGCCTCCCTGATCTCAGTCCTGATGACGGCCCTGTTTGCCCTGCACTTGCAAAAACGCCAGCCGCCGACTTTGCCAAAGCGCGAAGAAACCCTGGTGCCTGTGCAGCCCTAACAGCCTGTTGATTTTGAAACAAAAAGTGACATACCCCTGAAACATTCACCCTGCATAGTTGGCAAATGCCAGCAAGGAGTTGTGTTAACCAAGCCCTGACACCCCCTCGTATTTGTCTTGGATCTAACAACAACAATAAATGAGCTAACAAGATGACTAACCCATTGAATACGCCCCAAAATGCACACGTGTGCAAACCTGCACTGAACAAAGGATTGCTGGCCGCCCTGTGCTTCACCGCGATGGAAGGTGGCCTGTTGTTAATGCCGGCGGCCGTTCAGGCGCTGGAACTGGATTACCAACACCAGTACAACGAAAAGGAACGCGATCACACCGACAAGGTGATGATCACCCAGGCACTGGATAACGGCCTGGCGTTCTCTTTCCAGTTCGTCGCCAGCCCGGCCGAGAAGAGCAATGGCCAGCCGGGTCAGCCGTTTGAACACATGACCAAGGACTCCCTCAAGGGCAAGGTCAAGTACTCGCACAAACTCACCAAGCATTTGAAATTCAAACCCAAGTTCACCTATTCACAAGGCAAAGATAAAAAGTCCTACAAACCTGCACTGAAGTTCCCGTATGAACTGGGTTACGGCTTCTCAGCCACGCCCGGCTACTACTACAAAGTCACGACCTACAAAAACGGCAACGAAACCAAACGCGACAACGTCTGGTCGCTGGGTGGCAAATACAAGACCGAGCACATGTCCATCGGCGTGGCGCGCAAAGAGATCTACAGCAACCAGATCGCCTTCGATGGCAAGAAACGAAACTACAGCAACAAGCTGTATATCGACTACAAGCTGACCCACTCTTTCACCCCGTACGTTGAAGTGGCGGACGTCTACGTCGACAAAAACACGGACGAGCGTCAGGCCCGCTATCGCGTGGGCTTCAAATACAAATTCTGACCGCGTCCCGCCCTTCAAACCTTGCTGGAGACTGTGAATGAACGTTTCTCTCTCACACTTTGCCCGTCTGGGCGCCCCGCTATTGAGCGTCGCTTTGAGCCTGACCACACCGTTGACGGCATACGCTCAGGACAATGGCCACTACGTGCTTGAAAAAGCCGTGCAAGTCAGCCGCCATGGCATTCGTCCGCAAACCGACACCGCCAAACTGGTAGACGCCACTCAACGCCAGTGGCCCACCTGGCTGGTGCGCGATGGCGAACTCACTGGCCACGGCTATCTGGCCACCAGTTTGATGGGCGCCTGGCAAGCCGAACAGTATCGTCAGGCCGGTTTGCTGCCAGCGGGCTGCCCAAAAGACGGCACGCTATACGCGGTTTCGAGCCCAAAACAACGTACCCGCGCCACCGCAGCGGCGTTGATGGACGGCATGTTCCCCGGCTGCGGCGAGAAACCCAATGCCAGCGCACAGTCCCACGATCCGCTGTTTCAGACTGACAAGATGGACTTCGCCCGCGTCGATCCGGCCATCGCCAAAGCTGAAATCCTCAAAGCGCTGGGCGGCGACCTGCAAGCTGCAAAGGCCCGCCTGAAACCCGATATGGACTTGCTCAAAGCCGCCGCGTGCATTGAGGGCAAACCGTGCCCGTTCTACGACGCTGAATGGGTCATCAAGCAAAACGATGAGGGGCGCCTGAAAATCAAAGGGCTGGACAAGGCCTCCTCCCTGGGCGAAACCTTCCGCCTGCAATACAGCGAGGGCAAACCCTTGAACGAGGTGGCGTTCGGTCACGCGGCAGACGCCAAACAGGTGATGGCGCTGACCCGTTTGCACCGCGCCAAATATGACTTCGTCAACGACACGCCACACATCGCCAAACGCGGCGGTTCGCAACTCATGAACCAGCTGCGGCTGGCGCTGGAGCAAGGCACGCCACTGGAGCAGGCCGATCCGCTGGGCAATCCACCTGCGGCACCGTTGCTGGTGATCGTGGCCCATGACACCAACCTCTCGCAATTGCGCACCATGCTCGGGTTTCACTGGACGCTGGGCGAGTACCAGCCGGGCAATATCCCGCCCACCGGCACCCTGGCATTTGAACGTTACCGCGACGCAGACAGCGGCGAGCGCTTCATTCGCACCACGTTCGTGACGCAAAGCCCGGATCAAATGCGCAATCTCACGCCATTGACAGCCGACAACACGCCACTGCAAACCGACTTCAATATGCCGGGCTGCAAACTCACCCGCGTGGGCACCCTATGCCCACTCAACGATTTTGCCGAGCACCTGAATAAGGCCATCGACCGCACAGCCCTGACCGCGTATCGCTATCCCTGACGACGGTGGCGCAGGCTGCGACGCGTCGTTGCCTGCGCCAGCGCACACAAATGCCGCGCATCCTATTTCGGCCGACTAAACTCTGTCGCCAATTGTGTCCTGGATGAACCAGCAGGTTCCCCTGCGCAGCGTTGCCAAAAGGAAATCTCATGAAACACTCTGCGTTCTCTGTCTCCCGCCTCGCCCTGGCCCTGCTTTTGGGCAGCGCCCTGAGCCCTGCCGCCTTCGCCCAAACGCCCAGCAGTGATGGCTATGTGCTGGATAAAGTGGTTCAAGTCAGTCGCCACGGGGTACGTCCACCCACCGAGTCCAATGAAAAGCTGTTGACCCATGTCACCCAGCGGCAATGGCCGACCTGGTTGGTGCCCTTGGGTGATCTGACCGGCCATGGTTACAGCGGGGCCGTGGAAATGGGCCGCTATCGCGGTGCGGTTCTGCGCAACGCGGGGCTGATTCCCGCGGGCTGTCCAGACGCCAAACACCTGCTGGTACACGCCAGCCCGCTGCAACGTACCAAAGCCACGGCCCAAGCCCTGCTCGACGGCATGTTCCCGGGCTGCGGCTTCCAGCCGACCTACGTAGCGGGCAAACAGGACGCCCTGTTTCAGGCCAATGAAATGAGCTTCGCCGCCCTCAACCCCGAAAAGGCCAAGGCACAAATTCTCAAGGCGTTGGGCGGCAGCGTCGAGGCGGCCCAAAAGCGTTACGCCCCCTTTGAACACACCCTGCGTGAAATCACGT
Source organism: Pseudomonas sp. WS 5071 (assembly GCF_012985765.1). Classification (NCBI taxonomy): domain Bacteria; kingdom Pseudomonadati; phylum Pseudomonadota; class Gammaproteobacteria; order Pseudomonadales; family Pseudomonadaceae; genus Pseudomonas; species Pseudomonas sp. WS 5071. Next base: position 45,590 of record NZ_JAAQWY010000020.1, on the reverse strand, counting down.
GTTTGCCTGACGCCAATTGCCCATACGGGCAGGAACCCTGGAAGCTGGTGCAGAACGAGAAAGGCCGGTTTTCAATCAAGGGCCTGAGCGCGGGCGCCAACATGGGTGAAGTGTTCCGTCTTGAATACAGTCAGGGCCTGCCGCTGGAGAAGGTCGCGTTCGGCCATGCCCGCACGCCCGCTGAAGTGTCGAGCCTGATGGTGCTGACCAAAGCCAAATATGACTTTCTTAATGACATCCCGTACATCGCCAGCCGGGGCGCCTCGGAGCTGATGAACCAGATTTCACTGGAACTCAAACAAGGCACGGCACTGGCCGCCAAAGACGCCACTGGCGCTCCGCCTGACGTACCGCTGATGCTGTTGGTGGCCCACGACACCAATATTTCTTACTTGCGCACCATGCTTGGTTTTGGCTGGAAGCTGGGCGACTACCTCGAAAACAACATCCCGCCCGTGGGCACGTTGCAGTTCGAACGTTACAAGGAAGTCAAAACCGGCGACTACTTCCTGCGCATCGCCTTTGAAGCACAGTCGATGGATCAGATCCGCAACCTGACGCAACTGCAAGGCCAGGCCAAACCGCTGAACAGCGACTTCAAAAGCGCCAACGACTGCCGCACCACAAGCGTCGGTTTGCTGTGCCCGCTCAAAGACGCAATGGCGACTGTCGAGCGAAACATTGACCCGACAGCGCTCACGCCTTACAGCTTCCAATAAGCCGTCACTCAACGCGGCAGGCGCAATGCCTGCCGCTTATTGCCCGTTACGACTGAAGATGCGGATCACTTCGTCCAAGTGGTCGGCCATTGCCTGACGCGCGCCTTGTGCGTCGTGCTGCTCCAGGGCGTGCAGAATAGTGCGGTGCTCGTCTTCGGAACGGTGCGGCATGTCGCCCGAGGTGTAATGGCTTTGCAGGCGCTGGAACAGGCTGCCGTAACGGTGACCCAACAAATGCTGAATCATCAGTGCGTACGCCGGGTTGTCAGATGCTTGTGCAATCCGGATATGAAACAGGCGGTCGCCGGGGTGGGTATGCGAGCCTTCGCGGTTGTCTTGGACGTTGCGCTCGAACGCTTCACGAATCCCGGCCAGTTCTTCATCGCTGGCATTCAGTGCGGCCAGTGCCGCGGCTTCGGGCTCAATCAGGCGACGGGCCTGTAGCAAGGCGAACGGCGGGATCTCTGCGCTGAAATCCACGTCGATACCCAGTTCCGGGTCCAGCTCTTGCCACTGATTGCGCGTGACTTGCCGCATCACCGGTTCATCCGATACGGGTTTGGTCGGCGGCTCACACACCAAAACGCCATTGCCTACGCGAACATCCACCAGCCCGATCACTTCCAGCGCAATCATCGCTTCACGCACCGATGCGCGACTTACCCCCAGCAACTTGGCCAATTCGCGTTCGGCGGGTAAACGGCTGCCAGGCGGAAATTCTCCGCTGTCGATCAGGGCACGCAATTGATCTGCGATCTGTCGGTAAAGCCGTTGGTTATCAATCACTTGAAATGGCATATCAATTGTTGTCCTGCTCAATTCCATGCGCTGCACACCACAGCGCCGTCAAAAAGGCGCTTGTTGCTACGCAACGTGCGTGCTACAAAAGGTTCAATGGCCTGACCATTGGATGGGTCTCGTAGTGCGATCATAACGCAAAGCGTGCTCCAAACCTTGTGCGGTTTGCCAGTTGCTACGCCCCCAATAGCCTGACCATTGGACCAAATAACAATAATGAACAGAGTTACGGAGTTTCCATGGATCTTTCCGGCAAACGCGTCCTCATCACGGCAGCAGCCCAGGGTATCGGCCTGGCCAGTGTGCAGGCCTACCTCGCCGCTGGCGCCGAGGTCTTCGCCGCCGATATTAATGCCGACGCCCTCGACACGCTGAAAGGCGCGCGCACACACCTGCTCGACGTCACCGACCCACACGCCATTGAACGCCTCGCCGCCGAGCTGGGGCCGCTGGACGTGCTGTTTAACTGCGCGGGCGTGGTGCACAGCGGCAACATCCTCGACTGCAACGAAAAGGACTGGGCCTTCGCCCTCGACCTGAACGTCACGGCCATGTACCGCATGATCCGCGCCTTTCTCCCGGCGATGCTGACACACGGCGGGGGGTCGATCATCAACATGGCCTCGGTGGCGTCCAGCATCAAAGGCGTGCCCAACCGCTTCGCCTACTGCGCCAGCAAAGGGGCAGTGATTGGCTTGACCCGTGCCGTAGCGGCCGACTTCGTCAGCCAGAACATTCGCTGCAACGCCATTTGCCCTGGCACGGTGGACTCCCCTTCCCTGCGCCAGCGCATCACTGAACAGGCCCTGCGCGAGCACCGCAGCGAAGACGAGGTGTACGCCGCGTTTGTCAGCCGCCAGCCCATGGGCCGCATCGGTTCGGCGCAAGAAATCGCGCAACTGGCGTTGTACCTCGGGTCGAGCGCCAGCGGTTTCACCACCGGCACAACGCAAATCATTGATGGCGGCTGGAGCAACTAGCCCCCCGCTGCAACCCCCTTTCCTTTCAAGGAGCTTTTATGAAACTGCTGCGCTATGGCGAAAAAGGCCAGGAACGTCCTGCATTGCTGGATGACAACGGTGAGCTGCGGGATTTGTCTGCGGTAGTCACGGACATTGCCGGCCAAACCTTGAGCCCCGACAGCCTGAACCGCCTGCGGGACATCGACCCCACCTCGCTGCCCCGCGTTGCGGGCTCGCCGCGCCTGGGTGCGTGCGTCGGTCAGGTCGGAAAATTCATTTGTATTGGTCTCAATTACGCCGATCACGCTGCCGAAACCGGCGCACCGATTCCGGCCGAGCCCGTGGTGTTCGGCAAATGGACCAGCGCTATTGTCGGCCCCAACGATGACATTGAAATCCCGCGCCATTCGCGCAAGACCGACTGGGAGGTGGAACTGGGCGTGGTCATCGGCAAGGGCGGCCGTTACATCAGCGAAGCCGACGCGCTGGAGCATGTGGCCGGGTATTGCGTCATCAACGATGTGTCCGAGCGTGAGTTCCAGCTGGAGCTGGGCGGCACCTGGGACAAGGGCAAAGGGTGCGACACGTTCGGTCCACTCGGCCCGTGGCTGGTGACCCGTGATGAAATCCCCGACCCGCACCAACTTGACCTGTGGCTGGAAGTGGACGGCAAGCGTTATCAAAACGGCAATACACGGACGATGATTTTTCAGATCCCGAGAATCATCAGCTACCTGAGCCAATTCATGAGCCTGCAACCCGGCGATGTGATTTCCACCGGCACCCCGCCCGGCGTCGGGCTGGGCATCAAACCCGAGCCCGTGTACCTGCGCGCCGGCCAGCAGATCCGCCTGGGCATCAGTGGCCTCGGTGAACAAAACCAACGCACGGTAAATGCCGACTGACAGGGAGTTGCGCCATGACCACCATTACCGACGTACGGGTTGAAGACATTCGCTTCCCCACTTCGCAATCGCTGGACGGCTCCGATGCGATGAACCCCGACCCGGATTATTCCGCGGCCTATGTCATCCTCGAAACCGACACCCCCGGGCTTGAAGGCCACGGGCTGACGTTCACCATCGGCCGCGGCAATGAAATCTGCTGTGCCTCGATCAAGGCGCTGGCGGGCCTGCTGGTGGGGTTGAAGCTGGACTGGATCGCTGAGGACATGGGCCGTTTCTGGCGCCATGTCACCAGCGACAGCCAACTGCGCTGGATCGGCCCGGACAAGGGCGCCATCCACTTGGCCACCGGCGCCGTGGTCAACGCCGCGTGGGATTTGTGGGCCAAGGCTGAAGGCAAACCGGTGTGGCGCCTGGTAGCCGACATGAGCCCCGAGCAACTGGTGCGCTGCATCGACTTTCGCTACCTCACCGATTGCATTACCCCTGACGAGGCCCTGAGCCTGCTGCGCGAGCGCGCCGAGGGTAAGGCCGATCGCATGGCACTGCTCCAGGCCCACGGCTACCCCTGCTACACCACCTCAGCCGGCTGGCTGGGTTACGCCGACGACAAGCTGCGGCGCCTGTGCCAAGAAGCGGTGGACGCAGGGTTTTCCCACGTCAAATTAAAAGTCGGGCATGACGTGCAAGATGACATCCGCCGCGTGCGCATCGCCCGCGAGGTATTGGGGCCGGATCGCAAGTTGATGATTGATGCCAACCAGGTGTGGGAAGTCGACACTGCCATTGACTGGGTGCGCGAATTGTCCTTCGCCAATCCGTGGTTTATTGAAGAACCCACCAGCCCGGACGACGTCGAAGGTCATCGAAAAATTCGCCTGGGCGTCGCCCCGGTCAAAGTAGCCACCGGCGAGATGTGCCAGAACCGCATCGTATTCAAGCAATTGATCATGCGCGAAGCCATCGACGTGGTGCAGATCGATGCCTGCCGACTGGGCGGGGTTAACGAAGTGCTGGCAGTGATGCTGATGGCAGCCAAGTACGACTTGCCGGTGTGCCCGCACGCGGGCGGAGTTGGGCTGTGCGAATACGTGCAGCACTTGTCGATGATTGATTACCTGTGTATCGCAGGCACCCACGAAGGGCGGGTGGTGGAGTTTGTCGATCACCTGCATGAACACTTCGAAGACCCCTGTGTAATCCGCGATGCGGCGTATATGCCGCCGCAGGCACCGGGGTTTTCGATTCAGATGAAGGCCGCCTCCCGCGAGCACTATCGCTACCGGGGTTGAACCACAGTCATCAGCGGACGGAGTACAACAACAATGTCGTCCCGACACTCACTTCGGCTGGACGCTCACCAGCATTTCTGGCGCTACGATGCGGCCAGTTACCCGTGGATTACCCACGACATGCCGCGCCTGCGCGGGGATTTTCAGCCCGCGGATTTGCGTCCCTTGCTGGACCGGGCCGGGTTTGACGGCTGTATTGCCGTGCAGGCCCGCGGCTGCCCAAGCGAGACCGACCACCTGCTGCACCTGGCCGGGCAGTATCCGTGGGTGCGGGCCGTGGTGGGGTGGGCCGACCTGCGCTCGATCACCCTTGAGGCGTCACTTGAGCGATGGGCACAGGCCAGCACATTGCGCGGCTTCCGTCATCAGCTGCAAGACGAGCCAGTGCCCGCCACGTTGATGCAGGACGCGGCGTTTAACCGCGGTCTCAGCACGTTGCAAGGCAAAGGCTACGTGTATGAGGTGCTGATCAAAGCGCGGGATCTGCCTGCCGCGACACAGTGGTGCCAACACCACGACCGGCATCATCTGGTGCTCGATCATCTGGGCAAGCCCGACGTCCGTGCCCGCGACGTGCAGGCGTGGCGGCAACAGCTCGCGCCACTGGCTGCACTGCCCCATGTCAGTTGCAAACTGTCGGGGCTGATGACCGAGGCGGATTGGCAAACCGGACACAGCGCGCCGCTACTGCCCTACCTGCACACTGCGCTGGAGCTGTTTGGCGCCGATCGACTGATGTTCGGCTCTGACTGGCCGGTGTGCCTGCTGGCCAGCGAGTATGCAGGCACTTGCGCCTTGGTTGAGCAGGCCTTGCAGCCACTCAGCGCGTCTGAACAGGCAGCCATTTGGGGCGGCACCGCGTGCCGTGTCTACGGGATTGAAGGAGTTAACCCATGAATCTTTACCTGCAAGACAAGGTGTTTATCGTCACCGGTGGCGGTTCGGGGATTGGCGCGGCCATTTCATTGGGGCTGGCCGATGAAGGCGCGATCCCGGTGATTTTTGGCCACAGCCCGTTACCGGATGAGCTGGCGCGGGCACTGGACCAGCGTCAGGCGCAAAGCCTGTTCATTCAAGTGGAGTTGCGCGACGAGGACGCCTGCCGCGCCGCAGTGGCCCAGGTGCTGGCGCGTTTCGGACGTATCGACGGGCTGGTGAACAATGCCGGGGTCAATGACGGCGTAGGACTGGAGGCCGGGCGTGCGGGCTTTGTCGAGTCGCTGGAAAAAAACCTCATCCACTATTACGTCATGACCCATTTGTGCGTGGATGCCCTCAAAGCCAGCCGCGGGGCCATCGTCAACATCAGTTCCAAAACCGCGCTTACCGGTCAGGGTGGCACCAGTGGCTATACCGCCGCCAAAGGGGCGCAGCTGTCACTGACCCGGGAATGGGCCACCGCGCTGCGCAATGATGGGGTACGCGTCAACGCAGTGGTTCCAGCCGAGGTGATGACGCCGTTGTACGAGCGCTGGATCGACACCTTTGCCGACCCCAAGGCCAAACTGGCCAGCATCGTCGAGAAAATTCCCTTTGGTCAGCGAATGACAAGCGCCGAAGAAATTGCTGACAGCGTGCTGTTCTTGCTGTCGTCCCGGTCTTCCCACACCACGGGACAATGGCTGGTGGTCGACGGCGGTTACACCCACCTGGACCGGGCGCTGACATGAACGCACAACGCCACTGCCTGGCCCTTGACCTGAAAGACGACCCGGCGCTGATCGCGCAATACGAAGCCCTGCATCGGCAGATCTGGCCGCAGATCAGCCAGCACCTGCTCGCTCACGGAGTACTGGACATGCAGATCTGGCGACTGGGCACGCGGCTGTTCATGGTCATGGACACCGCCCCCGGATTCGATGCCCACGCGTTTGCCCGCGCGCAGGCCAGTGACCCTGACGTGCAGGCATGGGAGGCGCTGATGTGGCGTTTTCAGCAGCCCACACCGTGGACGGCCGAGCACCAGAAGTGGACACCGATGACGCAGATTTTCAGCCTGCAGGCGACCGAAACAGGCGAAGCGCAACACGTTTAAACACAAGGCAACGACATCACAACAACAATAAGCAGGAGATGCGTTATGTCACTCAAGCATTCCACCGTTGCAGCGTCGCCCCGTCTGGCGGCGGCTTCTTCCTATCGCCGGGCACTGATACTGGTGACGTGCCTGTTTTTTTTGTGGGGCCTGTCCTACGGCTTGCTGGATGTGTTGAACAAGCACTTTCAGGACACGCTGCACGTCAGCAAGGCGCAGTCCGGGCTGCTGCAGAGCGCCTATTTCGGCGCGTACTTTCTAATCGCCCTGCCCGCCGGTTTTTTGATGGATAAATACGGTTACAAGGCGGGAATTCTTCTCGGCCTGTGCCTGTATGCCATCGGCGCGTTGCTGTTCATGCCCGCCGCATCGGCGCAGAGTTTCCCGTTTTTTCTGTTTGCCCTGTTCGTGATCGCATGCGGTCTTGGCTGCCTTGAAACAGCCGCCAACCCCTACGCCACCGTATTGGGTGCACCCGAAGGCGCCGAGCGGCGCTTGAATCTGGCGCAGTCATTCAACGGGCTGGGCCAGTTTTTTGGCCCGCTGATTGGCGGCGCGCTGTTCTTCGGCGGTGCCAGCCATCTCGAATCCACCCAATCGCTGCAGATGACATACCTGGTGATCGCCGGCCTGGTATTGCTGGTCGCGCTGCTGATCGGCCGCACCCCGCTGCCGGATTTGCGCGAACAGGAAAACGCCGTGCAACAACGCAGTGACAAAACCCTGTGGCAGCATCGCGAATTCGTCACCGGGGTCATCACTCAATTTTTTTATGTCGGCGCGCAGGTCGGGGTCGGGGCATTCTTCATCAACTACGTCACGGAGCATTGGGCGCAGATGAGTAGTCAGCAAGCCGCCTACCTGCTGTCGGTGGCAATGCTCAGTTTCATGTTCGGGCGTTTCTTCAGTACTTGGCTAATGGGCCGGGTCAATGCCCAGCGCCTGCTGCTGATCTATGCATTGATTAATACCGCGCTGTGCGCGGTGGTGGTCAGCGGCCTGGAAGGCGTGTCGGTGATCGCACTGGTGGCCACGTTCTTCTTTATGTCGATCATGTTTCCGACCTTGTTTGCCATGGGCGTGAAAAACCTTGGTCCGCACACCAAGCGCGGCAGCTCGTTCATGATCATGTCCATTGTCGGCGGCGCGTTGCTGCCCTACGTGATGGGGCTGGTGGCCGACCACTCTTCAACCGCACTGGCGTATCTGCTGCCGATGGGGTGTTTTTTGATTGTCGCGGTCTACGCCCGCCGTGCATTGCGCAGCCCGCAGCCCCACTGACACCCGATGTTGTTGCACTCCACAAAAACAATAACCGGAGTTCTGCATGTCCAATCCCGCCTTGAAACAAGCCTTGAGCAAGATCCGCTGGCGCATCCTGCCGTTTGTGGCGCTGATGTTCGCCATGGCCATCATTGACCGCTCCAATATCGGGTTCGCCAAACATGCCTTCCAGGCCGACACCGGCCTGAGCAACGCAGCATTTGCACTGGGGGCCGGGATTTTCTTTATCGGTTATGCGGTGTTTGAAGTCCCCAGCAACTTGATGCTGCACAAGATCGGCGCCCGCGTCTGGTTGAGCCGGATCATGGTCACGTGGGGGCTTGTCTCCGCGGCCATGATGTTTGCTCATGACGAAACCAGCTTCTACATCCTGCGTTTCTTGCTAGGTGTGGCTGAGGCAGGTCTGTCGCCGGGGGTGGTGTTGTATTTGACCTACTGGTTCCCGCAAAACCAGCGCGGTTCGGCGTATGGCATTTACTACTTCGGCGTACCGCTTTCGCTGATGATCGGCGGCCCGGTCTCGGGCTGGTTGCTGGAGAGCAGCCAGTTTGGGCTGACCGGCTGGCAATGGATGTTTGTGACAGAAGGATTGGCTGCATCCGTGATCGGGGTGATTGCGTTCTTCTACCTCAATGACCGTCCACGTGATGCGAAGTGGTTGAACATCGAGGAAAAAGCCGCGATTGAGCAAGCACTGGAGACAGAACAGCGGCAAAAAGCCAATCAAGGCCCTTCATCCTGGCGCGCCGCCCTGATCAACCCTGCCGTGCTGTATTTCACGCTGATCTACTTCACGATTCAGGTCAGTGTGTACGGCGTCCTGTTTTACCTGCCGACGCGAATTGCCGAGCTGCTGGGCACCGTGATCGGGCTGCAGGTGGGCGCGCTAACCTCCATTCCGTGGATTGCCACAGTGTGCATGCTGTACGCGGTGACACGACGTGCCGACCGCAAAGGCCAGCAAACCCGCTATGCCGCCTGGATGTTGGGGCTAGCAGCGCTGGGCATGGTGGGTTCGACGCTCAGCGCCAGCCTGCCGCTGGTGATCCTGGCGTTTTGCCTGGCTGCGTCGGGCTTTATCACCGTGCAACCGCTGTTCTGGACCCTGCCAACCCGACTGCTGAGCGGCGCAGCGGCTGCCAGTGGCATTGCGGTGATCGGCGCGCTGGGCAATCTGGGCGGTTTTCTGGCACCGACCGTGAAAACGTTTGTGGAGCAGCACTTCGACAACCCCCATGCGGGCATGTACTTCCTGGCCGGGACGGCCTTACTGGGCGCACTGATGCTCTTACGCACCAGCAAGACCAGCACTGGGTCAGCGCAACAGGGGGTGCCCGCAGCCACCCGCTGAATACCAGCACGGGGGACAGGCGCCTGAAAATCCGATTGAACGATCAAACCCTGCTCCAACTCCGATTTTTTGAGAGGCGCAACAGCGCTTGTACTTTCAATCGGAGCTGGAGCAGCCCACATGACGACCGAAAACCAGTACGCAATGCAGAACCCGGTGACGCAATACCCTCAGCCGGGCTTCCCCGAACAACCGCAACCGGCTCCCGGTTCAGTGCACAAATTACAGCCCCACGCCGACCATGGCGAAACGTCGTACAAAGGTTTTGGACGGTTAGCGGGCCGCAAGGCGCTGATTACCGGGGCTGACTCGGGTATCGGCCGCGCCGTAGCTATTGCCTACGCCCGCGAAGGCGCGGACATCGTGCTGAACTATTTGCCCGAGGAAGAAGCGGACGCCCGGGACGTGGTCGCGTTGATCGAGGCCGAAGGTCGCAAGGCCATTTGCATACCTGGCGACTTGTCCCAAGAAGCGTTTTGCCTGGAGCTGGTGAGCCAAGCTGTCAAAGGCTTGGGCGGGCTGGATATTCTGGTGAACGTCGCAGGTAAACAAACTGCGCAAAAAGCCATTGCCGACCTGACCACCGAGCAGTTTGACGCAACCTTCAGAACCAACGTCTACGCATTGTTCTGGCTGTGCAAAGCCGCGCTGCCGCACTTGCCGGCCGGTGCCACCATCGTTAACACGACGTCGATTCAGGCCTATCAGCCGTCGGAAACGTTGCTCGACTACGCGCCGACCAAATCAGCAATTGCGGCGTTTACCAAAGCGCTGGCCAAACAGGTGATCGGCCAGGGCATTCGCGTCAATGCCGTGGCACCCGGCCCGTTCTGGACACCGCTGCAACCCAGCGGTGGGCAGCCTCAGGAAAAAATCCCTACCTTCGGCGCCGAAACTCCAATCGGCCGAGCAGGACAACCGGCCGAGTGCGCGCCGATTTACGTACTGCTGGCCAGTCAGGAGTCGAGCTACATCACGGGTGAGATCTTCGGCATTACCGGCGGGACCTCCATTGCGTAATGGCATGACACGTTAAAACGCGAACAGGGCCGCCCGGTGCGGCCCGACCGCTGAAACGTGCACAGGTATCGCGGTCGGGGTCACGGGTGGGTTACATTCAATTCTGGTTGTAACAAAAACAACAGCCCATTCTTCAAATAAGGGTCAACCGTGAATACCAATCAAAAACTGCGAACCTTCGACCGCATCCGTGACGCGGTACTGCCGCAATACCGCGAACGGGTGGCCGAATACCTGACGAGGTACGAAGACGTGCTTCACGACAGCCATGCATGCCCTGACGCTCAACGCACCGCGGCCAATCAATTAATGGGGTATATACGCGGCCTGAACACCACACGCGTGTTGGGCATGGCGGACCTTGAAGAACTGGAACGCCGCATCACCGAATCTTGGCTAAAACAAGCCGAGCTCGAAGGGCAGGAGGAAAAAATTTGAAGGGGAAAGACTGAAAGGCAATGACGTGAAATGGTGTCCCAGGCGGGGTTCGAACCTGCAACCTTCCCCTTAGGAGGGGGATGCTCTATCCAATTGAGCTACTGAGACTGATCACGCGTACCACGCACAGGGTGCGGTGTGCAGGTCGGCGAGCATGTTAACGGCGATACCGTGATTTGTCATGTCGTCCGTTGGCTTTTTACGTGTAAGGGCCTTAAGGCCCGGTAGACAGGGCAACCGCCAGGATAGCGTGCAAAACACGCTAAAGCAGCGTGCAGGACTGCATCATCCCTGCCATCGTGCAATTTGCATTGCAGCAAAAAGGCTTCATTGCAATTTGCAACTCACGCACCTTAAAAACTGATACTAAATGACTGTTTTACAAGGCTTTTATAGGTATCCTGCGTTGGCACGAAGACTGCAATCACAACAGTATTAAGTCCATGCCCTCAGAGATGACCGCCATGAACAGCACACTGATCCTGTTGAATGCACTCGCGCTGGCCGTTCTGGTCTTTTTTCAATTCCAACCCGATGAGGCGTCTGGTCAACAGAGCGCTGAGATTGCGGGTACGTATAAACCCCACTCGCCATTGCCACAGTTGGCGGTGATGACTCCAGATCAAAGCGGCACACCTCACCTGACCGCCGAGCACCCTGCGCAGACGCAAGCGGTTCAGGGCGACAGCTGGGTTTTCTAAAGAGAGCTTTAACGAATCATGTCCAAAATTGCATTTGGCTTTTTGATGTTGGCGCTGGCCAGTCTGGCGCTGGATATATTTATCCCTAATGGGGATCTGGGCGACGCGCCATTGTTCGCCGCCGCTACGTTCTTCGGCTGTTGGCTGCTGGCGTTGCTAGTAGGACGCCGGATCAAGTTCGACCCGCAATTACGCTGAGGCCGGGTAGTCCACGCCGTGATCAATCAAGGCCAGCAAGCCTTGCACCGCCACGGTCAAGCTGCCGGAGTTATCGAGCACTTTAATAGCCTCAGCCTCATGGCGTGGCATGCCTTCAAGAAATAACTCATTACGCTGCAACCGTTGCCGGATTTGCTCAGGCGTTTCGCGGCCCCGTTTGAGCAGCCTTTCGTGCAAAACCTCTGTGCTCACACACAACATGACTGCCACTAAATCGGGATAGCGCTGACGGGCCTGCTCCAGATGCGCGCGCGAACCGTTCACCAGTACATGGCGACCCTGGCGCAGGTAGTCATCCAGTAGCGTGGTAATCCCGTAGCTGAGGCCATGCGCCTGCCAGTGCAAGGCAAAGGCGCCCTGCTCTTTGAGCGCCTCAAACGCTTGGGCTGAAACACCCTGCGCGTCCTCCCCCACGGATTCGGCTGAGCGCGTGATGACACGCCGCATCACCTCACAACCCCGCTCGGCCAGAGAATGACGGGCCGCTTCGATCAGGCTGTCTTTGCCCGAACCAGAAGGCCCCATCAAATAGATCAAGTTGCCTGGCATCTGCGACCCCCTTCTGCTGTTGATCTTTTAAGTCCGGGCACTGCCCTCTCACGGTTTAAGTGAGGGTTGCAGCTGGATCTTCCAAACAATTTGCGTGGTAATTGCTTTGTATGAGGCGTTTCAGATGAATGGAGCCCAGTACCGCTATCAAACGCAGTGCGCATTTCTGATAATCGCTACTGGCAAAAAGCCTGTATCCGGTTCAATATTTGTCACAGAATTGACGCCAGGGAAGTGGCTAATTTGAGGCATGATGCCGGCCTCTTAGCAATTCAGGTTGAACATTTGGCCCCAAAGATGGTCTTAAAACACATCCTGCGGCCAATCCCGAGAACCGCTCCCCTGAACTAACCGGTTAACTATATGCGCCCATTGAAACAGGCTATTTATTCCAGCCGTACGGCTGACAAGTTCGTAGTGCGCCTGCCAGACGGAATGCGCGAGCGCATTGCCGAGGTGGCACGTAATCACCATCGCAGCATGAACTCAGAAATCATTGCCCGCCTGGAACAGAGCCTCATCCAGGAAGGCGCTTTGGGCGACGAGCCCGCATTGCGCCTCGACAGCCCTGAGCTCTCGATGCATGAACGCGAGTTGTTGCAACGCTTCCGCCAGCTGTCACATCGTCAACAAAATGCGCTGGTTTCACTGATTGCACACGATGTCGAAATGGCATCCGACGCCTCGTGATCTAGACGCCTTTTCAAAAAAGCCAGCCTTGTGCTGGCTTTTTTGTGGGCGGCCCGAACGCAGCAAGCAGTCACAAAAACGGCTTGATCGACACAGTCAGATCAAGCCGTTGGTGACTAGAGCAGGAAGATCGTGGCCAACCCCAGGAAGATGAAGAATCCGCCACTGTCAGTTACCGCGGTAATCATCACACTGGCACCCATGGCCGGGTCACGGCCCAACCGGGCCAGCGTCATCGGGATCAATACCCCCATCAATGCTGCCAACAACAAGTTGAGGGTCATGGCAGCGGTCATCACCACTCCCAGCGACCAACTGCCGTAGAGCAGATAGGCCACTACACCGATCACACCACCCCACACCAGACCGTTAATCAAGCCCACCGCGAGTTCTTTGCGCATCAGACGCGACGTGCTGCCTGTGTTCACTTGGTCCAGCGCCATCGCCCGCACGATCATGGTGATGGTCTGGTTACCGGAGTTGCCGCCAATGCCCGCCACAATAGGCATCAGGGCTGCCAGTGCCACCAGCTTTTCAATCGAACCTTCAAACAACCCAATGACCCGCGACGCAAGAAACGCGGTGATCAGGTTAATCGCCAGCCAAGCCCAACGGTTGCGCAGGGATTTCCAGACAGACGCGAAAATGTCTTCCTCTTCGCGCAAACCCGCCATGTTGAGAACTTCGGTTTCGCTTTCTTCACGGATCAAGTCGACCATTTCATCGATGGTCAAACGACCGATCAACTTGCCGTTCTTGTCGACCACCGGAGCCGAGATCAAGTCGTACCGCTCAAATGCCTGCGCCGCATCGTAGGCGTCTTCATCCGGATGGAAACTCACCGGATCGCTGGCCATCACTTCGGACACCTGTTTTTCAGGGTCATTTACCAGCAGGCGCTTGATCGGCAGCACGCCTTTGAGCGCACCGTCGTAATCCACCACAAACAACTTGTCGGTATGGCCCGGCAGCTCCTTGAGACGCCGCAGGTAACGCAGAACCACTTCAAGGCTGACGTCTTCGCGGATGGTCACCATCTCGAAGTCCATCAGGGCGCCGACCTGATCCTCGTTATAGGACAACGCGGAGCGAACGCGCTCACGCTGCTGGCCGTCAAGGGTTTCCATCAGTTCATGGACGACGTCTCGCGGCAGCTCGGGGGCCAGGTCAGCAAGTTCGTCAGCGTCCATCTCCTTGGCTGCTGCCAGGAGCTCGTGATCGTCCATGTCGGCGATCAGGGTTTCTCGAACCGAGTCCGACACTTCAAGCAGGATGTCGCCGTCGCGGTCAGCCTTGACCAACTGCCAGACCGTCAGACGGTCATCCAGAGGCAACGCTTCAAGAATGTAAGCAACGTCGGCGGAGTGCAGGTCTTCCAGCTTGCGCTGGAGCTCAACGAGATTTTGCCGGTGGACCAGGTTTTCGACCCGATCATGGTGATGGCCTTCCTGACGATGTGTCAGGTCTTCGACCACACGCTGGCGGTTAAGCAGTTCAATCACTTGCGCAAGACGGCTTTGCAGGCTGTCTTGAGTCTTTTTTACTTCAACTTCGGTCATAGGCGAACTCCACTCCCAGCAGCAGGGCACGCCGGAAGGATCAATCAGTCAATTCATGATTGGTAAAGCGGGATGCTGAATTACTACTGGGTAAGTCCATGGAGGTATTCCACAAGCCCCGGCGGGGCTGACGGGCGCAATCATACACGGCTTAAAAAATTAATGACGTTAAAAATCTCGGGGATAACAAATGCTTGCGATCAGGCGAAGCTCAATGCTCGCGAGACTGAATCTGCGACGCCGGATTCAAGGAAGAGAACACACGTGCACGCTAAAAACCGTTCAAGCGCGGCATGCTCTTTAACAGACAGCCCGGGAGCGGGTTAATTCCTGATTGATTGAGGGTGTATCCGCACAAGGCGCAATCCAGTCAAACACGCCAGAAGTATGTCAAATCTCAGACAGCAAAAAGCCCGCTTTAAAGGCGGGCTTTTTGGTGTTTGGTGCACTCGACAGGATTCGAACCTGTGACCGCTCGGTTCGTAGCCGAGTACTCTATCCAGCTGAGCTACGAGTGCAAGGTGTGTTTGTTAGACCAGACCACCCTGGTTGAAGCCAAGTTAACCGCCGAAGCAACTAACTCTTAAATGGTGCACTCGACAGGATTCGAACCTGTGACCGCTCGGTTCGTAGCCGAGTACTCTATCCAGCTGAGCTACGAGTGCAAGTTGTGTTTGTTAGACCAGACACCCTGGTTGAAGCCAAGTTAACTACCGAAGCAACTAACTCTTATATGGTGCACTCGACAGGATTCGAACCTGTGACCGCTCGGTTCGTAGCCGAGTACTCTATCCAGCTGAGCTACGAGTGCATTTGAAGCTGCGTATTATAGACCGTTGAATCTCTCTGCCAAGTGTTTTTTTCAATAAATTCAACAACTTACTGAAACGGCTAGATTCTAACGTTCTACATGAATAATGGCGGAGAAGGGGGGATTCGAACCCCCGACACCCTTTTGAGATGTACTCCCTTAGCAGGGGAGCGCCTTCGGCCACTCGGCCACCTCTCCGCAACACGGGGCGTATAATAACCAGCCTTTTCCCCGTATGCAACCAAAAACTTAAATAAAATTAAAGACTTGGTTCTTCGTCCTTTTCTTTCTTGATCCGCAGGTAGATTTCCTCCCGGTGCACGGCCACTTCTTTGGGGGCATTCACACCGATTCGCACTTGGTTTCCTTTGACGCCGAGCACGGTCACAGTAATTTCACCGTCGCCTATGATCAGGCTTTCTGCGCACCGGCGAGTCAAAATCAGCATAGCTTTCTCCTCACGCTATTCATTCAGGGACAACAGTCTGCAAAAAAAAAGGGCTTCGGCCTACTAGCTAAACAGCTATAGCCCGACGCGCCTTAAGTATTGACCAACATGACGAAACAAGAGGCCTTCGTTCACATTTATCAAAAAAACAAAGGGCGCGGATCAACCACGCCCTTTGGGCAACGCATTACTCACCCTGTCGGGCAGGCGCGTCCAATTCAAAAGCGGTGTGCAAGGAGCGTACTGCCAGCTCCAGGTATTTCTCTTCTATCACCACCGACACTTTGATCTCGGAGGTCGAGATCATGAGGATGTTGATGTTCTCTTTAGCCAACGACTCAAACATGCGGCTGGCCACACCAGCGTGCGAGCGCATACCCACACCCACGATCGACACTTTGGCGATCTTGGTATCGCCGACCACTTCACGCGCACCGATCTCACGCGCCGTGTTTTCCAGCACGGTCTGCGCCGCGCTGTAATCGTTGCGGTGCACGGTGAAGGTAAAGTCGGTGGTGTTATCGTGTGCCACGTTCTGCACGATCATGTCGACTTCAATGTTGGCCGCGCTGATCGGGCCCAGAATCTTGAACGCCACGCCCGGGGTGTCTGGCACGCCACGGATGGTCAGCTTGGCTTCATCGCGATTGAACGCGATACCAGAAATGATCGGCTGTTCCATGGATTCCTCTTCATCAATAGTAATGAGGGTGCCAGGACCCTCCTTGAAGCTGTGCAATACGCGCAGCGGAACGTTGTACTTGCCGGCGAACTCGACCGCACGGATCTGCAACACCTTGGAGCCCAGGCTGGCCATTTCCAGCATTTCTTCGAAGGTGATCTTCTCCAGACGTTGAGCTTGCGCCACCACACGCGGGTCGGTGGTGTAGACACCATCGACATCGGTGTAGATCTGGCACTCGTCAGCCTTCAGCGCAGCCGCCAGCGCCACACCCGTCGTATCAGAGCCGCCACGGCCCAACGTGGTGATGTTGCCCTGCTCGTCCACGCCCTGGAAACCGGCGACCACAACCACACGCCCGGCCTTGAGGTCTGCGCGAATCTTCTGATCGTCTATTTTCAGGATGCGGGCTTTGGTGTGAGAGCTGTCGGTGAGGATACGCACCTGGCTGCCGGTGTAGGACACCGCGGGCACGCCCCGCTTGTTCAGCGCCATGGCCAACAAGCCAATGGTCACTTGCTCGCCGGTAGAAACGATGACATCCAGCTCGCGCGGCAACGGCTGATCGCTGATCTGTTTGGCCAGATCGATCAGGCGGTTGGTTTCGCCACTCATTGCCGACAATACAATCACCAGGTCATTGCCGGCTTCGCGGAACTTCTTAACTTTATCGGCGACCTGTTCGATTCGTTCGACAGTGCCGACCGAGGTGCCTCCGAATTTCTGTACGATCAAAGCCATTTCAAAGCAGCCTCAGCCCCTAAAGGGCGCCCATTTATCATTCAAACGACGCGCCGCCACTAGACAGCGGCGCGTTCTGGACCTCAGATACCCTGTTCGACAAATGGCACAGTCAGGGCTAACGCGGCGTCCAGAGCAGCAGCATCTACACCGCCACCTTGCGCCATGTCCGGGCGACCACCGCCCTTCCCGCCCACTGCCGCAGCGGCCTGCTTCATCAAATCACCGGCTTTGAGTTGGCCGGTCAGGTCTTTGGTTACGCCTGCAACCAGTACGACCTTGTCTTCGTAAACTCCACCCAGCA
The DNA here is from genome assembly GCF_012985765.1 of Pseudomonas sp. WS 5071. Taxonomy (NCBI): domain Bacteria; kingdom Pseudomonadati; phylum Pseudomonadota; class Gammaproteobacteria; order Pseudomonadales; family Pseudomonadaceae; genus Pseudomonas; species Pseudomonas sp. WS 5071. The sequence continues at coordinate 28,082 of NZ_JAAQWY010000020.1, read as the reverse complement.
GGATCACTGCGCGGCCGAGCTTGTTCTTCAGCTGATCCACCAGCGCCAGAAGCGCCTTGCCATCCTGACCGTCCAGGCGAGCGGTCAAGACTTTCACGCCTTTGATGTCCACAGCCGACGCCGACAGATCGTCGCCAGCCGCGCTTGCGGCCTTGGCCTGCAATTGCTCCAGTTGCTTCTCCAACTGGCGGTTACGTTCCAGCACCGCCGAGAGCTTGTCGACCAGATTTTCCCGCGACCCCTTGATCAGGTTCGCCGCTTCCTTGAGCTGCTCTTCCGCTGCGTTCAAGTAAGCCAGTGCGCTAGCACCGGTCACCGCTTCAATTCGACGGATACCCGACGCCACGCCGCCTTCGCTGGTGATTTTCATCAGGCCGATATCGCCCGTGCGCTTGGCGTGAATACCGCCACACAGTTCCACGGAGAAATCGCCACCCATGCTCAGTACGCGCACGTTGTCGCCGTACTTCTCGCCGAACAGCGCCATGGCGCCTTTTTGCTTGGCGGTTTCGATGTCGGTTTCTTCGGTTTGTACCGGGGTATTCTTGCGAATCTCGGCGTTGACGATATCTTCGAGGGCTTTGATCTGCTCAGGCTTGATGGCTTCGAAATGGCTGAAGTCGAAACGCATGCGCTGACTGTCAACCAACGAACCTTTTTGCTGAACATGCTCACCCAGCACTTTGCGCAATGCGGCGTGCAGCAAGTGAGTGGCCGAGTGGTTCAACGCCGTCGCGTGACGCACATCGGCATCAACCTGAGCTTCAACCGTTTCGCCAACGTTCAGGCCGCCCTTCGCAACCACGCCGTGGTGCAGGAAGGCACCGCCGGTTTTCGTGGTGTCGCGCACGTCAAAACGCGCAGCACCTGCCTGCAGGTAACCGCAGTCACCCACCTGACCGCCGGACTCAGCGTAGAACGGCGTCTGGTCGAGCACGACTACACCTTCGTCACCTTCATTCAGGGTGTCGACCGACTGACCCTCTTTATAGAGGGCAACCACCTTCGCAGAACCTTGAGTTGCGTTGTAACCGATGAATTCGGTCGGCACATCCACCTTGACCAGGGTGTTGTAGTCCAGACCGAACGAGCTGGCCGAACGGGCACGCACCCGCTGCGCTTCCATTTCGCGTTCGAAACCGGCTTCGTCCACGGTCAGATTGCGCTCACGGGCGATGTCCGCTGTCAGGTCCATCGGGAAACCGTAGGTGTCATACAGCTTGAACACCACGTCGCCCGGCACCACGGTGCCCTTGAGGTCAGCCAGATCCTGCTCCAGGATTTTCAGGCCCTGTTCGAGCGTCTTGGAGAACTGCTCTTCTTCAGCCTTGAGGACACGCTCAATGTTGGCCTGTTCACGCACCAGCTCGGGGAAGCTGGCGCCCATTTCGGCTACCAGTGCAGCCACGATCTTGTAGAAGAAGTTGCCGGTCGCGCCCAGCTTGTTGCCGTGGCGGCAAGCGCGGCGAATGATCCGACGCAGCACGTAGCCGCGACCTTCGTTGGACGGCAATACGCCATCCGCGATCAGGAAGCTGCACGAACGAATGTGGTCCGCCACGACTTTAAGCGAAGCCTGGCCCTCATTGGCGCAACCAATGGCGTCGGCTGCCGCTTTGAGCAGGCTCTGGAACAAATCGATGTCGTAGTTGGAATTGACGTGCTGCATCACCGCACTGATCCGCTCCAGGCCCATGCCGGTGTCCACCGACGGTGCTGGCAACGGATGCAACACGCCATCGGCGGTGCGGTTGAACTGCATGAACACGTTGTTCCAGATTTCGATGTAACGGTCGCCGTCTTCGTCTGGCGAGCCTGGCGGGCCGCCCCAGATTTCGGGGCCGTGGTCGTAGAAAATCTCGGTGCAGGGCCCGCACGGGCCGGTATCGCCCATGGTCCAGAAGTTATCGGACGCGTACGGGGCGCCTTTGTTGTCGCCAATGCGGATCATGCGCTCAGCGGGCACGCCGACGTCTTTGGTCCAGATGTCATAGGCTTCGTCATCGCTGGCGTAGACAGTCACCCACAGCTTGTCCGCTGGCAACTTCAGTACGCCGGTTAGAAAGGTCCAGGCGAAATTGATCGCGTCTTTCTTGAAGTAGTCACCAAAGCTGAAGTTGCCGAGCATTTCAAAAAAGGTGTGGTGACGCGCGGTATAACCGACGTTTTCCAAGTCACTGTTCTTGCCACCGGCACGCACGCACTTCTGGCTGCTGGTTGCACGGGTGTAAGCACGCTTTTCCTGACCCAGGAAGCAGTCCTTGAACTGGTTCATCCCCGCGTTGGTGAACAGCAGGGTCGGGTCGTTATTTGGCACCAAGGAGCTGGAAGGGACACGGGTGTGACCTTGCTCCTCGAAGAAGCGAAGGAAGGCTTCACGGATTTCTGCGCTTTTCATAGGTTCTTCCACGGAGGCTGAGGCCAGAGGCAAGTCAATCAGGTCGGTCGACAGTGCGACTCGCAAAGGGCCGCATTATATCGGCCCTGCGCCTTGGGTACAGCGTGTTTATACGATAGGCACACTCAATTGGACGGGTTACGCACTCATTGTCGATTAAATTCGTCCAAAACCGTGACCACCTGCTCAATTTGGCTGCGATTGACATCCAGGTGCGTCACCATCCGCAAGCGCGGCGCGGCGCTCAGCTTAATGCCGCGTTCGGCGGCAAAGGCTTTTAACGCTTGGGCCCGGTCGCCCAGATCGACGTACACCATATTGGTTTGTACCGGTTCGACGGCATAGCCGCAGGCGCGCAGCCCGTCAGCCAGATGCTGCGCATTGGCATGGTCGTCCGCCAGGCGCTGCACCTGATGATCCAGTGCATACAAACCTGCCGCGGCCAATTGCCCGGCCTGACGCATACCACCACCGACCATTTTGCGCAGGCGTCGGGCCCGGGCAATCAATTCGGCCGAGCCGCACAGCACCGAGCCTACCGGCGCGCCCAACCCCTTGGACAAACACACCGAAACCGAATCGAAATGACGGGTAATGTCGGCTGCGTCCACCCCTGACTTGACCGCTGCGTTGTACAACCGCGCCCCGTCCAGGTGCAGCGCCAGCCCATGCTCACGGGTCAGGCGACTGGCCGCCGCCAGGTACTCAAGCGGCAGCACTTTGCCCTGCATGGTGTTTTCCAGTGCCAACAAACGGGTACGGGCGAAATGGAAGTCATCCGGTTTGATCGCGGCCGCCACCTGCTTCAAGTCCAGCGACCCGTCGGTCTGTACCTCCAGCGGCTGCGGCTGGATAGACCCCAGTACCGCCGCCCCGCCGCCTTCATATTTATACGTGTGGGCCTGCTGCCCGACGATGTATTCATCGCCCCGCTCGCAATGCGCCATCAGCGCCAAGAGATTGCTCATGGTCCCGGTGGGCACGAACAGGGCCTGCGCAAACCCGAGCCTGTGCGCCAACTCAGCCTCCAGGTGATTGACCGTCGGGTCTTCGCCATACACATCGTCCCCTAGCGGCGCGGCGGCCATGGCCGCACGCATGCCTGGCCCGGGTTGAGTCACGGTGTCACTGCGAAGATCGATAACAGTCATTGGAAGCCTCAGCCAAAGGAGATAAGCACTGGATGCTAAGCGGTGAAATACCTGTCGAACAAGAGGAGTGCAGGTTATCGCGAGATTAATCAAACGGCATTGTCCGAGCCAGCCGATAAAATCATCAGAAATTTCGATGACCATTAGCAAAAAGCATCAATGCATCCCTGAAACATTTGTGATACAAAATGCCCGCCGCCAGAAAGGCTGGCGGCAACGTTCTCAGGGCGGGGTGTAACTCCCCACCGGCGGTAATTGCGCGCAATGCGTATAGCCCGCGAGCGCTTGGCAGGTCCGAAGGCTACGGCAGACGGCTTGGCAAGGTCAGCAGACCCGGTGTGATTCCGGGGCCGACGGTCATAGTCCGGATGAAGAGAGAACGGGATTGGCGCCAAAGGGCCGTCAGTCGGGCAGGCCAGTGTCGAGGTTACACACTCGTGCGGCCTGTCTGGATGCACCCTTAAATCCCATTCGATTCATATGCCCTGTTTTTCACACAAACAGGAGTCTGAACATGCAACCCACCGCAATCGACAGCAAAAGCAAAAACCACCACAACGAGCGCGTCGCGTTCATTCAGGCCAGCTGGCACAAAGAAATCGTCGATCAAAGCCGTAAGGGCTTTCTGGCCGAAATGCTGGAGCAGGGCTATCAGGAAAGTGACATCGACTTTTTTGAAGTCGGTGGCGCCTTCGAGATCCCGCTACACGCCAAGCTGCTGGCTAAGACCGGCCGCTATGCAGGCATTGTGGGTGCAGCCCTGGTGGTGGACGGCGGCATCTATCGCCATGACTTCGTCGCGCAGTCAGTGGTCAGCGGCCTGATGCAAGTGCAGCTGGAAACCGAAGTGCCTGTGTTCTCGGTTAGCCTGACCCCGCATCATTTCCACGCGGGCGAAGAGCACCAGAAATTTTTCTTTGACCACTTTGTGCACAAAGGCCAGGAAGCGGCAAAGACCTGCGTCGACACTTTGCAGAAAATCCGCCACATCAAGCGTCTCGATACCCAGCAAAAGCGCGCGGTATAACGCCTGAATTCCCGACTGACCATCCCCCGGTCAGTCGGGATTGCGCACTAACTATCTAAAGCACGCGTAAGCACTCAAAGCGTTTCAATCGTTATCAATGGGGTTGCCCCAGACGTTTGAACCACATGCTATGGAGCCTTACCGTATGTGCCCTACCCCCCCTGCAGCGCCTGAGGGCCCTGAATTCCATATTGATGGCGCCAGCAAAGGCCCACCGGAGCTGACCGAAAAAACCGTCTCCAGCCCAACCCCCCATGTTGTGGAAACCACTACCAGAAGCCTGCTGCATCTGAGCGCGTATGTTTCGATCTTTCGTTACGTTACAGAGGGCGTGCTGTACGAACGGCCGGTCGATCGGCTGGAGTTTCGTACCTCTGCGCCACGTACGTCCCTGTTCGTCACCCAAGGGGAAAACGACACGATCATCGTTGACCTCAATCACCAGCGCTTCCACATTCGTCCCGCCAACACCCGACAGATCATTGAAATACACACATCCCAAGGTGATGACACGGTGTATATCGCCAGCGCATTCAAAAATCCGTTTCATATCGAAACCGGCGCTGGTAATGACACCGTCATCACCCACGCGAAAAAAACAAACATCCTCACCGGCGCTGGTAACGACATGGTGTTGACTGGCTCCGAGCGCAGTTATGTCAACACGGGCGTCGGCAACGACATCGTGAATGTCAGTGGCTCAGGCACCACTTCGGCTTATCTGGGCAGTGGCGCCGACTTTTTCCGGGGAGACGCTGGCAGGGTATTTGTGGATGGCGGCAAAGGTGACGATCTCATCATCGGTGGCCAGGGACACAACATATTAAGTGGCAACGACGGGGACGACCTGATCACCGCAGGCCCGGCCACCAACGTGATCTACACAGGCGACGGGCAAAACATCATCGATAACCTCAAGGCCAGTGACCGGATCTACACGGGGAGTCAAATCACGCCCATTACAGAAGGCGCGTACACGCCAGATAAGCAAATCGGAACGGTATTCAAGGTCACGTCGCAACCACTGTCCGAAACCGGTCTGATTATTGAAGGCAGCGACACCTTCACTGAGCGGGTTCAGGATGACCTCAGGTTATTGCTCGGTTCGGACAATGGCCACCAGCTGTTAAGGGCACTCACCAAAAGTATTCGTGACAGCAAGAAACCCATCACCATTCGTGAGTTCAAGCATGTTCGAAACGGCCTGTATGTCCCCACGCTCAATGATGGCACCGCATTCGCTGCGTCGGGAAAGCCGGGCACTCGAACCTATGGCGGCACGGTTTTTTACAATCCAACCTACTCAGAATCCGAAGACGTGCCGCTCGCAGCGCTCTATCACGAACTGTGCCATGCCTATAACTTTGTGACAGGCTCGGTTTTCGGGGGCATGAGCCCTGACGGACACGGCGGGACCAAGTCCGCGCCGATGGTCAACAACCTCGAACTGCAGGTTGTGGGACTGCCTTGCAACATTGAACCGTTTGACTTCGACGATGACCCAGCCACCCCTGCCCGAGTGACCAACCCAACCCCCTACACCGAAAATGCGTTACTCGAGGAGCTGGGCCTGCAACTGCGCAAAACCTACATTTATTACGCCAATGATTGATCCAGCAACGCTTCAGACGCGGGCTCAATAATGATCCCGGCGCGCAGACCACTCTTGACCTTGGGATTGGGAAAGATAATCCGCGCGCCCTTCTCCTCAATGATCCAGCGGGTTTTCCCGGCATCTTCAGCCAGCAAATAACCTTTGGGCAACTCTGAAAAGTTCTCAACATCGGACGGCAAATGCAGAATAAACGCGTCACTTTCCTTAATGACTTCTCGCGCCACGCGAAACAGCTGCAAGCCGTCCAGCGACGCCTCGTCCAGTGACGGCTCAGTGCCCTCAATGATCTGTTTCAAACGTTGCTCAAGGCGCTCTACATTCACACTTGCGTTGCACCCAAACGGCCGCGCTTTACCTAACTCAAGGGTGAACGCCTCGGCATCCAGTTTTTCGCGGGTGAAAGCACTGAACACAATCGACGGCTTGTTTTGCAACAAAACCGCTTCCATGCCCGCCGCACGCAGGCGCACCAGTTCGCGACGCGACGGGACGCGATCTTTCTTAAACGGATACAGGGCAAATTGTTCGAGTTTCGAACCGCGAATCGCGGTGTGCAGGTCATAGTGCAAACGTGTGCGGTCCGGCTGGCTGTAAAACACCGTAGCCAAACGCTCCAGCTCACAAGCGCGCAGGGCTTCAGGGCCGCAGCTGCTTTCGTGACGGCCGTTAAACAGCCGGTTGAGGTCCTCCTCGACAAAACGCTCACCGGTGCGCATGGCACCCGGATTGCCGAACAAGAACAGAATGCGTGCACGCGGCGTGATGTGTCCACGTGCGATGCCGTGCAACAGGCGATCGAGCAGCTCGATCGGCGCTGTTTCGTTACCGTGAATGCCCGCTGACAACAGTAAATCCAGGCCAACGTCCTGGCCACTGGGCGGCGTAACATCCAGTGCGCCCTCACCTAGCCAGCGCAATCGCACGCCTTCGGCCGTCAGTTGAATTTTCTGGGCCGGTTCACGACCGGCCAGGGTCAGTTCAAGCAGTTTGCCGAGGGCGAGCATAGAGCATCCTTAATCAGTGATTACAGTCCGGGCCGTGGACGTGACCGTCTTCGTCATCGCTCATGTCAGCCGGTTCCATTTCCAGTTGCAGGCTCACCAGGTTGGTGGCCAGTGGACGCAACAGCAGGTTGGCATATTCGGCGTCGCCTTCTTCCACGTCTACACCGATCAACAACTGGCCGCGGCCGTCTTGCTGGATCCACAGCTCCTTGCCCTGCCACATGACCGCAACGCGGGTGCAGGACGTTTGCAATTGCGTGCCGTCGGTGTCTTCAAGGATCAGCTGCAGAGAATCGCTCATAGTTTCGTACTCAGTGGAAAGTGGAGTGGCCAGTACGGGCATCAACGCCCGTACAAAGCGGTGTTCAATTGATCTGGAATGGATAGACCGCGCCCAGTTTAAGGATTTGCGTCAGTTCATCCAGTGCCGTGCGGCATTCAAGCAACAACTGCGGATCCGCCAGATCGCTTTCGCGCAGCGCATCGCGGTAGTGCTTGTTCACCCAACGGGTGAGCGTGCCGTACAACGCGGGCGTCATGATAACCCCCGGATTGACCGCCGCCAGCTCTGTTTCTTTCAGTGCGACCCGCAGCCGCAGGCAAGCCGGGCCACCGCCGTTCTGCATGCTTTGCTTGAGATCAAAAACCTTAACCTCACGAACCGGTCCGCCGCAGGCGGTCAGGCTTTGCAGGTACTGCCAGACACGCGGGTTGCTGCGGCACTCTTCAGGCACGATCAGCAGCATCGAACCATCCGCACGGCTCAACAATTGGCTGTTGAACAGGTACGAGCGCACCGCATCTTCAACGGCCACCTGGTCGCGCGGCACACAAATGGACTGGAATTGCGCGCCACGTGCCTGCAGCTTGCCGTGCAACTCGGCCAGCACCTGGTCAGTGTTCAGGAAGGCATCTTCGTGATGGAACAACAGTTCGCCATTGCCTACCGCAATGACATCGTTATGGAACACACCCTGGTCAATGACCGCCGGGTTCTGCTGCGCAAACACGACGCCCGCCTCACTCAGGCCGTGCAGGCGCGCCACCGCTTGAGAGGCCTCAAGCGTCTGGCGTGCCGGGTATTTCTGAGGTGCCGGATAACGGCTGTCGAAGGCGCTGCGCCCATACACAAAGAACTCGACGCCGGCTTCGCCGTAGTCCCGGCAGAACCGGGTGTGGTTTGCCGCACCTTCATCACCAAATTGCGCCACGGCCGGCAAAGCCGCGTGGTGGGCAAAATACTGAGGGTCCGCAAACATCGCCCCCAGCACACGGCTGGTGGTCGGGTGTTCAATACTGCGATGAAACTTGCAGTTGAGGTTGGCGGCGGTGAAATGCACCCGCCCGTCGGCCGTGTCGGCACTCGGGCTGACCGTCGCCGCGTTGGCCACCCACATGCTTGATGCCGAGCAACTGGCTACCAGCAACGGCATGGCGTCTTTGGCCGCTTTTTGAATGACCTGAGCATCGGTGCCGCCAAACCCCAGGCTGCGCAAGGCAGCCACGTCCGGGCGCTCTTGCGGGGCCAGAACGCCCTGGACAAAACCCATGTCCATCAGCGCTTTCATTTTTTCCAGGCCTTGCAGCGCGGCTTCCTTGGGGTTGGAAGCCTGCTGGCTGTTGCTCTGGGACGCGACGTTGCCGAAGGACAACCCGCCGTAGTTATGGGTCGGCCCCACTAAACCGTCAAAATTGACTTCAAAGGACTTCATCAGCGAGGCTCCGGCAAACGGTTTTATAAGCATTTCGAAATTACAAACGTACGCCCGGCGTCAGCGCCGCTGGCAACGCGAGCATCGGCGTTTCGAGCGAGGCCACCGGGTAGGCGCAATAATCGGCTGCGTAATACGCACTGGCACGGTGATTACCCGAGGCGCCGATTCCGCCAAAAGGTGCGCTGCTGGCAGCCCCCGTCAATTGCTTGTTCCAGTTGACGATACCGGCACGGCTTTCGAGCCAGAACTGCTGATAACGCGCTTCGGAATCGGAAAGCAAACCGGCTGCCAGACCAAAGGCCGTGTTATTGGCCTCTGCAATCGCGGCGTCGAAATCGGCATAACGGATCACTTGCAGCAACGGCCCGAACAACTCTTCATCGCTGCGCTCGCTGACTTCGGTCACATCAATGATGCCCGGCGTCAGCAACGCGGCATTGCTGTCCGGCTGACTCATTTCAAGCAGAGCCACTGCCCCGGAACCGAGCAACACTTCCTGGGCATCCATCAAGGCCCGCGCGGCTTGCAACGAAATAACCGACCCCATGAACGGTGCAGGCTGCTGATCGAACGCGCCCACCTCGATGCGCTGACTGACCTCAACCAGACGCGTCAGCAAACTGTCGCCCCAGGCGCCTTCAGGCACCAATAAGCGGCGGGCGCAGGTGCAACGCTGACCCGCTGAAATGAACGCTGACTGAATGATGGTGTACACCGCCGCTTCGACGTCAGCCACCTGATCGACCACCAGCGGGTTATTGCCGCCCATCTCCAGCGCCAGGATTTTGTCCGGGCGACCGGCAAACTGTTGATGCAGTGCGTTACCAGTGCGGCTCGACCCCGTAAAGAACAGGCCATCGATACCCGCATGGGCCGCCAGCGCAATGCCCGTATCGCGCCCGCCTTGCAGCAAGTTCAGCACCCCCGCTGGCAGACCGGCTTCGACCCAGCACTTGACCGTCAGCTCGGCCACTTTCGGTGTCAGCTCGCTCGGCTTGAACACCACGCTATTGCCGGCCAGCAAGGCCGGAACAATGTGACCGTTAGGCAGGTGCCCAGGAAAGTTGTACGGACCGAACACCGCCACCACGCCATGCGGCTTGTGGCGCAACACGGCCGTGGCGTCACCCAGCGGGCCGCTTTTCTCGCCCGTGCGCTCGCGGTAGCTTTGAACCGAAATCGCCACCTTGTTAATCATGCTGGTGACTTCAGTCGCCGACTCCCACAACGGCTTACCGGTTTCTTCACCGATACAGCGCGCCAACGCGTCGGCATTGGCCTTGAGGCTGGCGGCAAAGGCCTCCAGAACTGTCAGTCGCGCTTCAAAAGAACGCTTGGCCCACCCCGCAAAAGCCTGACGTGCTGCGTTGACGGCGGCATTCACCTGATTGGCATCGGCGCCCTGGCCGGACCACAGCACCTGCTGGGTCACTGGGTTCAGCGACTCAAAGGCTTCGCCCTGCCCGTTTTGCCACGCGCCTGCGATGTACAACGTGCTCATTATTTTTTCTCCCGTGGGGCCACTGGCTGGGCGGATAACGTCACCGCGCGCACTTGATCGCCCGCGCTCAATTGCAGGCGTTTGGCAGTCAGCGGATCGACCACCAGCGTGCCCGCAGCCAGACGCGCCGCCGCCGCCGTGATGCGGCAGTCCTCGCGCTTGCGGTTGTGAATCAGGTAAGGCGTGGCGTCGTCGCCGGGCGTGCCAATGGCCAGCACCAGCGCTTCGCTTTCGCGCACGGCCCGGATCTTGTCCGTCTCGCACTCCACTGCCGGGCCTGCGTCAAAAATATCGACGTAGCCCTGATAGCTAAACCCTTCGCTTTTGAGCATATTCAGGGCCGGCTCGGTGTGGGTGTGCACCTTGCCGATCACGGCCCGCGCGTCTTCGGACAGGAAACAGGTGTACACGGGAAACTTGGGCATCAGTTCAGCGATAAACGCTTTGTTACCGACCCCGGTCAGGTAATCGGCCTGGCTGAATTCCATTTTGAAGAAGTGCCGACCCAAGCTTTCCCAGAACGGAGAACGCCCGGCTTCATCAGACATACCGCGCATTTCAGCAATGATCTTGTTGCCAAACAGCTCCGGGAACTCGGCGATAAACAGCATCCGCGCCTTGGCCAGCAAGCGCCCATTCAGGCCGGTGCGGTGCCCCTCACCCAGAAAGAGCGAGCACAGCTCGGAATTGCCGGTCAGGTCGTTGGCCAGGAACAGCGTCGGAATTTCGCGGTAAATATTCAGTTCTTGCGACGCGCTGACGGTCAGTCCGACGCGGAAGTTATACCAGGGCTCACGCAGGCCCACGGCGCCAGCAATGGCCGAAATACCGACCACTTTGCCGTCGTCGTCTTCCAGCACAAACAGGTAGTCGGCATCGCCGCGCTCAGCTTCGCCGCGGAAGGTTTTCTCGGCCCAGGTCACGCGGTGCAGCAGGCGCTCTTCATTGGCGGGCAGCGTGGTCAGACCGGTCCCTGTGCTACGGGCCAGTTCGATCAAGGCAGGTAAATCGCTGTTGCGTACAGGGCGAACGATCATGCTATCTCCTCATGCAGGGCTCGCTGACGAACCCCGCGAAACTCGCTCAAAGGCGTTAAACCGCAACCACTCGCACGCTGGCACCTTCGCCAACGCCCAGGGCTTCGGCCGCTTCCAGGTCCAGCGTGACCGGCTTGCCCGGCGCCCAATCGAGCTCCATCAGCACCGCGCGGTAGTCCTGGAGCTGCGCATTGGCCACCAGGTATTGGCGGCCACCGCCTTTGCACAATTCACCGATTTTCACCGGCACCACGCGGCTTTGCGCAATCGAACGAATACCGGACACCCGCGCATGCAGGGTCGGGCCGCCGTCGAAAATGTCGATGTAATGATCGGTTTCAAAGCCTTCGCGCATCAGGATGTCGAAGGTGATCTGTGCCCGTGGATGCACTTGCCCCATGGCTTCTTGCGCGGTGTCAGGCAACAGCGGTACGTAGATCGGGTAATGCGGCATCAGCTCGGCGAGGAAGGTACGGCTCTTCAGCCCGCACAAGCGCTCGGCGGCAGCGTAGTTGAGGTCAAAGAAGTTGCGGCCGATAGCATCCCAGAACGGCGAGTCACCGTTTTCGTCGCTGTAGCCGACGATTTCCGTCACAACCGAGTCGGCAAACCGCTCGGGATGGTTGGCAACGAACAGCAGGCGGCCACGGGAATTGAGTTCGGAAAAAGCCGAACCCACCAGCTCCGGGACCACGTAAAAACTGGTCAGCAGGCTGTTACCGGTAAGGTCGTGGCACTGCGACAGCACATGAATCTTGTTGTGAATCTTCAGCTCGCGGGAGGCGTGGACGAAGGTCTCGTTACGGAAGCTGTAGAACGGCTCCGAGTAACCGGCCGATGCCACGATGGCCGAACAGCCCACCAGCGTGCCGGTCGCGGTGTCTTCGAGGACAAAGAAATAACTTTCTTCGCCATTGAAACTCACCTCGGCGGCGAACGATGCCTCGGACGCGGCGATCTTGTCGCGCAGGCGTTCCACATCGTCCGGCAATGAAGTGACACCAATCGGGCTGTCCGCAGCCAGACGCTGTACCTCGCCCAGGTCAGCCATTTGCGCAGGGCGCATCACCAGCATGGTGTCACTCCTTAATTCTTGAAATAGAAAGAAACGAAGAAACCCTGACGGGAAGCATGCACGCTCCCGTCAGGGGTGCCGATCAGGCTTGGGTCAGCTTCTGCACTGCGCGTTCAAAGCGGTCCAGACCGTCTTTGATGTCGGCCTCGTCGACCACCAGGCTCGGGGCAAAACGCACCACGTCCGGGCCAGCTTGCAGGATCATCAGGCCTTCCTTTTCGGCGGCATTGAAGATGTCCTTGGCCTTGCCTTTCCAGGCATCGCTCAATACGCAGCCGATCAACAGGCCCAGGCCACGCACGTGCGTGAACAGGCCGTACTGCTGACCGATCGCTTCAAGACGGGTCTTGAACTGGTCGTGTTTGGCTTTCACGCCGTCCAGCACGTCAGGCGTGTTGATCACATCGATTACAGCATTGCCCACCGCGCACGCCAGCGGGTTACCGCCGTATGTGGTGCCGTGGGTGCCGACAACCAGGTGCTTGGCCAGCGCTTCAGTGGTCAACATCGCTGCAATCGGGAAACCGCCGCCCAGGCTTTTAGCGCTGGTGAGGATGTCCGGGGTCACGCCATAGTGCATGTAGGCAAACAGCTCGCCCGTACGGCCCATGCCGGTTTGCACTTCATCAAACACCAGCAGCGCGTTGTGTTGATTGCACAGGTCACGCGCGCCTTGCAGGTAAGCCTGCTCGGCAGGCAGCACACCGCCCTCGCCCTGTACCGGTTCCAGCACAACGGCGCAGGTCTTGTCGGAAATGGCCGCTTTGAGCGCGTCCAGATCGTTGAACGGCACATGGGTGATGCCGGTGATTTTTGGCCCGAAGCCATCGGAATACTTCGACTGCCCGCCCACGTTAACAGTGAACAGGGTGCGCCCGTGGAAGCTGTTGAGCGCGGCAATGATTTCGTATTTTTCAGGACCAAAGCGGTCGTGGGCCACACGACGTGCGAGCTTGAAAGCTGCTTCGTTGGCTTCAGCGCCCGAGTTGCAGAAGAACACGCGCTCGGCAAAGGTCGAATCCACCAGTTTTTTGGCCAGGCGCAGTGCCGGCTCGTTGGTGAACACATTGGACACATGCCACAGGTTGTTGGCCTGCTCAGTCAACGCCCCGACCAGTGCCGGATGCGCATGGCCCAATACGTTAACGGCAATGCCGCCCGCGAAGTCAATCAGCTCGCGACCCGACTGATCCCATACTCGGGAACCCGCACCGCGCACAGGAATGAAGGCGGCAGGTGCGTAGTTAGGCACCATGACCTGATCGAAATCGGCGCGTTGCACCGGGGCTTGCTCAACGGACATCGGAGTCTCCTGAAGAGGAACGCCTGCCTAAACTGGCGAGCGATGGGAGGATTGTAAGGACACGTGGGCATCACGCCTTGCCGCCAAGCGACAACTTCTTATAGCGCTCAACCACGATTTTCTCAGGCTTTCGGCAATGCGACATATTGCGTCACAAAGGCGCAGTTTAAACGCTGAGCACGCTTAACGGCAGCGCCACGTCAGGTTGATTTGCAGAGGCTTGGACACGGGCACTCAGCCCCAACCCCTTCACGGCGCACCTGGGGCTATTTTTTTATCCCTTGATTGCATAGTTGCGATCTGTTGGGTGCGGCTTTAAGCAGGTATTTGCGCTTTTTATCAGTGACACCGGGGCCGATCTTTAGGGCTCTTACCCGCTGATCAATGAGTGAATCAATGCCTGATGCCATCAATGCCGCTTCCCCCCCTCCAACCCCCACCGCAGCGCCTGTACTGGCTCACCAGCGACTGATTGAACGTACGCTGCCTGACTGGCTGGTGCAGGCCCCCGAGGCAGCGCGCCAAACACTCAGGCAGATCAAGCCCGCGCCCGCGCATTGGCCGCCCGAGTTACCTCACGCACAACGAACAGCCCTTAACCAAGCCCACGTTGCGCACTGGAAATCCCATCACGCCACTCGCCAACACCTCGACACGCTCACGGACATTGAGGCATTCGCCACTTCTTTGCTGCGAGAGGCACTAATACGCCAGTACGCCATTGACCCCGCACTGGACCTCAAGGCCACCTTCATCAACCTGTATATCCCGCTGACCACGCCCCTCTTGAACATCCCGACCGGCGCCGTCAAAAACTGGCGCACGTCCATGCTGGGGGCTGCCCTGCATAATTTTGAAGCGTTTGAGGGCGAGCCGGGTGCACATACTGGGGACTCGGGCTTCATTTCAAAACCGACACCCAGCGGGCAATTTCACGTGCTGCATGGGTTAACCCGGCAACTGCCCGTGCCAGGTTTCATCCAACTGTGCCGCCAACTGGACATTGGCCGACAGTACAAAGCGCATCTGGACAACGCGCTCGGCCTGACGGATCGCCGCAAAGCGCTCGCGCTCAAAACCGCTGTACGCGACTACGCAAAAAACGCGCTGGCAGCCTGCGCCCATCGTGCAGAGGCGCACGGCCAGATTACCCCCAGCCAGCAGGCGTCCCTCAACGACCTGGGCGAAGTCCGGGGCTGGACCCGTGCCGGCCCGGCCCCGCTGTACCCGCACAGCATGACCTTACTGGGCAAAACCTTGACCGGGGTCCTGATTTTCAGTGCTCATCGGGTTTTGCCGCCGGCCAACAGCGAAATCATTGCTTACGTGCCGGATGATCCACTGAACCCGCTCAAACGCTACGCCTCAATGGCTGACTTCGTTGCCCAGCTCGCACTTCAATTACGCGCCCCCCTGTACCAGCAGTACTTCTGCCGCTTCATCGACCACCAGCATGTGGGCGAATTTTTCGCTGATTTAAAACGCGCTCTGTTTCACATCACCGCAGACCCGCCTTCCCTTCCCGAGGGACAAGGCTGGCCCGAGGATTACCCCCTCGACATTCGCACCCGCGTGATTGAACACCCCGTACTGGAGTACACCCTGAGCGACATCCCTCAGGATTTCGACGAGTACCTGTTTGAGGAGAAGCGCCGCAAACTGCTGGCCGACGCGCCCCTGATTGCGGTCAGCACCGACGCCGAAGACCAGAAAACGCGCCATGACCGGCAGGCGCGCCTGAAGAAAGTCGGGGAATGGGCACTCAATGCACTCGAAATGGTCGGTGCCATTTTCGTGCCGGGTCTCGGGGAGTTGATGCTCTTGCAAATGGCCTATCAAATTCTGGATGACACGTATGAGGGCATCAAAGACTGGACCGAAGGCAAAACCCTGGAAGCGTGGGATCATCTGTTTAATGTGGTTTCAAGCCTGACCCAGGCAGGCGCATTGGCGATTGGCGGCAAAATTGCCGGTGACGCGCTCACTCCGTTTATTGCGCGCTTAAAACCCGTCACCCTGCCCACTGGTGAAAGCCGTCTGTGGGAACCGGACCTCGCCCCCTACGCCCACACCGCACCGTTACCCGAGCATGTGCCGGTTAACGACAGCGGCTTGCAGCTGCACGAAGAAGCCCAGTTTTTAACCCTGGACGATCGCACCTATCGTGTGGAACAAGAAGCCCGCACCCAGCGCTTGCGCATCAAACACCCCTCCCGCACACGGGCGTACTCGCCCCGCTTGCGGCACAACGGTACGGGCGCATGGTCGGCAGAAACCGAGCAGCCGCTGTACTGGGATGACGTGAAATTATTTCAACGCCTGAGCCCGACCGCCGCCAGGCTACCGGCGGACCAAGCCTCACGCCTGCTGGCCCTCACCGACACCGGGCCCGATCTGCTGCGCCGCCTTCATGTGGACGCTCTGCCCACCCCCCCCTTACTGGCTGACAGCATTTCACGCTTCGTGATCGAGGGCGAAATCCAAGGCTTTATCGACGACATGGAAAGCCTGGACCCGCTGGTACAGCAACAGACACACACTCAGACACAACTGCAGCTGTTAACCCACCGCGACCTGTGGAATGTGCCCAAAGGGTTAAGGGTCGTCAGTGAAAGCGGCGAAGTGATGGCCGATTACCCGCCGGCCTCCGGTTCATCAGAGCGCCTGCAGGTCCGTCACAGCCGGGTGCGTGAGGGCCATTTATTGGAGGACGTGTTGCAGGCTCTGGATGAGCCAGATGCCAAAACGTTACTGGCCATCGACCCCGCGTTTGGTGATCCGCTGCCGGATACGCCTCTTCAAATCAGTCGGTTGCGCACCCTTTTGGCCGAACAGGCTCGCCGCCAGCGTGTCGAGTTATTCAAGTCCCACTATGCGTCAGCGTCACCGGCCACTAATGACGAAATACGCGTGTTGCAGGCGGCCTGTCCCGAGCTGCCGACAGCGGCGGCTCAGGCATTGATCTGGAATGCCCGGGGTGACGAACTGCTGCAACTGCTCAATCAACGCACCCTGGCGCCCCGCTTGCATACCCAGGCCTTGCAGCTCCTGCATGAATCACGCGTCAATCGCACCTACGAAGGGTTATTCCTCGATTCCACGTCCAGCCCGCAGACCGAATGGCTGATATTGAACACGATCGAATCCCTCCCCGGCTGGTCAAAAGCGCTGCGCCTGGAGGTTCGCCAGGACCACTTTGACGGCCTTCTGCTTAACAGCCTCGGGGATGAGCAGGCCGCTGTACGCAAGGTATTGATCAAATCTGAAAACCGCTACAGCGCCCGGGATGCTGAAGACCGGGAATTACATGGCCCCGACGACCTCTATGCCGCGGTGCTGCATGCGTTGCCGGATGCCGAACGCAATCAATTGGGCTTCCCGCATGTCGGTCAGGGGAGTGATTTGAAACGTGCCGTTCGCCACCATCCCCTCCTGCCACGTCACAGGGTCAGCGCACAGATTGAACCCGCCCGCACCGTGCTGGATATAGACCCTCTCGCGAATCTGCCACAAACCGCCCGCGACTACCCCCTGTTGGGCGCCGATGCCCCCGGTTCCGCACCCGACCCGCTCGACCAGCGGGTGTATGAGCTGTACCCCAGCCTGAATATCAGGGAGCGGGCACGGATCATCCGGGGCCTGCCCACAGACCGGGTTCAGGCCCATCAGGCACTGACCGATCTGGGGCAAGCGTTGCAGGGCTTACGTGATGACCTCGAAGCCTGGACCCTTGACGCACCTGCGGTGAATCAGCGTACAGGGGAGTTACTCCCACCGAGCCAGCGCGTGGCCAATGTTCAGGACCGCCGCGCATTCAGCCGTGAACTGGAGCGTTGCTGGCGCCATCAAACAGCGTTCGACAACCACTATGCCGACCCTGAACGTGATGGCTTTGAACTGACATTCACACGGTTAATAGTCGACAGCATGCCGCCAGTCAACGCTGATTTCAGCCATGTGACGTTTCTTTCCTTGCGAGGCTTCGGGCCTGTGACCGGGGTGGATGAGTTTCTTCAGCGCTTCCCGCGAGTGCGTGTATTGCAACTCCAAGGGTTTGAGCTGGACGTGCTGCCCGAGTCGATTTTTTCGATGCCCAACCTCACCGATATCCACCTCGAAAGCAGCGCAATCACCTTGACCCCTGAGACAGCCCAAAGGCTGGCGGGAATGGAGCGTCTGGAGTACATCGACCTGGATGACAACCCGCTCAATGTCACGCCCGACTTCAGCAGCATGACAAATTTGAACACCCTGCACTTGAGCAACACCGAACTGACGGAGTTCCCGCTTTCCGTGCTGGACCTGCCGGGGCTGGAGGTGATTGATTTGAGTGAAAACCTGATTATTGAGTTGCCCGAAGCGCTGTTTGAGGCCCCCGCCTCCATCACCCAAGGCCTCGACCTGCAAGGCAATCCGCTGTCAGTGACCAGCCTGAATCGCGTTCGCGACTATTTCGCTCAAACAGGCCTGGACATGAACATCGAGCTGGACGTTGACGTCCCGGAGGAGGCGCCGGATATCGAAGAGTGACCCTCAACCACGCTCGGCGGGCGCAGAGGACAACTCAAACGGGCTGCTGCTGCGGCGTTGATTGCGATCTTCACGCGGTGTGGCGCCAAAGAAATTGCGGTAGGCGCTAGAGAAGTGCGGCCCGGACGAAAAGCCGCACGACAAACCGATCTGGATGATCGACTTGCTGGTCTGCATCAGCATTTGCCGGGCCTTGTTCAGGCGCAACTCAAGGTAGTACTGGCTTGGGACGCGATTGAGGTATTGCTTGAAGATCCGCTCCAACTGCCGACGGGACACGCACACATGCTGAGCGATTTCGTCGGTGGTCAAGGGTTCTTCAATATTGGCTTCCATCAGTAACACCGCTTGCGTCAGCTTGGGGTGACTGGAACCCAGACGGTTCTGCAACGGAATGCGCTGGCGTTCGCCGCCTTCACGGATGCGTTCCACCACCAGTTCTTCGGACACAGCCCCCGCCAGCTCGGCACCGTGGTCGCGGGCCAGCACAGCAAGCAACAGATCCAGCACCGACATCCCGCCGCAGGCACTTAGGCGGTCGCGGTCCCAGTCAAACAGGTGACTGGTGGCAATCACCTTGGGGAAGCGCTCGGCAAAATCATCCTGCCAACGCCAGTGAACGGCTGCGCGATAGCCGTCCAGCAACCCCAACTGCGCCAGCGGATAAACACCCGCCGACAACCCGCCAATCACGCACCCGGCCCGCACCACTTGCTTAAGGGCAGTACTCAGCGCCGGCGCCACTGAAAGCGGCGGCTCATCGGCCAGCAAAAACAGCTTCTGGCAGCCTTCAATCTTTCCGCCCCACGGCTCACCGGGCAAACGCCACTCGCCTTCTACAGGGGGTTCTGCTTGTAGAAACAGCAACTCGTAAACGACTTCCGGGTGCACGCGCTGGGCAACACGCAACGCCTCTTCGGCCAGCGCCAGGGTCAAGGCTTTGGTGCTGGGCCAAATGAGGAAACCAATTCGATGGGCGGTCATAGCGTGCTATCCGGAACGAAAACGAGAGTGAGAAACCACATACGCCAGACACTGAACCAGGCCAGCCGCGCACGGTGCGGAGCATGACCTATTTTGGTGCACAGCGGCAGTCTTGAAATCGCAGTTACTTCAGGCTACCTGAAAGAAACTGCTGCAAACGTTCACATTTCGGGTTGACCAGAACTTCGCGCGGGTCGCCGCGCTCTTCGACGATCCCTTTGTGCAGAAACACCAGTTGGTTCGACACTTCGCGGGCAAAGCCCATTTCGTGCGTTACCACCACCATGGTGCGGCCTTCAAGGGCGAGGTCCTGCATAACCTTCAACACATCACCCACCAGCTCGGGGTCAAGGGCCGACGTCGGTTCGTCGAACAACATGACTTCCGGCTCCATGGCCAGCGCCCGGGCAATCGCCACACGCTGCTGCTCACCGCCGGACATATGGCCCGGGTAAGCATCCTTGCGATGAGAAACACCGACCTTGTTGAGGTAATGCTCGGCTTTTTCCCGCGCCTCTATTTTGGACATGCCCAGCACATGCACGGGCGCTTCCATGATGTTTTCCAGCGCAGTCATGTGCGACCACAGGTTGAAATGCTGAAACACCATCGACAGGCGCGAACGCATGCGTTGCAGCTGCTTGGGATCCGCGGCTTTGAGGCCGCCGTCCTTGTTGGCGATCAACTTCAGTTCTTCGCCATTGAGCAAGATTTTGCCCGCGTGCGGCTGCTCAAGCAGGTTGATGCAACGCAAAAAGGTACTTTTACCGGAACCGCTGGAACCGATGATGCTGATCACATCGCCTGCTTTGGCGGCCAGCGAAACGCCTTTGAGCACTTCGTGACTGCCGTAGCGTTTATGCAGGTCTTGGACTTCAAGTTTGTACATGCTGTCGGTTCTCACAGAAACAGTCAGTCGTTGAGCAAGCGCCCGTGGCGCAGAGGCTCGCGCCCCGCCACTTTGGCCAGCCAGAAACCGGGTTGCGCATAGCGCAGGCGCTCAACGGCAAACAGCACACCGGCCGTACCTGCGCATACCGTACTCACCCGGTCGGATAAAGGATCAATCACTTCGAACAGCGGCTCGCCCACTTCAACCCAGGCGCCCGCCGGACGTAAAAAACTCACCACACCGGGGTGCGGTGCAAACAACAACTCAGTCCCCTCGAAAGGCATGCCTTCACACGCTTCATGTTGCGCAGCCGGCCATTGCCCGCCGATCAGCCCCTGCTCGGCGAGAAACGCCAGAATCCCTTCGGCATAGCGCTGCGCCTCCTCACGACCGGTGTCTGCCTGCCCGCCCAGCTCCACAGTGGTGGCCATGCAGGCCAGCGGAATTTGCGCGTCGCCAAAGTGACGCTGCAAACGCAACCAGGGCAAGGAACACGCCTCGTCAAAAGAGCTACCGCCCGAGTCTTCAGCCAGCAAACCAACACGCACATTCAGGTGCGCGGCCAGCGAGCGCCACTGCGGCCAATGCTGGGGCAAGGCGTACATGTGCAAGGCCGCTTCGGCATCGCAATGCAGGTCGAGCACCACGTCGGCATCGCAGGCATGATTCAGGAGCACACGCTGCATGCCTTGCAACTGAGTGGTGGCAGCTGGCAATTCAGCTAACACGTCGCGCATGGCCTGACGGATCAGGTGAACATTCGCTCGCGGGTCATCCCCGAGGCGCCCTTCAAGCCGTGCAGCCACCGGCGCACTCAGCTCGACAAAGTCGCGGTTGAAGTTCTTGCCGCTGCCGCACTCAAAACGCCCCTGGTGATTGCCTTGCAGCAATTGCCCGAGCCCGAGCGGATTGGCCACGGGTACCAGTTCGATCACGCCGTTCAACAGCCCTTGAGCTTCCAGTGCACTCAAGCGCTTTTTCAGCTCCCAGGCGCAGCGCATGCCAGGCAACTCGTCCGCATGCAAGCTGGCCTGAATGTAGGCCTTGCGCTCTCCCGCGCCAAAACGAAACACCGACAGATGACGCTCGGTGCCCAGGCTGCTCCAGGGCAATGGATGATCGATACGTTCCATGGGTCAGGCCTTGCGCGGGGCCATGTAGCCCAACCAGCGGCGCTCGGCCATTTTGAACAGGCGCACCAGAATGAACGTCAGGCACAAGTAGAAAACACCGGCGGTGATGTAGGCCTCGAACGGCAAATAGTACTGCGCATTCACGGTACGCGCGGCGCCCGTAATGTCGATCAGGGTGACGATGGACGCCAGACTGGTGGTCTGCAACATCATGATGACTTCGTTGCTGTACTGCGGCAGCGCCCGGCGCATGGCAGACGGCAACAGAATGCGGCGGTACATCTTGCCGCGCGACATGCCCATCGCCTTGGCCGCTTCGATTTCGCCGTGGGGTGTGGCCTTGAGACTACCGGCGATGATTTCGGCGGTGTAAGCGCTGGTGTTGATGGCAAACGCCAAACAGGCGCAGAAGGTTGCACTGGACAGCAACGGCCACATAAAGCTCTCACGAACGGTCTCGAACTGAGCCAGCCCGTAGTAGATCAGGAACAGTTGCACCAGCATCGGCGTGCCGCGAATCACATAGGTGTAGAGCCAGGCCGGAAAGTTGACCAGCGGCTGCTTGGAGACGCGCATCAACCCCAGTGGCACTGCCACCAACAAGCCGAAGAACAGTGAAATACCCAGTAACTTGAGGGTTTCCAGCAGGCCATTAAGGTACAGCGGCATGCTGTCCCAAATGACGTTGTAGTCGAAGATCATAGATCAGCCGCCTTAACGCCTACCGAGTAGCGCTTCTCAAGTTGTCGCAACGCCAGCAGCGATACGCTGGTCAACACCAGGTACATCGCCGCGACGGCCAGAAAGAAGGTGAAAGGTTCGCGCGTGGCATCTGCCGCCTGCTTGGCCTTGAACATCATGTCTTGCAACCCGACCACCGAGATCAGGGCCGTGGCTTTGGTTAACACCAGCCAGTTGTTGGTAAAGCCCGGAATCGCGAGGCGAATCATCTGCGGCACCAACACCCGGAAAAATACTTGAAAACCGCTCATCCCATACGCCATCCCCGCTTCCGCCTGTCCTTTGGGAATGGCCATGAAGGCACCCCGAAACGTTTCGGACAAATACGCGCCAAAGATAAAACCCAAGGTGCCGATACCGGCCGCCAACGGGTTCAAATCGATGTAGTCGTCATAGCCCAGCAGGGGCGCGACGCGGTTCAGCAAGTCCTGACCACCGTAGAAAATCAGCAGGATCAGCACCAGATCGGGAATGCCGCGAATGACTGTGGAATACAAATCGCCCAACCAGGCCAGCCAGCGCACCGGCGACAGGCGCAAAGAAACACCGATCAGACCTAGAACAATGGCCAGGGCCATGGACGACAAGGCGAGCTGAAGCGTCAACCAAGCGCCATCGAGGATGACAGCCCCGTAGCCTTTCAACATGATTCAGGTCCTCAAAATTTGGATGAAAAAATGGCGCAAACTTCAGAATTCCTGTTGCTTGCGCCATTTCGGACAGGGTGCTGCGATGACTTACTGCGCGTCGGCGCCGTAAATATCGAAGTCGAAATATTTGTCCTGGATCTGCTTGTACTTGCCGTTTTCACGGATACCGGCGATGGCCTTGTTGATCTTGTCTTTCAACGCATCGCCCTTGCGTACCGCGATGCCTACGCCGTCACCAAAGTATTTGACGTCGGTAAATTGCGGGCCTACGAACGCGTAACCTTTACCTGCGTCGGTTTTCAGGAAACCGTCTTGCAGCAGGGTGGCGTCGGCAACGGTGCCATCCAGGCGACCGGCTTGTACGTCCAGGTAGATTTCGTTCTGCGAACCGTAAGGAACAACAGTGGCCCCTTTAGGCGCCAGCACTTCCTTGGCAAAGCGGTCGTGGATCGAACCACGTTGCACACCGATTTTCTTGCCTTTGAGTTCATCCAGGCTGTCGCTGACGGCAGTGCCTTCCTTCATCACCAGGCGTGCTGGAGTGAGGTAGTAACGCTGGGTGAAGTCAACGGATTTTTGGCGATCTTCGGTGATGGACATCGAGGACAGGATGGCGTCGATCTTGCGCACTTTCAGCGCAGGGATCAGCCCATCGAACTCTTGCTCAACCCAAACGCACTTGACCTTCATCTCTTCGCACAGGGCGTTACCGATGTCGTAGTCAAAGCCGACAATGCTGCCATCCGGTGCCTTGGAGGCAAACGGAGGGTAAGCAGCTTCAATACCAATTTTCAGAGGTTTTTCATCAGCAAAAGCCTGCAGGGACAGCACAGACAGTGCCAGGGCGCCAAGAAGCACGAGTTTCTTCATCTTAGGACTCCATCGGTAAAGGGCAAAAAATGCAGAGTGAGCCTGAGCCCAATATGCGGAGGTTAAACCGGGAATGCGGCGCCACGTCCTACTGGCGTTGTGCTGAGGTCAGCACAACAACGACGAGCGAGTGATCGGCATTCTAACGACAGGCTTCAAGCCGTTATTTCTTCAATGCGACAACTAATTACAAATGCACCGAGAAAGGCGACTCCAGGCATTGACAGCTCTCCAAAATCATGCAAGAGCAAAAGGTGCAGAACCTATATGAGTTGCAAATAGCGGGCCTATTATTCGCAAAGCCTTCTATTCCGGCAAGTGCAGCGTTTCATCTAATTTATTTGGCCCGCAAAAGCTGCGCCAAAACAGTGCTCTTCGTTTCGCAAAGCCCCGTTTCCGTGCGCCCGGTTACATCAGCGGTAACACCTTACACAGGCTTCTCGCCTGTACAAAACAAAAAGCCCCGCCTGACTGTGCCAGGCGGGGCTTTTACGATGCGGCCACGTATTACGCGACCTTCATGCCTTTGTGGGTTTCAATCAAATGCTGCACCACGCCCGGATCTGCCAGCGTCGAGATATCCCCCAGCCCGTCGTACTCACCCGTGGCGATCTTACGCAGAATGCGACGCATGATTTTGCCCGAGCGGGTTTTCGGCAGGCCCGGCGCCCACTGAATGACATCCGGCGAAGCGATAGGACCGATCTCCTTGCGCACCCAATTCTTCAACTCCTGGCGCAACGCTTCGGACGGCTCTTCCCCGCCATTCAACGTGACATACACATAAATGCCCTGCCCCTTGATGTCGTGGGGCACGCCCACAACAGCCGCTTCGGCCACTTTAGGGTGCGCAACCATCGCGCTTTCAATTTCCGCGGTGCCCATGCGGTGCCCTGAGACGTTGAGTACGTCATCCACGCGACCGGTGATCCAGTAATAGCCGTCTTCATCGCGGCGCGCTCCGTCACCGGTGAAATACATGCCACGGAACGTCTTGAAGTAGGTGTCCACAAAGCGGTCGTGATCGCCGTACAGGGTGCGCGACTGACCCGGCCATGAATCGAGGATCACCAGGTTGCCTTCGGTAGCGCCTTCCAGGATGTTGCCCAGGTTATCCACCAACGCTGGCACGACACCAAAGAATGGCCGGGCAGCCGACCCCGGCTTGAGCGCATGCGCACCCGGCAACGGGCTCATCAGACAGGCACCGGTTTCGGTCTGCCACCAAGTGTCAACGATCGGGCAGCGCTCTTTGCCGACAGTCGTGTAGTACCAGTTCCAGGCTTCCGGGTTGATCGGCTCGCCCACCGAGCCCAGCAAACGCAGACTGGAGCCGTCTGCATCCTTAACAGCTGCCTGACCTTCGGCCATCATCGCGCGAATAGCTGTCGGCGCGGTGTAGAGGATGTTGACCTTGTGCTTGTCGATGATTTTCGATACGCGGGTAATGTCCGGGTAATTCGGTACCCCTTCAAACAGCACCGTGGTGGCACCGTTGGCCAACGGCCCGTAGACAATATAGGTATGA
Organism: Pseudomonas sp. WS 5071; assembly: GCF_012985765.1. Lineage (NCBI taxonomy): Bacteria > Pseudomonadati > Pseudomonadota > Gammaproteobacteria > Pseudomonadales > Pseudomonadaceae > Pseudomonas > Pseudomonas sp. WS 5071. The sequence goes on along the minus strand of NZ_JAAQWY010000020.1, from coordinate 2,928 downwards.
CCGGTGACCCAGCCCACGTCGGCCGTGCACCAGTACACCTCGCCCGGACGGTAATCGAACACACGCTCATGGGTCAGGGCCGCATACAGCAGATAGCCACCGGTGGTGTGCTGTACGCCCTTGGGTTTGCCAGTGGAACCGGAGGTATAAAGGATGAACAACGCTTCTTCTGCACCCATCTCTTTTGGCGCGCAGTGCGTCGAGGCGACAGCCATCAGGTCGTGGTACCAGATGTCACGGTGTTTGTACCAGGCAATATCACCGCCAGTACGCTTGAACACGATGATCTTTTGCACACTGGAGGTGTCAGGATTGGTCAGCGCTTCGTCGACATTGGCCTTGAGGGCCGTGCGCTTGCCGCCGCGAATACCTTCGTCGGCGGTAATGACCACTTTGGATTTACAGTCGATGATACGACCGGCAAGCGCTTCAGGTGAGAAGCCGCCAAACACAACCGAGTGAATCGCGCCGATGCGGGTACAAGCCAGCATGGCAACGACCGCCTCGGGCACCATCGGCATGTAAATCGTGACCACGTCGCCACGGTGCACGTCCTGACCGCGCAAGGCGTTCGCCAGTTTGCACACTTCTTCGTGCAATTCACGGTAGGTAATGTTGCGTTGCTCGGAAGGGTCATCGCCCTCCCAGATAATCGCCACTTGATCGCCACGCTCGGCAAGGTGTCGATCCAGGCAGTTGTAAGACACGTTGAGGGTGCCGTCGGCAAACCATTTGATATCGACATGGTGATCGTCGAAAGAGGTCTGCTTGACCGTAGTAAAAGGCTTGATCCAGTCGAGACGCTTGGCCTGCTCGCGCCAGAAACCATCCGGATTGACGACAGATTGCTGGTACATCGCCTTGTACGTCGCCTCATCGGTCAACGTGTTGGCTGCGACCTCGGGGCGTACGGGATACAGGGAAGCTGCACTCATGTTCCACACCTCAATTTTTTTTGTAGTTGTTGTTTTATGACCCTGTTGTAGCCGGGCCACTGCGTGAGTTCCATTCGACGTTGGTAGTAAGAAACCAGCCTGAAAAGCGTCATTTATAGGCAGAAGGCTCAAGCTCGGTACTTACAGCCTCTCACCCTGCAAAACGACGTGCCGCGAAGCGCCCTTGACGCCCTGTTTTCGGCGATTGTTGCAGAATCTGTCAACAGTCTTTATCAAAACGCCCTCTATATGCAGGCCCGGTGCAGGCATAAAATTCCTCTCGCCAACCAAGGCACCGCGATTAACACACGTTACAGCCCCCACGAAGGCACGCTTAGTCGCACTTAACTTTTTAAGTTTCACACGTGGCCTCATAAGGGCTACGTGACCCCACTCGACCAAAAACAGGTACCCCTGAAATGAAAGCGTTGTTAGTTCTGGCCCTCAGCAGTGTGTGTTTAACCGCCATGGCCGATACATCAAACACCCCGGTTTCCAACCCGCAACCTGCCGTTGAACACTATTCCTACTCTTCCGAACTGGACATTGCCAAAGTTATCTCAATGACTGAAGTGCCCAACGTTTGCGAAGTCGTACCGGCACAGATGGTTTACGAAGACTCCCACGGCATGCAGCACACCCTGGAATACCGCGTTATGGGTAATGGCTGCTCTAACGGCTAACTTGCTGTTTTAAATTAAAACGACAACTTCTTTATTCAGGGCGCAACGTTAACAGCACACTAGGTTTACAGGTGATGCGTTAATACCCGCCAGTAACAACTCAGGACACGCGTAAATGAAACGCTCACTGGTATTGGCTTTTAGTCTATCGGTATTGGCAAGTGCTGCCTTTGCAGCAGATGGTTATGACCGCACTCATTCAGCAACTTTCGCTGAAGACGGCTACGACAACACCCGCTCGGCTTCCTTTGCCGAGGACGGCTACGACAACACCCGTTCGGCCTCCTTTGCCGAGGACGGCTACGACAACACCCGCTCGGCTTCATTTGCCGAAGATGGTTATGACCGCACCAATGGTCATCGCTTGAGCTGATACCGCGAGTGACTTAACGCCCGGTTTTAACCGGGCTTAGTCCCCCGAATGGGAAATGCCTGCCCCCTCCCCACCTCTGCGCACCTCGCGCGCTCCTCGCCAGGCCCCACGCAAAAAAAATCCGCCCAGTCAAACCCTCGCCCAGCCGCAGCCTCGCCCAAGTCCACCTGAAAATCAGGGCATTTCGTCGCATCCGCAAAAAAAAACTGGCTGAAATACCCTGTACAAAACCCGTATACTGCCGCCGTCAAAAGGGCTTGATATATCCCCTTCACGGGTTATAAACCCACGCTGCTCCGGCCCAAGGCCAGGCTGCGATGCACAAACCACTGCATCCCCTCAGCGACAGCGGGCCAACCCTACGAATACATTCATGTTTTTGCGTGCGCTTACCGCTGCTGCAAGCAACATTCCTTAGATCCAAACGGCCAATGGCCGTGTGACAACCCAACTATTAAGCGTTATCACACGGGCGTCAGGCCCTCACGCAGGAGACGACACGTCATGCTGAGCTGGGACGAATTCGATAAAGAAGATGAAGGCGAAGTCGCCGTCAAAGGCGCCAATGCCGGTCACGCAACCGAAGCCAACATGGACCGCCTGGACACCGCCGGCGGCGTTGCGGCGCTAGAAGCTCGCGCTGTCACGGCCACTGACTCCGAGGCTATCAAGCGTGCCAAGGCAGCCCTGGACAACCTCGACATCGCTGAAGGTCTGGCCGAACTCGAAGGCGCCAGCGCCCGTGTCGCCGTTGATGAAAAGATGATGATCAACTGCCGCGCCGACCTTAACCAGCTCGTGCCGTTCAAGTACGACTGGGCCTGGCAGAAGTACCTCGACGGCTGCGCAAACCACTGGATGCCGCAAGAAGTCAACATGACCGCCGACATCGCCCTCTGGAAAAACCCGGAAGGCCTGACTGACGACGAACGCCGCA